>JBCQUO010000002.1:0-72643 GCA_047173955.1 Rikenellaceae bacterium
CTTTCGGTTCATGGTACTCATTTTATATTATTCCCCCGTTGGGGGACCTAAAGTCGCGGCCCCACCCACCCCCAAGCGAGGTGGTATCACTCACAACTTCTAACTCCTAACTCCTAACTCCTAACTCCTAACTCTTAACTCTTAACTCTTAACTCACAACTCCTAACTCCTAACTCCTAACTTCTAACTCCTAACTCCTAACTCCTAACTCCTAACTCCTAACTCTTAACTCCCACGCGTCATTGCGGCCCTCGAGCCGCAATCCCTAGCGATACATTGTGCGACCGAGGCAGAGATTGCGGCTCGGAGGCCGCAATAACGTATATACAGATTATCATTCATCATTCACCATTCATCATTTATCATTGACCATTTATCATTAAATAAAAAAAAATTCTATATTATATTCATATTTGGGGATATTTTTTATATATTTGCATCAATTGGAAAAAAGTGGCAAAGGTGCCAAAACGTAACTTGGGAGGGGAGTGTCCCATTGTCAAGGTTCGTGTCGTTGTATCTTCATCGTACTCTTACGAATACGAGGGGGAGAGTATCATATTTGTGGGGCGGCCATAGGGCTGTTCGCACAATAGTTGTATATTTTTATATATACAGCTCATAGTTTAGTTTGTGCTAGACGAGTATATGGGTACACTGTATCCAGATGTATTTGCATATATATCATTAGGTCTCGTGGTGGTGTGGGCTAAAATTGTCGAAGCTCTCGGCTCTATAATTTATTGGAGTCTCTATTTTTTTCTAACATATATTCCTTAGCGCTCAATTTTTGGGTCGTGGCCAACGTTATGTATCTAATACCGTGCGTTGTCGTTATGGCATTGTTGTGCGCTAGCCAAAGAGAGATTATAAATGTTAAAATATAAAAATAGTAAAGATTATGCCCATAGAGAAGAGATGGGTAGTGAAACCTTCGGGAGCGGAGGAGTTGGTGGAGAGGCTATCCTCGACGCTAAACATTGCTCCTGTGTTGGCCAAGCTACTTATACAGAGAGGCATAGACGATGTTGAGAGCGCAAGGAATTTCTTTAATCCTCACCTTTCGATGTTGCACGACCCCTTCTTGATGAAGGATATGGATCGTGCCGTTGAGAGGATCCAGAGTGCGGTGAGCCGAGGCGAACGCATCATGGTTTATGGAGATTACGATGTCGATGGCACCACTGCGGTGGCGTTGATGTACAAATTTTTGCGCCAGATAGGTCATAAGAATCTATCGTTTTATATCCCCGATCGTTACACCGAGGGGTATGGAATCTCGATCAAAGGTATAGATCATGCGGCATCTAAGGGTGCGACATTGATCATAGCCCTCGATTGCGGAATCAAAGCGATGGAGAAGATTGTCTATGCAAAGAGTAAAGGTGTTGATTTCATTATCTGCGACCACCACCTTCCAGCCGACGAGATACCTCAGGCTGTAGCTGTTTTGGACCCCAAGAGGGTCGATTGTACATACCCTTTCGACGAACTGTCGGGGTGCGGTGTGGGCTTCAAGCTCGCCCAAGCCTACGCTATGCGTGCGGGTATACCTTTTTCGGAGATTGAGCCGCTGTTGGATCTTTTGGTTGTGAGTATAGCCTCAGACATCGTCCCTTTGGTGGACGAGAACCGTGTGTTGGCATACTATGGCCTGTTGCGTCTCAACAATAAACCGTCGCGAGGGCTACACTCCATAATCAAGATCTGCGGTTTGGACCGCACCTCTATCACCATCGACGATATCGTCTTTAAGATCGGGCCGCGCATCAATGCCGCAGGGCGCATGCGTATGGACGAGAACGACGAGAATGCCGCCCCTTCGGGAGGCTATGCTGTGGTGCACCTTTTGGTCGAGGGTAACGAGAATGCCGCCGCGGAGTCGGGAGAGCAGATAGATGCCTTCAACCAAGATCGCAAGAGTATAGATCGTAGTGTGACCCAAGAGGCGCACGACTTCATCGAGAATAACCCCGAGCTCAAGCGCCAGAAGAGCACGGTGATCTTCAACCCCAAGTGGATGAAGGGAATCGTGGGAATCGTTGCGTCGAGACTCATCGAGACCTACTACCGTCCCACGGTGGTGTTGACCCAGAGCAATGGATTTGTTACGGGTTCGGCCCGTTCGATCCAAGGGTTCGACCTCTACCAAGCCATTGAGTCGTGTTCGGATTTGTTGGAGAACTTCGGCGGACATATGTATGCCGCAGGGCTCACCATGCGTCCCGAGAATGTCGAGGAGTTCACGCGCAGGTTCAACGCCTATGTGGAGGAGAATATCGACCCACAGATACTTATTCCGCAGGTTGACATAGATACCGACCTTCTCTTCTCGCAGATCACTCCAGCCTTTAGGCGTGATCTCAATAAGTTCCAGCCCTTTGGCCCGGGCAACAACGCCCCTGTCTTTGTGACCTATGGGGTTAGTAACCACGGAGATGCACGATTGGTGGGTGCCGATTGCGAACATCTGAGGATGGATCTAACGCAGAAGCAAAAGCCCAACACGCGTATATCATCTATCGCCTTTAGCCAACCTACTCACTATGAGTGGATCTGCCAAGGTCGCCCGATAGATGTATGTTATCAAATCGTTGAGAACCACTATCGAGGCACGGTGACTCCGCAGCTCCGAATCAAGGATATTAAACCGGTCTTAACTAAAGTTAATGGTTAATGATTAACGCCGATAATGATTAATGATGAATGGGTATAGAAAAACGCAGTTTTTCTTGGATCAGCGGAGATCTCTCCGTCGCCGCCCGCGTAGGGCAGTCCTCGGTTCTCGCCCTCCACTTCTAAAAAGCATCTTTTTTGAGTAGCAAAAAAAGTGCTAGGAGGGCGAACAGCTCGCAAGAGCTGTAAATTTAATGATGAATGGTTAATGATTAATGGCCACACGCGCACGTCATTGCGGATCCCGATCTGCAATGGCGTGGCTGGTTAAGGCTGCAAGCACAAAGCCTCAATTAGAATATATATAACAACAATATAGGGTAGCTCCGCTTTAGAGCACTCCGCCGCCGCCCGCGCAGGGCAGTCCCATACAATACCCAAACACAGTCCCATACACACAACACAACACACATGATAAAACTAGAACTTTTGGCACCAGCTCGTGATTATGCCTCTGCTGTAGCGGCGGTGGATTATGGTGCAGATGCTATATATATAGGTGGCAGCAGTTTTGGTGCTCGACGTGCGGCGGCCAATAGTGCTGCGGACATCTCGCGTGTTGTGGAGTATGCTCACCAGTTTGGGGTCAAGGTCTACGCCACTTTCAATACGGTGATCTTCGATGAGGAGTTGGAGGAGGCTAAACGTGCAGCCCAAGAGTTAGTCGACACGGGGGTCGATGCCCTTATCGTGCAAGATATGGCGGTCGCGAGGATGGGGCTTGGGGTTGAGCTTCACGCCTCTACGCAGATGTGCAATATGACAGCCGAGGGGGTTAAGTTCTTGGAGGATGTAGGATTTAGTCGTGTGGTGTTGGAGAGGGCCCTCTCTGGGGATCAGATCGAGGCTATAACGCAATCTACGGATGTCGAGATCGAGGCCTTTGTCCACGGGGCTATCTGCGTGGGCCATAGCGGAAGGTGCCTGCTCTCGCGCTCTATGTCGAGTCGGAGTGGAAATAGGGGCGAATGTAGCCAACCATGTCGCATGACCTATGACTTGTGTGACGATAGGGGGCGTAAGATATTGTCGACCAAACATTTGTTGTCGGTCAAGGATCTCAATTTGTCGGCTCGTCTGGGCGAGATGATAGATCTGGGGGTCACCTCTTTCAAGATCGAGGGTCGACTCAAGGAGATCGGCTACACCAAAAATATCGTGGCTCACTATCGCCAGCAGTTGGACCTTTTGATGGGCGAACGCGAGGGATATGTGAGGAGTTCTTGTGGAGAGTCTAAGTTTGATTTTGACCCCAACCCGATCAAGAGCTTCACGCGCGGAGAGAGCGAATATCTCTTTGATGGACAGAGCGCTAACCTCGCTTCTTTCGATACCCCCAAGTCGGTGGGCGAGGAGCTAGGCGAGGTGAGCGAGATCAGACGAGGCGAGGCATTTAAACTCTCGCGCGGAGTGACGCTCGCGGCAGGCGATGGAGTATGCTTCATCTCTTCGGATGGGTTGAAGGGGAGCAATATCAACCGCATGGAGGGGGAGTGGATCTACCCCAACCGCATGGATGGTCTGTCGCGCGGAGTTAAGATCTACCGCAATTTTGATAAGCTCTTTGCCGATCGGTTGGAGGGTAGCCGCACGCGACGAAAGGTCGGTGTGGGTGCTAAGATCTCCATGTCGGAGAGGTGCATCACCCTCACCTACAAAGACAACGAGGGGTGTAGTGCCACCACGTCGGTGTGCGAGGAGTTGCAGGGTGCACAAAATATTAACAAAATGAGGGAGGTTATCCACACCCAGCTCTCGAAGTGCGGAGATACGATCTTCGAGGTGGAGAGCGTGGTTCTGGAGACAGGTAGCGAGAACTATTTCGTCCCCTCGTCGCGCTTAGCTGCCCTCAGGCGCGACACTTTGGAGACCCTGCGCCAACGTCGCATGGAGTCGATGACCAAGGGAGGTCGACACTTCCGTGAGAACCCAGATGCCCGATACCCCACCTCCGAGATCTCGGCCGAGGGGGCGGTGACTAACCGCGTGGCCGAGGCGTTCTACCGCGACCATGGTGTCAGCTCCGTGGCTCGCAGCTGGGAGTGTGAGCGCGACCTTGGGGGTGCCAAGGTTATGGAGAGCTCCTACTGCCTGCGTCACGAGATCGGGGAGTGCCTCAGGGAGGGGTCGCGCCTCAGGAGGGATCTGTATCTCCACCGCGGAGCCCAGAAGTTTAAGTTGGAGTTTGACTGCGCAAAGTGCCGGATGAATGTTTATAAAATAAATGGTGAATGATGAATGGTCAATGATGAATGGTCAATGATGAATGGTCAATGATGATTAGGTATAGAAAAACGCAGTTTTTCTCGGATCCGCGGAGATCTCTCCGCCGCCGCCCGCGTAGGGCAGTCCTCGGCTCTCGCCCTCCACTCCTAAAAAGCATCTTTTTTTTGAGTAACAAAAAAAAGTGCTAGGAGGGCGAACAGCTCGCAAGAGCTGTAAATTTAATGGTGAATGATAAATGGTGAATGATAAATTAGCATATATACGTCATTGCGGACTTGATCCGCAATCCCTAGCGCAACATTAAATAAACGAGGTTGAGATTGCGGCTCGGAGGCCGCAATGACGGGACTAATGGTCAATGATGAATGGTTAATGGCCGCAATAAATAAAAGAAGATATAATTTAAAATTATAGAAATTAAATTATGATAAAGAACCTAAGCCCCGATTTCGGAGATTATGAACTCATCGACTCGGGAGATTTCGAGAAGCTGGAGCGTTTCGGCAAATACACAACTCGTAGACCCGAGCCCCAAGCTATATGGTCCAAGAGCCTCAGCGAGGGGGAGTGGGCACGCATGGCCGATGCCTCGTTCATGCGCGACTCCAAAAGCGAGGAGCGTGGCGAGTGGCGCATGAAACCCTCGTGCCCCGATAGGTGGACCATAGCTTACCAATACAAAGCGATGAAGATCACCATGCGCCTAGGGCTCACATCGTTCAAACATGTGGGAATATTCCCCGAGCAGGCCGCAAACTGGAGCTTTATATATGACCGCTGCGTGGAACTTCGCGCGCAAGGGGTCACCCCCAAAGTACTCAACCTATTTGCCTACACAGGGGGCGCTACACTAGCCGCTGCATCGGGCGGAGCACAGACAACACATGTAGACTCGGTGAAGCAGGTGGTGTCGTGGTCGCGCGAAAATATGGAGCTCTCGGGGCTCAACGACATACGCTGGATAGTGGAAGATGCCATGAAATTCGTGCAGAGAGAGGTGAGGCGTGGAAATAAATATCACGGCATAATCCTCGACCCCCCAGCCTACGGACGTGGTGCTAATGGTGAGAGGTGGATCCTCGAAGATGATATAAACGAGATGCTCAAATGCTGCTCCCAACTCCTCGAACCCAAAGATAGCTTCCTCGTATTTAACCTCTACTCCATGGGGCTATCGTCGACCCTAGCTCGCACAGCTGTGTCTCAACTGTTTGGTGCACAGGAGAATGAGGAACGAGGTGAACTCATATTCACCGACCGCTCCGCCAAAGAGATCCCCTTTGGTACCTACTATAGGTTCTTCAGGTAGAGTTTTGTTTTTGGGCTGTGGTTTAGTTCCGAGGTCTGCCCTCACGCCGGGCGGGCGCACAGCAAGCTGTGATTTGTTTTCCTTGCGGTTGGGTGTGTTTGCTGTGAGCGCGGAAGTTCACCAAAGGTGAACGTATAATATGAAAATAGTGGATGCTGTCCTCGAAAGCGAGCTTTCGGTTCAGCATCCACTATTTTCATATTACCCCCTCTCGGGGGTCTCCGCGCTCGCCACACCCCCACCCAACCGAGTGGCAGCATGCGAAGGTTGCATCTTTCGGCTGATGCATCTCTCACTTATCTAAGGCTTGCTCTGTCTTACTCAGTTTTATTCAGCCCTTCTCAGTTCATTGTCATTATCCTCCTTCAGTCTCCGAACTACAATAAAAGAACTGAGATGAAATGATAAATGGAAGAAAACCTTCGTATATAACTACCTCGCTTTGGGTGATGGGGCCGCGAGGGGGTTCCCCCATAGGGAGAATAATATAAAATGAGTGTCATGGACCGAAAGTTTACTTTCAAGGTCCATGACACTCATTTTATATTAAATTTCACGCTTTAGCGCGAAAACCTCTCGCGGCCGCAAACGGCATAAAAGCGCAAGGATAACAAATCACAGCTTGCTGTGCGCCCGCCGGCGTGAGGCAGTCCAGCCTCTGACCTTAGGCCAAACGACCTTAGGCCGATATAACAGCAACCTTTACTCCAAAGAGAATACTCCTGTATAGCTCTGAGGGGTTACGCTACGAAGTTCAGCTTTGACCTCGTCGGTGACATCCAACTCATTGATAAAGACTGCGATTGACTCCGCAGTGATATGAGAGTTTGTACGCGTTAATGCTTTGAGAGCTTCGTATGGAGATGGGTATCCAGTGCGGCGAAGCACCGTTTGTATTCCCTCGGCCACCACTGCCCAGTTAGCTTCGAGGTCGGCATCTATAGCTGCTTGGTTCAAGATGATTTTACCCAGACCCTTAAGCAGCGAGCGCATACCTATTAGGGCGTGCGAGATCGGCACACCGACGTTGCGAAGCACTGTAGAGTCCGTAAGGTCGCGCTGTAGGCGTGACACGGGGAGCTTAGATGCTAGGTGCTCGTAGATTGAGTTTGCTATACCGAAGTTACCCTCCGCGTTCTCGAAATCAATAGGGTTAACCTTGTGAGGCATAGCGCTCGACCCCACCTCGCCAGCTTTGATACGTTGCTTGAAGTACTCCATCGAGATGTAGCTCCACATATCTCTAGAGAGGTCAATCATGATTGTGTCGATACGTTTGAGGTTATCGAAGAGGGCAGCCATCATGTCGTAGTGCTCGATTTGAGTTGTGTATTGCGATCTATCGAGCCCGAGGGTGTTGTTTACAAATGAGTTTGCCACATCGACCCAGTTGATGTGTGGGTATGCGATATTGTGGGCGTTGAAGTTACCCGTAGCTCCACCAAACTTAGCGGCATAGGGGAGTGACTTCAACATTGTGAGTTGCTTGCTAAGGCGCTCTACATATACCTGAATCTCCTTACCTAGGCGTGTGGGCGACGCTGGTTGTCCATGTGTACGAGCCAACATAGATACACCGCTCCACTCCGCTACCATCGCGCTGAGTTTTTCGATAAGCTCCTCGAGGGTAGGGATATATACATCTGCCACCGCCTCTTTGAGCGACAAGGGGATAGATGTGTTGTTGACATCTTGTGACGTGAGTCCGAAGTGGACAAACTCCTTGTACTCTTGAAGTCCCAAAAGATCCATCTTCTCTTTGATGATATACTCGATAGCCTTCACGTCGTGGTTGGTCACCGACTCGATCTCCTTGACACGCTCAGCGTCGGTGAGCGAGAAATCGGTATATAGCTTGCGCAGGTCGGCAAATGCACCTTTGTCGATTGTCGATAGCTCGGGGAGGGGTAGTTCGCACAGAGTGATGAAATACTCCACCTCGACGCGGATACGATAGCGGATAAGTGCAGCCTCGGAGAAATAATCGCCCAATTTTTCGGTTACATTGCGGTAACGACCATCAATCGGCGAGATAGCTGTGAGTTTGTTTAGCATATGCGTAAATATTTAGTACGTTTGATTTTGACTCCAAAAGTACGACATTTAATCGAATAAGACAATTTTTTTCTTTAAATTAGTATTGTGTAAAATTTGAGACTGCCTCACGCCGGCGGGCGCACAGCAAGCTGTGATTTGTCCTCCTTGCGTTTTGTGTGTTTAGGCCGCGAGGTGTTTTCGCGCTCAAGCGAGAAATTTAAAATATTTAATGGCAGACCCAGATCTCGAAAGTAAACTTTCGGCTCTGTGCCTACCATTAAACATTTATTCCCCCATAAGGGGGAATCCCCCTCGCGGCCCCAACCCCAAATCGAGGTGGTGTCACTCACAACTCATCACTCCTAACTCTTAACTCCCACGCGTCATTGCGGCCTCCGAGCCGCAATCCCTAGCGATACATTGTGTGACCGAGGCAGAGATTGCGGCTCGGAGGCCGCAATGACGCGTGGGAGAGTTAGGAGTTAGGAGTTAAGAGTTAGGAGTTAGGAGTTAGGAGTTAGGAGTTAGGAGTTAGGAGTTAGGAGTTAGGAGTTAGGAGTTAAGAGTTAAGAGTTAGGAGGAGTTAAGTCTCTCATTCACCATTTATCATTCATCATTTATCATTCACCATTTATCATTCACCATTCATCATTCACCATTCATCATTCACCATTTACCATTCACCATTCACCATTCATCATTAACCATTAACCATTAAAACCATTTATCATTCACCATTAATCATTATCTTTTCAGCCCTAATTGGGGTAATTCGGGAAATTTTATGTAATTTTGCCGCGTAACTATACGTTTGTTACTGTATCTAAAAGTGTAAAACTATGTTTGATATGATTAAATCTAACCCTATTTTGTGGTTGATAATTTTTTTAGCTATTGTCGCACCATCGTTTCTCCTAGGAGCAGTGACGGTGGTTGTCTATATTGTTTTGGGAATCTTTCTACTCCTCTTTATCCTCTCTCTCTACTTTCGCTACAAGATCACCAAGATGCGAAAAAATATGGAGGATCAGATGAGAGGTGGCGCTCAGAGTGGTCAAGGTAACCAAACCAACCAGAACCCCTTCGGTTTTGGGCAGAACCCATTTGGGGGTAGTGCTGGGGCCAATAAGAGCCAAACAGCTAGAGACGAGGGCGACGTGAAGGTATATAAAACCTCGGAGGTAAACGAGAAGCGCGTGAATAAAGATGTGGGTGACTACGTTGATTTCGAGGAGATTAAAAACAAATAACTACCCATACACACCTAACCCATGTTTAAATCCTTAGAGGCCATAGGTCGCTACTTCATTCTCCTTGGCAAAGTCTTTTCGCGTCCCGAAAAAGGCTCCATATATCGTCGACGTATACTCTTCGAGATGGAGGCCCTAGGGCTCGACTCCATAGGGCTAACTGCCATCATATCGGTCTTTATAGGCGCGGTGATAACCCTACAGATGGCTATCAACCTCGGTGGCGGATTCATCCCCCCCTCACTCATAGGCTACGCCACGCGCGAAACAATGATCCTCGAGTTCTCCTCTACGGTCATAGCTCTGATCTTGTCGGGAAAGGTGGGCTCCAATATAGCCTCCGAGATCGGCACCATGCGCATAACAGAACAGATTGACGCGCTGGAGATTATGGGTGTGAACTCCGCGTCGTACCTCATTCTCCCCAAAGTCATAGCCACGGTATTTTTCTTTCCGCTACTCACCATACTTAGTGTCATTGTGGGTATATATGGCGGATACCTGATCTGCACCCTCACTGGGATCATCATACCAGCCGACTATGTGGAGGGGTTGCTGCTCGACTTTAGGCCCTACTCCATAACCTACTCGCTTATCAAGAGTGCCGTCTTTGCATTCATAATAACCACAGTATCAGCCTTCTTTGGCTACAATGCCGAAGGGAACTCACTGGAGGTGGGGCGCGCCTCGACACGTGCGGTGGTGGTCAGCTCCGTGGTGGTGATGATATTTAACCTAATCCTAACGCAAATATTGCTGATATGATAAAGTGCCAAAATATTTTCAAAACCTTCAAGGAGAACAACGTCCTCAAGGATGTGAGCGTCGAGTTCGATGCCGGCAAAACAAACCTCATAATCGGTAAGAGCGGATCGGGAAAAACCGTGCTCCTAAAGTGTCTCGTGGGGCTCTACGACATCGACCGTGGAGATATTTTCTACGACGACATCAACTTCTCGGGCCTCGATTTCAAGGCCCGAAAAGCTGTGCGCAAAGATATAGGAATGATATTCCAAGGCGGAGCCCTCCTCGACTCATCTACAGTGGTCGAGAATGTTAAACTCCCCCTCGACCTCTTCACCGACCAGAGCGAAGAGGAGAAACTCGAGCGTGTGAACTTCTGCCTCGAACGTGTCAAACTCGCCAATGCACACTCGCGATATCCAGCCGAACTCAGCGGTGGAATGATTAAACGCGTAGCCATAGCGCGCGCTATAGTCCTCAACCCCAAGTACCTCTTCTGCGATGAACCAAACTCGGGGCTCGACCCACAAACATCAATAGTCATCGACAACCTCATTCACGACATCACCGAGGAGTACAACATTACAACTATAATCAATACCCACGACATGAACTCCGTGCTCGAGATAGGCGACAAAATAGCATATATCCACGAAGGAAACAAATGGTGGGAAGGGGATAAAAACGATGTCCTCAACGCCGATAATAAAGAACTCAACGACTTCGTATTCGCCTCGGCTATGGCTAAACGCGCTAAAAAGAATTTGTAGGTTATTTGGCTGTTTTTTCGGCCTTGGTCAGAGGCTGGACCGCCTCACGCCGGCGGGCGCACAGCAAGCTGTGATTTGTGTTTCCTAGCGGTTGTATGCGCTGTTGCGCGCGCGGAAGTCCACCTCTGGTGAACGTATAATATAAAAATAGTGTCACGAACCTAGAAAATAAATTTTCAGTTCGTGACACTATTTTCATATTACCCCCTTTCAGGGGTTTTCCGCGCTCGCCCCAACCCCACCCAACCGAAGTGAAATTAATGGTTAATGGTGAATGGTGAATGGTTAATGGTGAATGGTCAATGGTAAATGGTTAATTAACCATTCACCATTATTTTCGTCATTGCGGCCTCTGAGCCGCAATCTCTGCCTCGGTCGTACAATGTATCGTTAGGGATTGCGGATCGGGGTCCGCAATGACGCGTGGGAGTTAAGAGTTAGGAGTTAAGAGTTAGGAGTTAGGAGTTGTGAGTGATACCACCTCGCTTGGGGGTGGGTGGGGCCGCGAATTTAGGTCCCCCAACGGGGGAATAATATAAAATGAGTACCATGAACCGAAAGCTTGCTTTCAAGGTTTATGGTACTCATTTTATATTAAACGTTCACTGAAGGTGAACTTTAAAGTCGCGGCCTCAAACGGCACAAAAGCGCAAGGAGGACAAATCACAGCTTGCTGTGCGGCCGCCCGCTGTTAGGGCAGTCTAGCCTCTAACCAAGGCCTCTGACCTAAGCTCGTTAAAACTTAAAATGCTAGTTTAACGCCGAAGAAGACTGTACGTGGGAGTGATGGTCCGTATACGTATCCTGCATCTTTAAGCTCGCCTGTCTCGAGGTCGCTTTGGTATTGGTCTAGGATATTTTTCATTCCTGCGTGTAGCTCGATATTGAAGAGCTCAGATACTTTGAAGTCGTAAGCGAACTTAAATCCGAAGTCCCAGAAGTTTGGTGTCCACACGTTTTCGTCGTACTCAACACATCCTGCTGCATGTTGAACGAGCATTTTGCCTGTGTAGTTTCCGAAAACAGATGCTTTGAACTTATCTGTGATGTCGTAGTTCGCGGTGATATAACCGTAGTGGTCTGGTGAGCGGAACATTGTGCGTGTACCCTCCACGTCGTCACTCCACACCTCAGCCTCTGAGTATTGGCTCTTTTGGAATGTGTAGCCTACTTGCACCTCAAATTTGTTTACCATACCGACCTTAAGGTCTGCGCTGATACCCTTCACAACGGCACCCGAACCATTTGTACGCTCCCAGATTGTATTGTCGCCCGAGTTATCGAACTCATCTGTTTGCTCGAGGATAAATACATCATCCAGTTTGGTATAGAATCCCTCTACGAGGAGGTTAGTCTGTACGTTACCAAATGTTTTGTAGAGGTCAGCCGACACGTTGAAGCTGTTTGAGTACTCTGGCTTAAGGTCTGGGTCGAGAACGATGAGTGACACTCCACCAGCTACAGCCTCGATATGAAGATCCTCGTTGAAGGCTTGAGGTGCGCGGTAACCGCTAGAGTAGCTAGCACGCAAACCAACGCTCTCTGATGGGCTATAACGTGCGCTCACGCGTGGTGAGAAGATCACATTGTCGATAAAGTTGTGCTTATCCAAGCGACCACCTACAACGAAGTTCACCTTATCTGAGTTCCACTCGTTTTGCACGTAAGCACCTGCGATCTTAGTGTTTTGTTGAAGATCACGATCGTAGCCCGGCATAACATCGTGTAGGGCATTTGACGTATACTCAGCACCAAATGTAAGGTTAGCTGGAGCGATGAACCCTCCGTAGCTATATGTGTATTGACCACCTAGGACAAATGTATCGTCTGTAGTGTCGCCATAAGCTGCCTCGTCGTAATCGGCACCATAGTAGCTATCGCGGATGATCGCTTGGTACGAAGTGTTGATATTGAATTTGTGCTTGTAGTTAGGCGAGAAGTAGTCGAAGTTCAAACTTCCACCATTGATCTCGTACTCTACCTGCTCGGTGATTGCAGTCTCGTGAGGTTGCAAATCGAGGTCATTACCACCGCGACGGTAGTCAGAGATGTGGTGATACTCGGCAGTAAGTTTTGAGTAGTTGCTTGTTTTGTAGAAACCTCTAAAACCGATAGTCTCTGTTTTGAGCATTGGGGTCTCGGTGAATCCATCTCCGTTACGGTCATACTCGCCTTTGTCGCGAAGCATACCAAAGATATATACACCTGCTTTATTGTCGTCGGTAACGAACGAACCGTTGATTGCTGTAGTCACGTCGGTTGTCCCACCCTTAAGTATGTTTGTAGTGTTCGAGAGTGTCACGAAGCTACGAAGAGGCTCCTTGGTGATGATGTTCACCACGCCACCAATAGCGCTCGATCCAAAGAGTGCAGAGCCTCCTCCGCGGATAACCTCCACACGCTCGATCATAGCCACTGGGAGTTGCTCGATACCATAAACTCCTGCAAGAGAGCTAAAAAGTGGGCGGCTATCCAACAAGATCTGTGAGTATTGACCCTCAAGGCCGTTGATGCGCAATTGCATAGCTCCACAGTTTCCGCATGTGTTCTCGACACGCAAACCGGGCTGGAAGCTCATTGTCTCGCTGAGTGTCGACGACGCTGTGTTCTCGAACTGCTTAACCGAAGCGACATTGACGATTGCGGCCGACACTTTGCGGTTTGTCTCGTTCTTTGTCGACGACACCACAACTTGATCTACATCTATGGTCTGCTCCGTGAGTTCAAATTTACACTCTACGGTTTTGTCCTTAGCCATTGTTACGACCATCTCCTCTTTGCCATAACCCACCGATGAAGCTACGACTGTAAGTTCACCCAAAGGTACGTTGATAAGCGTGAAGTGACCAGTTCCGTCGGTAACACAACCGACTGTTGTACCCTCGATAGAGATGGTGATGTAGGGAAGGTGCTTACCTGTGTATTTGTCCACGGCATGTCCGACGATCGACGCGTCGGTCTTTTGTGCTGCTACTGGGAGTATTGCTACTACCGCACATAGCAATAGCAAATAAAATTTTGCGAATTTCATTTAAATAAGATTTTTGTTTGAATTTTTGTTTTGGGATCGACACATTTATGGATTGCATGTGTCGAAAGTGGGGTATTACTATAGAGTATATCGAGGCGGAGCGCGCGGCGATATATTTCTATATGGATCTACTTCGGGTGCCTCGAAAGTCGAGGGAACGAAGGGGTGGTACTCACCTACGGAGTATATATTATCGAGTGAAAGGGTTTCACTTATGATAATTGTCGCATTGTTAAGATGTTGTATGAGCGTGATTTCGCTCGCTGTGTGGTCGCCATCCTCGCTCTGGGTGTGGTCGTCTCCATGGAAATGAGAGTGTATGATCGTAGCCCCATCAATCACGTGGACGTGGCTAAACATCGTTGAATTAACATAGTACAGCGACATTATCGCAAGTAAAATACTTGCAATAATCCCTTGTCTACGCACTATATTAACCTTTCCTTTCATACTTGCGCTGCAAAGTTACGAAACATTTTCCACATTTTTATACCTACATCTTGCTATTTCGTACCACGCGCACCCCCCAAACCATAGCTTTTTGTTGTTAGAGGGTGGTGGAGAGCAGAATTTGGAAAGCGTGGATTCAACGTACGTGACCAATCAGAACTTTTGTGCAATCTTTGAAATTTCGCCCCCCTTGCAACGTTCTTATTTGGATAGCGTGGATTTTTTTTATACCTTCGTGGCTAAACATATCAACATTACAATCATATGCGTCATCTTATAGATCCTACCTGCCTTTCGGTGGAGGAGACCCAAGAGATCATCCTTCTGGCCGAAGATATCATCGCTAATCGCGACAAGTACAGTCAAGTGTGTCGAGGCAAAAAGCTCGCGACCCTTTTTTATGAACCCAGTACACGTACACGACTGAGCTTCACCTCGGCGATGATGGAGCTGGGTGGCAATGTGATTGGCTTCTCGGATGCGTCGTCGTCGTCGGCATCCAAGGGCGAGACTGTGGCCGACACGGTGCGTGTCATCAGCTGCTTTGCCGACATCATCGCTATGCGCCACTTCAAGGAGGGTGCACCATTGGTTGCTTCGCAATATGGATCTATACCTGTTATTAACGCAGGCGATGGAAGCCATGCCCACCCCACACAAACCCTCACCGACCTGCTGACCATCAAGCGCGAGATGGGGCGACTCGATAACTACACGATTGGATTTTGCGGAGACCTGAAGTTTGGACGTACCGTCCACTCATTGATTAAGGCTTTGGCGCGCTACCAAGGGGTCAAGGTGATCCTCATTGCCCCCAAAGAGCTACAGCTCCCAGAGTATATGTTGGCTGAGTTGAGCGATAATTACCCCATAGAGTTCCGCGAGGTGGAGACCATGGAGGAGGTTATGGACGAGTTGGATGTGTTGTATATGACACGTGTGCAGAAGGAGCGCTTCTTCGACGAGGATGAGTTCGACCGCGTAAAGGATAGCTTTGTGCTCACCTCCGAAAAGTTATCTACAGCCAAGGCAGACATGAGAATCCTCCATCCGCTACCACGCGTCAACGAGATCACGCGCGACGTGGATAATGACCCTCGTGCCGCATACTTTAGACAGGTCGAAAATGGTAAATTTGTCCGCATGGCCCTCATCTGCAAACTTTTGGAGTGGAAGGGTTGCGACACCAGCTCGGAGGTTACCCCTCGCATCGAGGAGGGACTCTTGGTCAATGAGCTTGTATGTTCCAACCGCCGCTGCATAACCGCAACGGAGGATGTGGACCAACTTTTCAGACACCGTTCGGATAACCACAATAAATTCAGATGCGTCTACTGCGACGGCAAACCGAAACGACAATAGAGTTATGAGTTATGAGTTATGAGTTATGAGTTATGAGTTATGAGTTATGAGTTGATGATTAACTAATAACGTCATTGCGGCCTTCGAGCCGCAATCCCTAGCGAAACATAACCTCATAGGAGCCTACAAGTAATAAAGAGTCCATGGCCACACAAAAAACAATCTCGACCATCACCACACCCGTGATGGGGATTCTCATATCTCTCAGCATATGTCACTGCTGCAACGACGCTCTGCAAGCAGTGGTAACGTCGCTCTACCCCATGATTAAGGAGGACCTAGCGCTGAGCTTCGTGCAGATCGGAATCGTCACCCTCGGGTATCAAATGTCCGCCTCGGTGCTCCAACCCATCATGGGATCATACCTCGACAGGAGCCCCAACCCCTACTTCATAACCCTTGCCGCCCTCTTTACATTTAGCGGCCTCACCTCGCTGGCCTATGCCAACACATTTACGTGGGTGATGATCTCGGTGATGTTGGTGGGCACAGGATCCTCTATCGTCCACCCCGAAGCCTCGCGCCTCACATCCCTCGCCTCGGCAGGGCGCAAGGGGTTAGCGCAATCTATATTTCAGGTGGGAGGAAACCTCGGAGGGTCGCTCGGACCCCTCTTGGCCGCCTTTGTGATTGCACCCTATGGGCGACAAAACACCACCCTTGTGGCTATGCTCTCGGTGGTGGGAATAGTCGCTAGCTTGATCGTAGCAAGGTGGTACAAAGCCCTCCTCAGCCAAAGGGCCGTGGCCACGCAGGGGAAGAACTCCTCATCGCGCAAGGTAGCATTGCAGCCCGGGGACGAAGGGTGGATACCTCGCCCATACTCCAACCGCCGTACATATTTTTATATAGGGGTGCTACTGGTGCTGATCTTCTCCAAATATGTATATATGGCGAGCATGAGTAGCTACTACACATTCTACACCATGGGGAAGTTCAACCTCACGATACAAGAGTCTCAGTACGCCCTATTTATATTTGTATTCGCCACAGCTCTGGGGACAATGCTCGGAGGACCCATAGGCGATAAGATCGGGCGCAAATATGTGATCTGGGCCTCGATACTCGGAGCTACACCATTCTCACTCGCGATGCCTCACATGGGGATCGCTGGGACCATATTCTTTAGCTTCTGCGCAGGCTTCATGCTCGCATCGGCCTTCCCAGCCATCGTGATCTTTGCCCAAGAGCTCCTCCCCAACCGCCTCGGGATGATCTCGGGGCTGTTCTTCGGCTTCGCATTCGGAATAGCAGGTATAGCTGCCGCCTTCTGGGGAAACTATGCCGAAGCATATGGCGTGGAGGCGGTCTTTAATCTCTCCGCATACCTCCCCCTCCTCGGTGCCGTGGCTATCCTCCTGCCCCGAAGATAAACGTGTCTGAGTTCTTTCGGTTAGAGGCATAGCCTCTTAAACAACCAAACAAAGGCCCCTTAAAAAATAGCAGCTATAGTGCAGATAAAAAATGATATATAGATAATAAACGATATTAGGCGGCTAAATTTGAGCAGGGTGATTGGTATGAGCAGGGATGCCGGGAGGGCGAGGATTCCAAAGGTGGAGGTGTCGCACGAGGGGAATAGGAGTGTGAGTCCTATGGCGACTGCATAAAGCCCTATGACTTTGAGTCGGCGGCGTGCTTTGATGGTGTTCTCGAGCAGGGAGATTGTGAACAATGCGTTTATGGATGTGTACAACACCAATGCCAACATTATGATTGTCACACCATTAAAGGAGTCCAGCAGAGTGAAGTCATTGTCAATAAATAGGCTATCGGTGAACTGTGTTATCGAATCTACGAAGCTCACATCCCATATGAGCCATGTGATGTATAGCTGTGTGAAGGGGACGATCAGGATGGCGAAAAGTGTTACTATAGCCTCTCGCAGGGTGCGTTCAAACAATATAAGCATGAATGGCATTATACCGCACAGCACAATCATCGGTGGGTAGAGGGTCGCTGTCAGCCCCATAGCTATAGCTCCCCTTACTATGAATCCTGCACGGTTAGATGCTCTGTATGCCTTAAATAATCTCGAAATGCTGTAGAGCAGCAGAAGCGAGATTATAAGAACCCTGAGCGAGCTTACATTAACCATTATACCCATCACGAGGAGTGGGTGGATCTCCATTGTGAGGTTGGTGGTGGTGCCGTAGAGGTTGAACCGCGAGGCTATCTGACCTAGTTTAATAGAGAGTATAGCTCCTCCGAGGCCTACTATGATAGCCGATAAAATGGGATTTCGCAGCTGCCAACCATATACCCAGTCGCCAGCCACCGAGGGGGTTACGATGGTCTCGAAGTTATTGAGAGCCCCCATCCTAAGGTAGAGGCTATAGATGGCCGACACAACGACACTAATCATGATAGCGCCCATCAATGAGTGGTGCTTAATATCAATTATCGTTTTTTCGGAGCTCATCAAAAAAGGAGGTGTGGTTTTTTAATTATATGCAAAATTACTCAAAATTTCTTATATTTATAGGTAAATAACTAAATTTGCAAAAAAATAATTTTTCCCCGATGTTAGAAATCAGTTATCAACATAACCTCCTCGAAGCAGGGTGCGACGAAGCAGGTAGAGGTTGCCTCGCAGGGCCCCTCTTCGCAGCCTCCGTGATCCTCCCCCCCGACTTCTACCACCCCCAACTCAACGACTCAAAAAAAATGAGCGAGAAGAGCCGCAACCTCCTGCGCACGATCATCGAGCGCGAAGCTATAGCTTGGGCCGTGGAGGAGATCTCCCCACAGCGCATAGATAAGATAAATATCCTCAACGCCTCGTTCGAGGGTATGTCCCTAGCTGCCGAGAGACTAACCCCAGCACCCGAAATGCTTATCATAGATGGAAATAGGTTCAAGACCCACCTCTCCATACCATACGAATGTATAGTTAAGGGAGATGGTAAGTACGCCAATATAGCCGCCGCCTCGGTGCTGGCCAAAACCCACCGCGACGAATTCATGGAGCGCGCCGCAAAAGAATACCCACACTATGGATGGCTCAAAAATAAAGGTTACCCTACACGCGAACATAAACTCGCCATAGCTAAATATGGAGTAACCCCCATTCACCGCCTCTCCTTTAATGCCCACCTCGATCAACTATCCCTCGACCTGTAATGTGTTTTAGGGTGTATGTTGCTTAAGAGGCTAGACTGCCTCCGAGGACTGCCCGCCCGGCATGAGGCATAGCCTCTGACCTCAAACAACTAAAAATCTACTCTTCGTCCTCTTCCTCTTTGAGGGTTGTGTAGACGTTGGTTACATCTTCGTCCTCCTCTAATCTCTCGACGAGTTTGGTTACATCTTCGCGCTCGGCCTCCGATAGCTCTTTGGTATCTGTGGGGATACGTATACCCTCTCCCGATACGATTTCGTAGTTATTATCATCGAGCCAGTGTTGGAGAGCTCCGAATGATTCGTATGGAGCATAAACCGTAACCTCGCCCTCTTCGGCATAGAACTCATCGACACCGAGGTCGATCATCTCGAGCTCTAGCTCTTCGGGGTCGATACCTTCGGCCACCTTAAATTTGAATGTACATTTGTGTTCGAACATGAAAGCCACGCTACCGTTTGTACCGAGGCTACCATTACATTTGTTGAAGTGCATACGAACGTTTGCCACTGTGCGGTTGATATTGTCTGTAGCTGTCTCGACAAGAACGGCTATTCCGTGGGGTCCATACCCCTCGTAAGTAACCTCTTTGTAGTCGGCAGTATCCTTCGATATAGCGCGTTTGATTGCGCGGTCTACATTCTCTTTAGGCATATTTTCGGCCTTAGAGTTCTGTATAAGGATACGTAGGCGTGTGTTCGATCCCGGATCTGGACCTCCTGCTTTAACTGCTATTTCGATCTCTTTTCCGATTTTTGTAAAGACGCGCGCCATGTTGCCCCAGCGTTTCATTTTGCGTGCTTTGCGATATTCAAAAGCTCTTCCCATTGTGGATTATGTGTTTTATGGTTGAAAATTAAGGTTTGAATTTTCAACCTTAATTCATATTCTGTTTATAAGTAGTGTAAAACAATTATTGCCATATTTTTAAAAGCACTCTTGGAGCGATATTTTTTACTGCTAAATTTCAGTATAGAACCACTATATTTTCAATTCAACAGCAAAAAATCTCATCTACAATAGTACTCTTAAAAACACACCAATAATTATTTTACCCTACTTAAGTTGTCACAAAAGTAAAAAAAAATAGTTATCTGAGCAATTATATCGTTATATTTGTGGCATCAAACTTTTATAATTATGGAAATAAGATCAAAAATTGACCACATAAACATCAATGTCACCTCCTTGGAGGCCTCTATTGAGTTCTACAACAAGGCTTTAGGGTTGACTGTGGGCTCGCGCAAAAAGGCTGAGGATGGATCATTCGAGTTGGTATACCTCACCGACGGGGTTGTGCCAGTGAGTTTGGAGCTCACATGGCTTAGGGACCACACCGAGGCGTATGATTTGGGAGAGAACGAGACGCACATATGTTTCAGGGTCGAGGGCGATTACGACAAGATCCGTGAGTACCACCGCGAGATGGGGTGTCTGTGCTACGAGAACTTCGATATGGGGCTCTATTTCATCAACGATCCAGATGATTATTGGATTGAGGTTTTGCCGCTAAACTACTAACGGAGGATGGCAGTAGTTAAGAATCCGAATTTGGACGCGGCGGTAAGGGATGCAGTCGAGGTTATGCGCAAGGGGGGGATTGTGCTCTATCCCACCGACACGGTGTGGGGTATAGGGTGTGATGCCACGAACGCTGCGGCGGTAGATAAGATCTATGCGCTCAAAAGAAGTGAGGACAAAAAGTCGATGTTGGTTTTGTGTGGCAATGTTGATAACGTTGTGAGATATGTTAACAAAGCCCCATCGGTGGCCTTCGAGGTGATGGAGATGACCACCAAACCCCTCACGGCTATCTTGCCCGGGGCGGTAAATGTAGCTACTAACCTGATCCCCGACGAGGGTACATTGGGTGTGAGGGTTCCCGACCATGAGTTCTGCCAACAGTTGTTGCGCAGGATGGGGAGACCTGTGGTATCTACGTCGGCCAACATCTCGGGTGAGGCTACACCGACCCTCTTTAGGGAGATCTCGAAGGAGATAATTGATGGGGTCGACTATGTTGTCCATCCTCAGTTCGAGGGTAAACCCACGCGTCAACCATCGTCGATCGTCTCGTTTGGGGCCGATGGTGCGGTGAAAGTAATAAGAGACTAAAAATACTATAAATATATGGCACACAATTTATTCGATTTTGCTAAAGAGAGTAGCAAAAAGATATATATCAAGGGCTCTATCTATCCTGAAGTGGAGGTGGGCATGAGGAGCTTGGAGCTCCAAACGGGCGAGAGCATCTTGTTGTACGACACCACAGGAGTCTACACCGAGGAGGGCTACACCACAGATATCGAGAAGGGGGTCACCAAGGTCCGCAACAAGTGGAGCAAGGGCGACGCACCTTTCCAAACACAGTTGGCTGCTGCGCGTGCAGGGGTCATCACCCCCGAGATGGAGTATGTAGCTATCCGCGAGTCGCAGGGTCAGCAGACAACCATTACCCCCGAATTTGTGCGCCAAGCGGTTGCCGAGGGGCGCGCTATAATCCCATCGAACAGATGCCACCCCGAGTGTGAGCCGATGATTATAGGTCGCGACTTTTTCGTTAAGATCAACGCCAACATCGGAAACTCAGCTTTGGGCTCTTCGATCGAGGAGGAGGTGGAGAAGTCGCTGTGGAGTATCCGTTGGGGTGCCGACACAGTTATGGACCTCTCGACTGGAAAGAATATCCACCAGACGCGCGAAGCGATCCTTCGTAATACACCCGTACCAATCGGCACGGTGCCTTTGTATCAGACGCTGGAGAAGGCTGGCGGCAAGGTCGAGAACTTGTCGTGGGAGCTATTCCGCGAGACGATCTTGGAGCAGTGCGAGCAGGGTGTCGATTACTTCACTATCCACGCTGGATTGTTGCGCGAGCATGTGCCCCATGCGGTGAACCGTGTCACAGGAATCGTGTCGCGCGGAGGATCGATCATGGCTAAGTGGATGTCGCTCAACAATGCGGAGAACTTCTTGTATACCCACTTCGAGGATATATGCGAGATCTTGAAGCAGTACGATGTGGCCTTCTCGTTGGGCGATGGTCTGCGTCCCGGCTCTATAGCCGATGCCAACGACGAGGCTCAGTTCGGCGAGCTTAAGGTGTTGGGCGAGCTCACGGAGTTGGCTTGGAAGCACGATGTGCAGGTTATAATCGAGGGTCCGGGGCATGTTCCCATGCACAAGATCAAGGAGAATATGGAGATGCAGGAGAAGTGGTGCCACGGCGCTCCATTCTACACGCTCGGCCCCTTGGTGTGCGACACAGGTGCTGGATACGACCACATCACATCGGCTATTGGTGGAGCGATGATCGGTTGGTACGGCACGGCAATGTTGTGCTACGTGACATCTAAGGAGCACCTCAGCTTGCCCAACAAAGATGACGTAAGAGAGGGTGTTGTGACATACAAGATCGCAGCCCACGCGGCTGATTTGGCCAAGGGACATCCAGCGGCACACCTCCGCGATTTGGAGATGAGCAAGGCGCGATATAGCTTCAGGTGGAGAGATCAGTTCAACTTGTCGTATGACCCAGCGCGCGCTAGGAGTTTCCATATGGATATGATTAAGAATAACGATCCCGACAAGGAGTATTGTTCGATGTGTGGCCCCGATTTCTGTGCTATGCGCATCACACAAACAATCGAAAAAGAGGGAAAGGAGTAGATATATGAAAGGGGTTCGGTGGAGTTTTGAGGGAATTTACCGAACCCTTTTTATTACTGATGTGAGACCGTTGCAAGGCGGCGGAGGGATCTCAGCGGATCCAAGAAAAACTGCGTTTTTCTGTTATTCACCGTCATTGCGGACTCCGATCCGCAATCCCTAGCGCAACATTACAGTGAGATTGCGGCTCGGGGTCCGCAATGACGTTATTAATTTATTTCGTCAACTCCTAACTCTTAACTCCTAACTCCTAACTCTTAACTCCTAACTCCTAATTAAAAGTGAAACTAAGTGATAAAAATACCAACTCATGAAGAAGAAAACCTCCATTATTTTACTAGCTCTCTTGGTTGTGTGCTGCCTCCCAGCTGTGGCAGCAACCAACACCCAAGAGCTACTGGCTCAAAAAGAGCTATCGTTTAACTTTGTATCTATACTCAAAGGTATATTGGGTATGGTCACACTCCTCGCTGTGGCGTGGCTCTTTAGCACGGATCGCAAAAACATTAAGTGGTCAACAGTATTCAAGGCTTTGGCCCTTCAGTTCTTTATCGCCATCTCGGTGATCGCACTCCCTGCCGTGCAATACATCTTCGAGTTTGTGGGTCAGGGATTTATCGCTGTGCTCAACTGGACAAATGCAGGTACGAGGTTCCTCTTCGGCCCCCTCGTGGATGGAAGCCTAGGCTACATCTTCGCCTTTAGTATCATCCCCACGGTGATCTTCTTCGCGGCCCTCACAAGCCTCCTCTTCTACTTCGGAATCATCCAAAAAGTGGTGTGGGCTATGGGCTGGGTACTCACCAAATTTATGAATCTCTCGGGTGCAGAGTCGTTGTCGTGCGCTGGAAATATCTTCTTGGGCCAAACCGAAGCACCACTTATGGTCAAGGAGTATATCCCCAAAATGACCAACTCAGAGATCATGCTTATCATGGTGTCGGGAATGTCAACAATGGCTGGAGGCGTGCTCGCGGCCTACATCAGCATGCTCGGAAATGGTGATCCAGCGTTGGAGTTGGAGTTTGCCAAACACCTCCTCTCGGCATCGGTGATGGCGGCCCCCGGAGCTATAGCCTTCGCCAAAATCCTTAAACCTCAAACCGACGAGATCGACAATAGCGTAACGGTATCTAAGGAAAAAATCGGTAAGAACGCCCTCGACGCACTATCTAATGGTACGGGCGAAGGACTCAAACTAGCGGCCAACATCGGCGCTATGCTGCTCGTGTTCTATGCCCTTATAGCTGGTGTCAACTCCATATGCTTTGGCTTTGGTGACCTCATTAACCTAAATGGTGTGATCGCCAATGCCACCGATGGACGCTTCGCAGGGCTCACAATCGAATATATAATGTCGATCGTTTTCTATCCCATAATATGGCTGTTGGGGCTTCCCCTCGAAGATATACCTCTCGTGGGTAGACTCCTCGGTGAGAAACTTATCCTCACAGAGTTCATGGGCTACCAGAGCCTCACTGAGATGATCCAAAGCGGAGCCTTCACAAGCTCTAAATCAATCGTCATGTCTACATATATGCTCTGCGGATTTGCTAACTTCGCATCTGTGGGTATCATCATCGGCGGCGTGGGAAGTCTCGCCCCCAATAAACGCCCATATATGTCGCAGTACGGATTTGTCGCTCTGTTGGGTAGTACCCTCGTGGCTTTGATGTCTGCCGTAATGGTCGGTATGGTGATCTAGGTTTTCGGCTGTTTGGCTGAGGTCAGAGGCTGGATATGCCTCACGCCGGCGGGCGGTGCGTGCGTGGAAGTTCACCTTGCGGTGAACATATAAAAATAGTGTCACGAACCTTGAAAGTAAACTTTCGGTTCGAGACACTATTTTTATATTACCCCCTCTCGGGGGGCTCCGCGCCGCAACACCCCACCCAACCGAGTGGCAGCATGCGAAAATAATGGTGAATGGGAAATGACGACTTGAGTATAATATATCGCAAACTCCTAACTCTTAACTACATCGTCATTGCGGCTCGGGGGCCGCAATGACGTTGATATAATGGTCAATGGAATTAAGGGAGCAAAACAAATGTTTTGCGACTAACCCCCCTCCCTAAGGGAAGGGGGTTTGGGGGTGGGGTAAAATATAGTTATTAGTTATTAGTTATTAGTTAGGAGTTAGGAGTTAGGAGTTAGGAGTTAGGAGTTAGGAGTTAGGAGTTAGGAGTTAGGAGTTAGGAGTTAGGAGTTAGGAGTTGGGAGTTGGGAGTTGGGAGTTGGGAGAACAGTAAACGGAAGAAAACCTTCGCATGTGATCTCCTCGCGGCCGCAACACACAAAGCGCAAGGAGGACAAATCACAGCTTGCTGTGCGCCCGCCCGGCGTTAGGGCAGTCCTCGGAGGCAGTCTAGCCTCTTAAAAAGCCTCTAACCAAAGGCCTCTTAACAAGGCCTAAAAAACTTAAAACACCTCGCGGAGGATTTCGATTGACTGGACTCCTTTTATAGAGTCGAGGTGGTAGCCATAGTATTGGAGCAGGGAGTTAAGGAAATCGACGCGTTGGGCTCTATTGAGTCCTATCTCGCCTAGGTGGCGGACATCACACTCGGTGAAGTCGCGCATGATCTCGGCCAGTTCGGGCTCGATGACCATGGAGTGCGCAGGGCGCAGAGGGGTATACTCACCCTCGACGATATCGAGCCACGCCCCTTTTTGGAACTCCCCATCGGGGTAGAACCCCAGCAGGCGGCTTAGGTTGGCGAGGAACCAGAGGTGGAAGTTAGCCACCCCCTCCTCTATGGTGTCGAGGGCTATGAGTGACCCCCAGACGAAATCGAAGAGTTCGGGGTTGGGTTCGCTCTCCTTGACGAGCCTATAGATCACCTCGGCAATGAAGAGGGCCACTGTCGAGCGCCTCACATCGTAGGGGATGCTCTGCAATGGAAAGCTGCTCTGCACCTCTTTGAATCTGTGGAGGTCGCTTTTGGGCGAGATGAGCCCCTCGAACTCCAGAGCAAAGAGTGGCTGAAAGAGCGAGAGCTTGGATCCACCTCCGCGGCGGTTCTTCACCCCATAGACCATGAAGCTCTGTCGCCCACCCACATCGGTGAGCATGTGAACAATGAGCGAGGAGTCGCCATATTTGAGCGAGTTCAAAACGATCCCTCGCCCTTTGTAGCTCCTGCTCACCTACGCTCTGACCTTCATTACGACCCATCCATCGCGGATCTTTTCGCCCTCGGGGGTCATCCCCAACTCCGTAGCTTTTGTTTTGAGGATCTCGATGTCGGCCTCCAAGAATCCGCTCATGAGGAGCACTCCCCCCTCGTTGAGGGATTGTCGGTATGTGGGCATGTCGGCTAGGAGGATATTGCGGTTGATATTGGCCACGATGAAGTCGTACTTTCGCCCCGATAGGAGGGCTGCATTTCCGAGCATGGGGGTTATAGCGTGGGCCACCCCATTGGTCTCTAAATTTTCGCCACAATTCTCAAACGCCCACTCATCTATATCTATAGCGTCGACCGCCTTGGCTCCGCACTTAGCCGCCACGATCGCTAGCACGCCTGTTCCCGAACCCATGTCGAGCCCCTTGAGCCCCTCAACACCTAGGTCTACAATAGCCTCGGCCATGAGGTGTGTGGTGGCGTGGTGACCCGTACCAAAAGACATTTTGGGCATGATGATAACCTCCAACCCGAACTTCGGGTCGGGGGCGTGAAAAGGGGCGCGGATAAGGAGCTTGTCGCCCCCGACCTCCACGCGCTCGAAGTTACTCTCCCACTGCGCATTCCAATTTTGCGTCTCTATGGAGATATATCTAAACCCCTCAATACCATAGCCTCTGACCACAGCGTCGACCTCGCCCATGCAGTCGGCCAACGCCTGCTGGGGTATATAGGCTTTGAGGTAGCCCCCCTCGGATTGAAAACTCTCGAACGCAAACTCCGCAAGCTCAGCGGTGAGGATCTCGCCCATCTCGGTCTCCGCGACAGGGATATTTAACTCTACATAATCCATCTTCTTTATCTTTTTATTTTACATTTTTTTAACCATGGGGCTTTGCTTTAATCATGGGACTGCCTCACGCCGGCGGGCGCACAGCAAGCTGTGATTTACTATCCTTGCGCTTTGGACTTAAAACAGCCACGTCATTGCGGACTCGATCCGCAATCCCTAACGCAACCTCATCTGAGAGATTGCTGCTTAAGGTCCACAATAACAAGGTATGTGAAATAATTTTTGTACCTTTGCAAGAGACAAAGATACGAAACAATGGCAGATAATAGGAAGCGTTGGGAAGAAATAGTGCGAAAATTTCGCGTTTACATCAAAATAGAGCGTGCGTTGAGCTCCAACACAATCGAATCATACATGCGCGACATCAACGGTTTTGCGGCATATGTGGTCGAGAACTACGATGTGCCTGCCAAACATGTCCAGCGAGAGATGATCGAGGGGTACCTCACAACCATCTTCGACAAGGGGCAGCAGAGCACAACCCAAGCTCGGGTCCTAAGCTCCATAAAGACATTCTTCGTATACCTTCAACTCACAGAGGTGATCGAGAGCTCCCCAGCGGAATTCATCCCCTCTCCCAAATGTGACCGCAACCTACCCGATATATTGTCGATCGAGGAGGTCGACCTAATCATCAACTCCATCTCCGACTCCTCGCCCAAGGGGATTCGCGACCGCGCGATTTTGGAGGTGTTGTATTCATGCGGAGTGCGTGTGAGCGAGCTCACATCGCTGCGTCTGGGGGATCTTTTCTTTGGAGAGGGGTACCTTAGGGTGTTGGGCAAGGGGGACAAAGAGAGGTTGGTGCCCATAAGCGACATCGCGCGACAGAAAATTGAGTCCTATATCGAGATCCGCAAATCGGCCTCCATAAATGAGGATGTGCTCTTTCTGAACAATCGCGGCAAGGCCCTCACTCGCGTTATGATCTTCACCATAATCAAGCAGGCAGCACGCGCCGCAGGGCTCACCAAGACCATTAGCCCCCACACATTCCGCCACTCCTTTGCCACCCACCTCCTCCGCGGAGGGGCCAGCATACGTCAAGTCCAAGAGATGTTGGGCCACGAGAGCATAACAACCACCGAGATCTACACCCACCTCGACATAGAGAATATACGCGCGACCCTCGAGAAACACCTGAATATATAATGGTGAATGGTGAGTGGTGAATGGTAAATGATGAATGGTGAATGGTGAATGGTGAATGGTGAATGGTGAATGGTGAATGGTGAATGGTGAGACTTAACTCCTAACTCCTAACTCCTAACTCCTAACTCCTAACTCTTAACTCTTAACTCATCTGCGTCATTCACCACTCACCATTGACCATTCATCATTAATCATTCATCATTAAAATATTTTTTTGTTTGTAAAATAAAAAAAATATCCCTACCTTTGTGGTGGAAAAAATTGAATAGATGAATAATATTACTCAAATAACAGCGGTTGGTTGGCAACTAAATTGTTCTCTTTTTGGAGAGTCTATTTCTGTTTATTGGGGTGATTGTTTATAATTTTAGGGGTAACCAGTTGGTTACCCTTTTTTTTGCGTAGGGCGATAATGGGGGTTGCAAGTGAGCCCAGAGGCTACTGAGGGCCACTTTTTGTCGCTATAGTGCAATGAATTATTGCGCGCATTAGAGTTTTTTAGGGGGATTTTTAAGGCAAACTTTTTAGGATGAGAACAGTTATTAAAGGTGCACAATACTACACCCCCAAGGGGAGTAAGTCGGGCGATATAGCTATATCGAATGGACGTATTGAGGCTATCGAAAATGAGATCACACCTGCACAGGGAGATTGTGTAATTGAGGCTAAGGGGGCATATGTGGTCCCCGGGTTGGTCGATGTGCATGTCCACCTGCGCGAACCGGGGTTCTCCCAAAAGGAGACAATAGCAACGGGTACAGCCGCAGCAGCGCGCGGTGGGTTCACAACTGTTTTCTCTATGCCTAACCTCTACCCTGCCCCCGACTCGGAGGAGAACCTCAGGGTGCAAACTGACATCATCGCCAAGGATGGTTTGATCGAGGTTATTCCCTACGCCTCGATCACAAAGGGGCAGAAGGGTCGCGGCGAGTTGGTCGACTTCGAGGCGTTGGCTCCCTATGTGGGTGGTTACTCGGACGATGGAGTGGGCGTTCAGAGCGCGGAGCTGATGTTACGTGCTATGGAGGAGGCCAAAAAGGTTGACCGCCCGATTGTGTCGCACTGCGAAGTGGAGGAGCTTCTTCACGGTGGCTACATCCACGATGGCGAGTATTGCAGAACAAATAACCACCGCCCCAACTGCTCGGAGAGCGAATGGGGTCAAGTGGTCAGAGATATGGCGTTGGTCGAGGAGACTGGGTGCAGATACCATGCGTGTCACCTATCGACCAAAGAGAGCATCGAGGCGGTGCGTCAAGCCAAAGCGAAGGGGTTGAGGGTGAGTTGCGAGACAGCTCCCCACTACTTGATCCTCACGGACGACGACCTTAAGGAGGAGGGGCGATTCAAGATGAATCCACCCATCCGCTCAACGGAGGATCAGTTGGAGCTCATAAATGGCGTTATGGATGGGACGGTAGATGTTATCGCCACAGACCACGCTCCCCACACGGCCGACGAGAAGAGCCGCGGATTGGCAAAGAGCGCCTTTGGAATTGTGGGCATAGAGTGTTCGTTTGCGCTGTGTTATACTTATTTGGTGCGCCGAGGCGTTATATCGTTGGAGAGGCTCGTGGAGCTCATGGCGATCAACCCCAGACGACTATTTGCGTTGGAGGAGGTGGCAATTGAGGTGGGCTCTAAAGCGGACCTTGCGGTGTTTGACCTCCACGATGAATACACCATCGACCCCGAGGAGTTTGTGTCGATGGGCAAAGCGACACCTTTTGAGGGGTGGAGAGTGTGTGGAAGCACGCTGGTGACCATCAAGGGCGGAGAGGTCGTTTACACGAAGAGAGAAGAGAAAATTTAAAATAAAATAAATACAACAAAAAGAGATGAGACCCTACACGAAAAAAATCGTCTTGGAGAATGGCCGAGAGTTCTATGGCTACGGCTTTGGAGCAGACCGTGAAGCGATCAATGAGATCGTATTCAACACCTCGATGGTAGGTTACCAAGAGATCCTTTCGGATCCTTCGTACACCGACCAGATGGTTGTGATGACCTATCCGTTGATAGGAAACTACGGTACCGCAGATGAAGATTATGAGACAAAATTCCCAACTATTGGAGGAATGATCGTTAGAGAGTATAACGACATGCCGAGTAACTTCCGCTACACAAAGACCCTCAACGAGGTCTTTGAGGAGCACGATATTCCCGCGATCGAGGGTATCGACACTCGCCTTTTGACGCGCATAATCCGCGACGAGGGTTCTCAGCGAGTGATGATCGCCAATGTCGACACAACTGTCGAGGAGGCTTTGGAGCGCATGGCTTCGACACCTCACCCAACAGATATGGTGCCACGCGTGAGCTGCAAGAAGAGATGGTTCTCGCGCACGCCCAACCACAAATACGATGTTGTGGCTATCGACTGCGGAATCAAATACAATATCATCCGCAAGTTCAACGAGAAGGAGTGTAACGTTACGGTGGTGCCCTACAACACCTCTATGGAGGAGATCATGGCGCTCAACCCCGATGGAGTCTTTTTGTCGAACGGCCCGGGCAATCCAGAGTATGTAACCCCAGTTATTGAGTTGGTTAAGGAGCTTAAGGGCAAGCTACCGATCTTTGGAATCTGCATGGGTCACCAGATGGTATGTTTGGCATATGGAGCATCGACCTTTAAGATGAAGTTTGGCCACAGAGGTGGAAACCACCCAGTGAAGTGTTTGGAGAGTGGCAAGGTGGAGATCACCAGCCAGAACCATAGCTTCGCGGTGGAGGCTGATTCACTAAAGCGTACCAAGCTGAAGATGACACACATGAATATTTTGGACAACACAGCCGAAGGAGTAGAGTGTGTAGAGGATAAGATCTTCTCGGTACAGTATCACCCCGAAAGTGCGCCGGGACCACAAGATAGCGCATACCTTTTCGATAAGTTCATTAAAATGATGGAGGAGCACAGAAATGCCTAAGCGTACAGATATAAAGAAGGTTATGGTGATCGGATCGGGTCCGATCGTAATTGGTCAAGCAGCGGAGTTCGACTATTCGGGAACACAAGCATGTTTGGCACTCAAGGAGGAGGGTTATGAGGTAGTGTTGGTTAACTCCAACCCTGCAACTATCATGACCGATACCAATATTGCCGATAAGGTATATATGGAGCCACTGAATTTGGAGTATGTAGCAAAGATCATCCGCTTTGAGCGTCCCGACGCTATCATCCCCAGTTTGGGAGGTCAGACAGGTTTGAACCTCGCTGTTCAGTTGGCTAAGAAGGGTGTATTGAAGGAGTGTCAGGTAGAGATCTTGGGTACCTCGTTCGAGAGTATCGAGGAGGCTGAGGACCGCGAGTTGTTCAAGGAGTTGTGCCAGAGATTGGGTGAGCCAGTGTTGCCATCTATGATTACAACCTCTATCGAGGAGGCTGTAGAGGCGGCCAACGAGATTGGCTACCCTGTTGTTTTGCGCCCTGCATTTACGTTGGGTGGAACAGGAGGTGGCTTTGCCGACGATGAGCCACAGCTTCGCGATATGATGCGTACGGCTTTGGCCTTGTCGCCCGTGCACCAAGTGTTGGTCGAGAAGAGTATCAAGGGATACAAGGAGATCGAGTATGAGGTGATGCGCGATGCCAACGACACAGCTATCGCAATCTGTAATATGGAGAATATCGACCCTGTGGGTGTCCACACGGGAGACTCGGTGGTGGTTGCTCCATCACAAACATTGACCAACCGCGAGTATCAGATGTTGCGCGATTCATCGCTCAAGATCATCCGCGAGCTTAAGATCGAGGGTGGATGTAACGTTCAGTTTGCGTTGGACCCATTGTCGTTCCAATATTACCTGATCGAGGTTAACCCTCGTGTATCGCGTTCGTCGGCTTTGGCTTCGAAGGCTACGGGTTATCCTATTGCGCGCGTGAGTGCCAAGATCGCTGTGGGTATGCACCTCGACGAGATCCAGATCGCCAACACACCAGCTTCGTTTGAGCCTGCGTTGGACTATGTGGTGACCAAGATCGCACGTTTCCCATTCGATAAGTTCACCGATGTGTCGAACAGCTTGGGTACGCAGATGAAGGCTACGGGCGAGGTGATGTCTATCGGTCGCACGATGGAGGAGTCTCTGTTGAAGGCTATCCGTTCGTTGGAGACTGGTGTGTGTCACTTGTATCACAAGAAGTTCGACCGCAAGTCGAACAGCGAGCTGTTGCGTTACATCAAGGAGGGTACCGACGATAGATTGTTTGCGGTGGCTCAACTTATCCGCAACGGAGTCGATTTGGGACTTATCTACAACGCATCGAAGATTGATATGTTCTTCCTCGAGAAGTTCAAAAACATCGTTGAGTTCGAGGTTGTAGTGGCTTCAAACGTGGGCGATATCGAGACCCTCAAAGATGCCAAGAAGATGGGCTTCTCGGATAAATATATCGGAGAGTTGTGGGGCAAGAGCGAGCACGAGATGTACTACATGCGCAAGGAGAATGGAATCTACCCAGTATACAAGATGATCGACACATGTGCCAGCGAGTTTAGCTCATATGTGCCATACTTCTACTCTACATACGAGATCGAGAATGAGTCGATCGTAAGTTCTCGCGAGAAGATCGTTGTGTTGGGTTCGGGACCAATCCGTATCGGCCAAGGAGTGGAGTTTGACTACTCTACGGTACACGCTATTTGGTCTATCCAACAGGCAGGTTACGAGGCTATTATCATCAACAATAACCCCGAAACTGTATCTACGGACTACACCACATCCGACAAACTATACTTCGAGCCGCTCACGGTCGAAGATGTAATGAATATATTGGATTACGAGAAGCCTAAGGGTGTGATCGTAACTTTGGGAGGACAGACAGCTATTAACTTGGCGGAGCCATTGTCGAAGTTGAATATCCCGATCATCGGCACCGATGTGGAGGGTATCCGCAACGCAGAGGATAGAGGTTACTTCGAGCGAATAATGGAGGAGTTGCAGATCCCTCAACCTATGGCCGAGGCGGTGACCACAATTGAGGCGGGAGTAGCCGCAGCGGAGCGTATTGGTTACCCTGTTTTGGTGCGCCCAAGTTATGTTTTGGGAGGTCGTGCGATGCAGATCGTGTCGTGCGAGGAGAGACTTCGCCACTACTTGCACACAGCCGTTGAGGTAAATGTCGATTCACCAGTTTTGGTTGACCGCTATATCATGGGTAAGGAGTTGGAGGTAGATGCTATCTGCGACGGCCGCGATGTATTTATCCCCGGAATCATGGAGCATGTCGAGCGTACGGGTATCCACTCGGGCGACTCGATAAGTGTCTATCCTACCTTCTCGGTGAGCGAGGCGGTCAAGGAGAAGATCGTGGAGTACACGAAGGCTTTGGGTCTAAGGATCGGAATCATCGGACTCTACAATATCCAGTTTATCGTCGACGATAAGGATGATGTATATGTGATCGAGGTTAACCCTCGTTCATCACGCACGGTGCCATTCTTGTCCAAAGCTACAGGTGTTCCGATGGCCGATATCGCTACGCAGGTTATTTTGGGCCGCTCGCTCAAAAACCAAGGCATTATCCACACTGTAGCACCGCTTAAGGATAGATGGTATGTCAAGGCACCAGCCTTCTCGTTTGCCAAGATCCGCGGCATGGAGTCATACCTCTCGCCCGAGATGAAATCTACGGGAGAGGCTATTGGTTACGACAAGAGATTGACTCGCGCTTTGTACAAGGCTTTGCAGTCGTCGGGCATGGCGGTGGCTAACTATGGTACGATCTTGGTTACTATTGCCGATGACGACAAGAACCGCGCTTTGCCACTCGTGCGTCGCTTCTATAACCTAGGATTCAATATCGAGGCTACTCCCGGAACTGGAGAGTTCCTTCGCGAGAATGGAATCAGAACACGCGTGAGACAGAAGATCACCAGCGGTAGCAACGAGATCATCGAGTCTTTGCGCCAAGGACATGTGAACTACATAATCAACACCAACGATATCAACCAACACAGCTCACGTTTGGAGGGTTACGACATACGTCGTGCGGCGGTAGAGAACAACGTTACAGTGTTTACAGCTTTGGAGACAGTGAAGGTTGTGTTGGATGTTTTGGAGGAGATCACATTTGGTGTATCGACTATTGATGCAGAATAGCTTTTTGGGGTAAAATATAAGGGGGATTCTAGGATCCCCCCCTAAACATGATTTTATGTACAAAAAAAATATATATACTGTAAAGAGCAACGAAGCGTTGACATCCAATGTCTATCGTATGGTTCTGGAGGGGGATGTGACCTATATCACCGCCCCGGGGCAGTTTGTAAATATTGCACTTGAGGGTCGCTTCTTGCGTCGCCCCATTTCGGTGTGCGACTACGATGAGAGTAGCTTCACGATCATCTACAAGGTTGTGGGCGAGGGTACGGCCGATATGAGTCGAATGGTGGAGGGCACAAAGCTCGACATCCTCACAGGTTTGGGCAATGGATTCTCGGTGAAGAACCATGCCCAGAAGCCGCTGTTGGTTGGCGGAGGTGTGGGCGTTCCACCCCTCTACAACCTCTGCAAGGTGCTTTTGGCCCAAGGCAAACAACCTACTGTGGTGTTGGGATTCAACACCGTCGATGAATTGTTTATGGAGGCTGAATTTAGGGCGTTGGGGGTCGATGTGGTTGTCACCACGGTTGACGGATCGTATGGTACCCAAGGCTACGTGACCTCGGCACTCCCATCTATCGAGTTCAACTTTTTGTATACGTGCGGACCCCTTCCGATGCTCAAAGCGCTGTGGGATTCAACTCCCAACACCAAGGGCGAGTATAGCTTCGAGGAGCGCATGGGTTGCGGATTTGGTGGATGTGTAGGTTGCACATGCAAGACTAAGTATGGTAATAAACGTATATGTAAGGATGGTCCTGTGTTGGATCGGGAGGAGATTATATGGTAACAAAAGATAAAGACTTAAGCGTCGAGTTGTGTGGACTCACGCTCGATAACCCAGTTATCCCAGCTAGTGGAACCTTTGGTTTTGGTGAGGATTTTAAGGATTTCTACGATATCAATATCCTCGGGTCGTTCTCATTTAAGGGGACAACTCGCGAGTCACGTTTTGGAAACCCCACACCTCGAATCGCGGAGTGCAAGTCGGGAATGATTAACTCCGTGGGGCTTCAAAACCCCGGTATCGACACCGTGATACAACATATCTTGCCCGATATGCGCAAATATTTCCGCAAACCTGTGATCGCCAATATCAGCGGTTTCTCGGTCGAGGAGTATGTTTACTGTTGCGAGCGTATCGACAAACACGACCAAGTGGGAATCATCGAGGTTAATGTCAGCTGCCCCAATGTGCGCCACGGAGGAATGAGCTTTGGTACCAACCCCGAACATGCTGCGGAGGTTACTCGCGCGGTCAAGGAGGTGACCACCAAACCTGTGTTCATCAAGCTCAGCCCCAACGTCACAGATATTGTCGCTATCGCCAAGGCGTGCGAGGAGGCAGGGGCCGATGGTATCTGCCTTATCAACACGGTTATGGGAATGAGGATCGACACGCTGCGTCGTAGGCCCGTGATCGCCAACACGATGGGTGGATTCTCGGGAGCTGCGATCTTCCCTATAGCGCTCAGGATGGTATACCAAGTGAGCAAGGCTTGTTCGATCCCAGTGATGGGTTGCGGAGGTGTAACCTCGGCGGCCGATGTTGTGGAGATGATGATGGCTGGAGCTACAGCGGTGCAGGTGGGTGCGGAGAATCTGCGTAACCCATACGCTTGTAAGGAGATTATCGAGGCTCTGCCAGCCGAGATGGAGAGGCTAGGCGTTGAGTCATTGCGCGAGATTATCGGAGTTGTAAAGTAAACCACAAACCTAAAAATAATTAAGATGAGAGATGTAATTATAGCATGCGACTTTGCAAGCGCCGAGGAGACTTTCGCTTTCCTCGATAAGTTTAAGGATCAACCACGCAAGCCCTTCGTTAAGATCGGCATGGAGCTCTTCTATGCCGAGGGACCAGCTATCGTGCGCGAGATCAAGAGCCGTGGCCACCAAATCTTTTTGGACCTTAAGCTCCACGATATACCCAACACCGTCAAGAAGGCGATGAGCGTCCTCTCGCGCCTCGATGTCGATATGTGTAACCTCCACGCTGCGGGTACAATCGAGATGATGAAGTATGCCGTTGAGGGGCTTACACGTCCCGATGGCACACGCCCTCTGTTGTTGGCCGTGACGCAACTCACTTCGACTAGCGAGGAGCGTATGCAGAAGGATCTATTGATCGGAGCTTCGATCAGCGAGACGATCGTACACTACGCCCAAAATGCCAAGGAGGCAGGTTTGGATGGCGTAGTGTGTTCGCCTTTGGAGTCGGGGATGGTTCACGCTGCGTGCGGAGATGAGTTCTTGACTGTGACCCCCGGAGTGCGCTTTGCCGATGGCGAAATCGCCGACCAAGTGCGCGTGACAACACCTGCCAAAGCCAAGGAGATAGGCTCGAACTACATCGTCGTGGGTCGTCCAATCACCGCAGCCCCAGATGTTGTGGCAGCATACTTGCGTTGCGTAGAGGAGTTCTGTTAAATCATACATAAACCAATTTCAACTATGAAAAAGATCACATTATTTGTCTTGGAGAAGTGCCCATTCTGTATCAAAGCACTTAAGTACATTGAGGAGGCTAAGGCCGAAAACCCTGCATTTTGCGATATTGAGATCGAGATCATAGATGAGGGTAAAGAGCCCGAATTGGCCGATAAGTATGACTACTACTACGTCCCGACATTCTACGTCGGCGGCGAGAAACTCCACGAAGGTGGGATCTATCCACCCGAAGTGAAGGAGATACTAACCAAAGCCCTAGAGTAAAACTTAAATAAACAAAAATAATGGAAAATATAATCGCCAAAGATCTACTCTCTATCGGAGCAGTATTTCTTCGCCCCCAAGAGCCCTTCACATGGGCTAGCGGAATCAAAAGTCCTATCTATTGCGACAACCGCCTAACCCTCTCGGCTCCCGAAGTGCGCGACCACGTGGAGGCTGGATTGGCCAAAATCGTTAAGGAGCAATTCCCCGAAGCTGAGATCCTTATGGGTACATCTACAGCTGGTATAGCTCACGCTGCTATCACAGCTACAATCCTCGACCTACCAATGGGTTACGTGCGTAGCGGATCCAAAGACCATGGCCGCGGAAACCAAATCGAGGGTAAGCTCACACCCGGACAAAAAGTTGTCGTTATCGAGGACCTTATCTCTACAGGTGGATCGTGCATCGACGTGGTTAACGCCCTCCGCGATGCAGGTGCCGAAGTGCTCGGTATAGCTAGTATCTTTACATACGGCATGAAAAAGGGAATAGAGCGCATGGCCGCAGCAAACGTCATCAACTATTCTCTCTCGAACCTAGACGCACTCGTCGAGGTGGCCGCTGCCGAAGGATACATCCAAGCCGAAGATAAAGACCGCCTTATCCGCTTCCGCAATAACCCATCCGACGAAAGCTGGATGAAGTAAAGCGGCTGTTTTTTTATAGGCCTTGGTCAGAGGCTGGTCTGCCCTAACAGCGGGCGGCCGCACAGCAAGCTGTGATTTGCGTTTATTGCGCTTTTGTGTGGCTTGAGGCCGCGAGCCGTTTTCGCGCTAAAGCGTGAAATTTAATATAAAATGAGTGTCACGGACCTTGAAAGTAAACTTTCGGTCCATGACACTCATTTCATATTATTCCCCCTATGGGGGAAACCCCTCGCGGCCCCATCCCTCAAAGCGAAGTGGTATCACTAATAACTATTTTTTATTATACGTTCACCAGAGGTGAACCTCCGCGCACGCAACAAACACACTCACAACCGCAAGGAAAGACAAATCACAGCTTGCTGTGCGCCCGCCGGCGTTAGGCAGTCTAGCCTCTTGCCAAAGGTCTCTGACCAAAAACCTACGCTTCGCCCAGTTTAGCCTTAATCATTTCAGCTGGGGAGAGTCTCTCTTGTTGTATACCGATGGGGCCGTTTTTGGATTCATATCGGTTGATGTTTTCTTGGAGCGAATACAAGAGTCTTTTGGCGTGTTCGGGGGTCAGGATAACGCGGCTATGGACTTTCGCTTTGGCGAGTCCGGGGAGTTGCACGGCATAGTCGACGATAAATTCGGACGAAGAGTGAGATATGATGGCAAGATTTGCGTAGCGACCTTCGGCCACTTTTTCATCTATTTCGAGATCTATACCTCCGTTATCTATTATGGGATTTTGCGATTTATTGTTATCCATAATTTTTTGAGTTTAAATTTGTATCTCGGCTCCATTTAGCCTACCTTTGCGTCAAAGGTACGAAAATTAGATGTTTATTGTGACAAATTGCAAAAAAAGATATTCACAACTTATTAACGTTGATGATATACCCGATATTTTCGGGGGGCGTAGGTTCAACTCTTACTCCTCCTATTTCAAGCGGCTGATGGGCTCTAGGACCCAGAAGGTTGCTATCCATGGTGGGTTTACATGTCCCAATCGCGATGGAAAGATTTCTACTGGGGGGTGTACGTTTTGCAACAACGAGGCCTTCACTCCATCGTATTGCACCCCCTCAAAGAGTGTCACTCAGCAGATCGACGAGGGGATCGAGTTTCACACCAAGAGGTATCGCACCGCCACTAAGTACCTAGCTTATTTTCAACCCTTTAGCAACACCTACGCACCCCTCGACCACCTCCGTGCGCTCTACGACGAGGCTTTGTCGCACCCACTCATCGCAGGGGTTATCGTGGGTACGCGTCCCGACTGCGTGGATGACGAGAAGTTGGATTACTTCGCGCAGCTCGCCAAGACAAAATATGTCGCTTTGGAGTATGGTATAGAGTCGACATATGACCAAACTTTGGAGCTTATAAATCGAGGACATGACTTCGCTCAAGCGCGGTGGGCTGTGGAGGCTACTGCCAAGCGCGGCATACATGTCGGGGCCCATTTTGTGTTGGGTTTTCGGGGCGAGAGCGAGGAGATGTTGCTTCGGCAGATAGAGACGATCAACTCGCTACCATTGTCGACAGTTAAGTTCCACCAGCTACAGATCTTTGCCGACACCCCTATGGCCGCTGAGTATGACGCTGCGCCCGAGAGCTTTCCTTTTTGGGAGTTGGAGGAGTATATAGATATGTTCATCGGGCTGTTGGAGCATCTGCGCCCCGACATTGTGGTGGAGAGGTTCGCTTCCGAAGCACCTCCGCGCTATCACCACGGCCGCAACTGGGGCCTCACGCGCAATGAATCAATACTCAATATGTTCGAGAAGCGCCTCGCGGAGCTCAATACATTTCAGGGTAGACTTTACAAAGGATAGACCATGGCACTCTACGCAGATATAATTCTCCCCCTCCCTTTGCAACCCATCTACACCTATGCTGTGGGTGAGATCGAGGGGCTGTGCGTTGGCGATGGGGTGAGTGTCGAGATTGGTAAGAAAGTCTCGGGGAATAACTTCTATACGGGGATCGTGTGGCGACTTCACGACACGCAGCCAAACTTCTCGCGCATACGCAAGATCAACAAAAAGTTATACGATTTTCCACTTCTCAACGCCATCCAGATCGAGCTGTGGAGGTGGATCGCGGAGTACTATATATGTGAGCTGGGCGACATTATGCGCATTGCTCTCCCTGCGATGATTAAGCCCCAAGGGAGCGACGAGGAGTCCTTTTCGAGGGATGAGTACCAGCCCCAAACGGAGGTGTATGTGGCCTTAGTGGATCAGATCGAGAGCGACCAACTAGAGAAAATCAAGCGCAAAGCGCCACTCCAATATAAGGTCTTAGAGAGAATTATTGGGGCCTCGGAGTCGGAGAAGAACCAATATGGGGAGCTTCCGCGTCGACTCATCGACACCACCACAGCCCCCATCAACTCACTTATCCACAAGGGGTTGATTTCGGTTAGTCGTCGCCCAAGGCAGGTCGAGAACTCGCCCGAAGTGTCGTTCACCCTCCCCGAGCTCACCCCACATCAACACCAAGCACTCGATAAGGTCATCGCGGATCACCAAACCAAGGGGTGCGTGGTATTGAGGGGGATCACTGGGTCGGGCAAAACGGAGGTCTACATACACCTCATAGCTAAGTGTTTGGCCGAGGGGGGCGACGCTCTTTTCTTGCTGCCCGAGATAGCCCTCACTGCCCAACTCATAGGGCGCGTGGAGCGTATATTTGGCTCGCGTGTGGTGAGCTACCACTCCAAGCTGTCCGACAAAAAACGCACGGAGAACTACCTGCGACTCAACGCCTCGCGCGGAGGGAATATAGTCATCGGCGTAAGGTCAGCTATCTTCCTGCCACTCCGCAAGTTGCAGCTTATAATTGTGGACGAGGAGCATGACTCGAGCTACAAGCAGTCGGACCTCATACCGCGCTACTCGGCACGCGACTGCGCCGTGATGTTGACCTCGCTTGTGGGGGCCAAGACGCTGTTGGGAAGTGCGACCCCTTCGTTGGAGAGCTGGATAAATAGTCAGAGCGGAAAGTATGGACTCGCGATGCTCACCCAGAGATATGGAGAGGCTACACCTCCCCAGATAATTATCTCGGACACACAGAGGGCAGTCAAACGAGGAGAGCGCAGAGGGCACTTCAACACGCTGCTGTTCAATAAAATATGCGACACTATAGAGCGTAACGAACAGGTGATGCTGTTCCAGAACCGTCGCGGATTCTCGCCCTATGTAGAGTGCGACAACTGCGGCTGGAGCGCCCGTTGCCCCAACTGCAATGTATCGCTCACGCTCCACAAACGGAGCTTGCGACTCATATGTCACTACTGTGACCACGCCATCCCACTCCCCACAACGTGCCCCAACTGCAACGTCGCAACACCCACGCCCAAAGGGTTCGGCACCGAGAAGATCGAGGAGCAGATCACGGAGCTAATCCCCGAGTCGAGGGTGGTGAGGTTGGACCGCGACACAGCGTCGTCACCCCGCGCTTTCGACAATATAGTCAAGAGCTTCGAGAATGAGGAGAGTAACATAATGGTCGGCACACAGATGATAACCAAGGGGTTTGACTTCTCGAAGGTGACACTCGTGGGAATCCTCAATGCCGATAACATGCTCAACAACCCCGACTTTAGGGCCGAGGAGCGCGCCTACCAACTCATGACACAGGTGGCAGGACGTTCGGGACGTAGGAGCGATCGCGGAGAGGTGGTTGTTCAGACATCGCACCCCACACACCGAATATTGAAGTTCGTCGAGAGTGGAGATTACGACGCAATGGCCGCAACCCTCCTCGAGGAGCGCGAGCTATTCCTCTACCCCCCATATTCGCGCCTAACATCCATAACCCTCAGACATCGCGACCTAAATCGTCTCAACGTGGCGGCCAATAGCCTCGCTGTGCGGCTGCGCGAGATATTTGGCCGTAGGCTCCAAGGGCCAACGCCCCCTCCCGTAGATCGTGTGCGCGAGGAGTGGATAGTGGGGTTTATGCTCAAAATAGAGAGCGGCGCTTCGACAATGCGCGCACGCGAACTCCTCCGATCAGCTATAGCAAAATGGCGAGAGGAGGAGGCCCCCAATAGATCAATAATGGTTGATATAGATGTCGATCCTCAGTAAAATATGGGACGATATAACGTCGGTGCTCTACCCACCAAAGTGCTTGGTGTGTGGAGAGGTCATGCACATATCTGGAACGCGGATATGTACCAAATGTTTCGGCGCAATCTCATATACCCGATACTGGGCACATAGCGACAACCCCATGGCTGAACATGCGAGAGATATGCAGCCATGGATAAAAAACGGATGTGCCATGCTCTACTTCGACAGCTATAGCCGCCCGATGATCCATAGACTCAAATATCAAAGAGAGTGGTACACGGCTCAATACCTAGGTGAACTCCTCGGTGCATATCTCCGTGCATCGGGGCTTTACAACACAGTGGATGTGGTCGTCCCCGTGCCGATACACCCCCTAAGGCGAATAGGTCGTACATATAACCAATCCGAATATATAGCCATCGGGGTGGCCTCCAAACTGGGTGCTGAGGTCAATATGCACTCCCTCTATCGCAGCCGATATACCTCGGCCCAAGCCCGAAAATCAAGCGTCGATAGGTGGAGCAACCACAATGACGATATCTTCGATATGCGCTCCGTGGAGCAACTCATAGGGAAACATATCCTCCTCGTCGACGATGTATATACCTCGGGGGCTACAATCTTTCGCTGCCTCGAAGTGATGTATAAACACCTCCCCCAATCAACCTTCTCGATCGCTACCCTCGCTACCCCTTCGCAAATTAAATAGGCTGTGGTTTTAGTCTTTTAAGAGGCTGGGCTGCCTCACGCCCAAAGCGAAGCGACTACATGCGAAGGTTACCATGTTCGCTGTTTATCGCAACTTTTCTCAGCACTACTCAGAATTACTCAGTTCATTGTCGTTATCCTCCCTCAGCCTCCGAACCGCAATCCATAACGGAACCTATTCGGCAAATGGTTTTGAGACCTTTTTCAAATAACCGTAATGGCGTTGCACAAAGTTGCGAATTTGGCTCAACACGAGGTTGTTTGGATCTGATTCGCACGCCTTTGTAATCTCAATATTGAAACGGTGGAAATCATTACGCAACCTACGTATAAGGATTCAATCCCGATACTCAGGGTCACAATGATGGCTTATGGTCTTACGCCCATTCACCATTAAATATTTAAATTTCACGCTTTAGCGCGAAAACGGCTCGCGGCCACAACGCACAAAAGCGCAAGGATAACAAATCACAGCTTGCTGTGCGCCCGCCCGGCGTTAGGGCAGTCTAGCCTCTGACCATGGCAGTTAACTATTTATCGTAGCGTTTCGTTTCTGTGTCTATGATGCAGCCATTCTCTTCGAGGAGGCGTGCGGCATAGTTCTCGAGTTGTTTGCGTTGTTGTTCGCACACTACGAGTTGATCTTCTATATCGCCACGGGGCAGCTCCAATAACGCTTTTTGACCCATCTGGAGGATCTCTATAGCGCGGTCGTACTTAGCCTTGTCTGTGCGTATGCTATCGAGTATAGGGCTTAGCTCGGGACGATCGAACGACACTAGAGCTGTGACCTTACGCTTAGAGTTTGAGTATAGGTTGATGTTGATTCCTGTGAGCTCTATGAGCTCTTTGGTCTGCGACACGGTGAGTGGTGAGCGACCAGCAGGGTTATCGCCAAATGAAGTCTCATATGTTGGGTAGTAGACACCATTTATATCCATCCACTCATACATTGTCTCTAGCTCCTCGTCGGTGAGTTTGACCTTCTTGTGCGAGGCGTGAGTGTTCTCAATGATCTGAGTAATAATACTTTTGTGCGATCCCCACGCATATGCCTGTTGGGTAGCGGCTGGACCTCCACCCACGAGTTTAACCTTCCCTTTGACATATAGGTTTATGTACGAGGCGTTGAAGTAAGGGTTCTTGTCGCCTGCCAAAACCAACTTCTCGGGCTTCTCGGGGTCGAAGTCGTGGCACTTCACGCAGCTACGGTCGAGTATAGGCTGCACGTTCTCCACATACGAGAAGTTCTTGTGTCCCTCTTTGACCCACTCTGTGACCTCCACAGCTGGTTTTTTGAGGGCCATAGGGAGCGTAGGCATTGCAGGTGGGATGTTGATTCTATCTTCGTGACATCCGATACATCCATTCACCTCTCCGGGCATGAGTGACACACCGCTACGCATAGATTGGATCATCTTCATATCTTTGTCGAGGATCTGGAAGTATAGGAATTTACCAGCTGGGGCCTCGAAGTTGGCCGATCCATCCTCCTCGATAGGCACCACGCCATATACGTTTTTGACCTCGAAGCTGTGCCAGTTGATTCCGGGGAACTGCGCACCTTGGCCTCCCCATTTTTGATTTACCCACGTACGTTTGGGAGGAGTCTCAATTATCCTCAACCACTTGGCAGCACCCTTCTCGACACCCTCCATGTGGGTTCCCTCATATACGTTTTGGACGTAGAAGGTACCTGTCTTGGATTCGAAGTCGCGCATGAATGGGATCGCGTTGGGCACCACGCGTGGCTCAACGAACATCGGGTCGAAGAGAGATTTAGCCTCCACGTCGCTCTTGAGCAACATATCCTCCACGCCATCTGTTGTGACGTAGTAGATTCCCAACATCTCTTTGTGGGCAGTTTTAATATCTGTCTTTAGCCCCACGGTGTCTATCGTGCGCGATACCAATATCTCGCTTTCGCTGAGTGGGAATGGGCTGTCGTACTTCTTTGTGATGGGTCTAAATGCGTCCCAGTTTGATTTGGGGTTGGTCATTAGGTTGCGTCCATTGGCAGGCCAGATGTTGACCACCGCCTCGGGACCATCGACACCCAATTTACGATCAATGATTGCTAACGCTCCCCACGATAAATCGTGACATGACGAGAAGATACAAGCCACCTTGTCGCTCCCGGGGATGGGGCGTGCGTCGACAACTCCACCGGGTGAAGGGGTGTTGTTGCCATAATATATAGCGTGCTTGGTTCCATCGGGGTTCACAGTCCAAAGTCCCTGAGCATCACCGAAGTTACGGTCCACATACTCCCATCTGTCATACAATATACGTCCATCGTTCAGCACCGTTGCGTGCCCCTCAAAAAGGGTGCTCACACCTAGCTGGGTGATGTTGCTACCATCGTCATTCATGCGGAACAAGTTGGCCATGATGTGGCGATTACACATGCAATATTTGGGCTCACGAGTCGAGCTAAACAAGATTCCTCCGTCGGGCAGGTAGAGTGGGTCTATGTCCGACACCCCCTCGGCAAAGGTCAACTGCTTGAGCCCCGTTCCGTCGATGTTGATCTCATATATATGGTATCCATCCTCGATGTTGTTTCTCATCGAGAAGACAACTTTGGTCGCGTCGTACGACAACTCTGGGTCGCGCACCACACCTGTCTGAGACTCCACGAGGGTGGTAATCTGTTTGGTGTCAACATCATATATGCGCATTGCCGACCCGGGGTCGAACTTCTCGGAGTTCACCTCACCCCACTCAAAGAGGGTCGCGGTGTTGTGGTGGTCGCGCATATATTGGTTACGCTCGATGTAGAGGATCTTTTTCCCTGCCAATTTGTTATGTGCGATCTGGCCCTCAGCCATCACAGCCGACACCATCGCAAATAAAAATAGCGAAAGGAAAATAGAAAATTTAACTGTTCGTCTCATATATTTTAGTTTTTAGTTCTCTTCGGAGGTTGGTTTTGTCTAGTTTTACGTTTAACTACGCACAACATAAAACTATATCTACAAATGTAAAATATTTTTTTTGATTTTCAAAATCGAGCGGAAAATAATGGTGAATGGTGAATGGTGAATGGTGAATTGACTCAAACCTTCGCACGCAACAGCATATTCAACCGCAAGAAAACACAAATCACAGCTTGCTGTGCGCCTGCCCGGCGTGAGGGCAGACCAGCCTCTGACCTCAGCCACTAAACAAGGCTTCCAAGTCGATCAAGAAGCGTTTAACCTCGACACCTGCGGCGTAGCCCGAGAGGTTACCATCGGAGGCTATGACGCGGTGGCAGGGGATAATTATATGTATAGGGTTTCGGCCATTAGCCATCCCCACGGCGCGCGATTTGTGGGGCGTGCCCATCTGCGTGGCAACCTCTTTGTAGGAGGCTGTTGTGCCGTAAGGAATCTCTAGCAGGGCCCTATAAACCTCGCGCTGAAAGGGTGTGCAGCCGCTGATGTCGAGCTCCACATCGAAGGTCGTGCGCTCTGCGCGCAGATACTCCATGACCTGACCATAGACCATGTCGGTGAAGGGGTCTTTTGCCCCAACCGCCTGAGGCTCATGCTCCAAGATCTGAAGGTGGGTGAGTCGCCCCTCGCCCCTATGGCCGATGAGTAGATACCCTATGGGGGATTTATATGTTGCAAATTTTGTCTCCATAGATGTAAAAGTAACAATTTTTTTGTTACTTTTGTATATACCTACTAAATCTATAATATCTAAAAAATGAATAAAAGAACACTTCTCGCGCTCCTACTAATCTGTGGTTGCGCCTTTTCGGCCGCGGCAAAGACAACCAAAGCCTTGATTATCACAGGTCAACATCGCACCCATAACTGGGCCGTGAGCCACCTTATACTCCAAGATATCCTCGAGGGAGATGGATATGATGTCGACATAGCTGTGTCGCCCAAAGAGGGTGAGGATATGAGCGGTTTCAACCCCAACTTCAAGAAATACGACCTCGTGGTGATGGACTACAACGGAGATATGTGGTGCGAAGAGATGCAGGAGGGGTTCATTAAATATGTGCAGGCCGCAAAGGGAGGGTTGTTCCTCTACCACGCTGCCAACACCATCTTCACCGACTGGGAGGAGTACAACAAAATGACTGCGCTGGGTGCCTTCGGAGGTCGCGGAGAGCAGACCAAAGGGTTCTACACGACATGGAAAGATGGCCAAATGGTCAAATACGAAGGTAGCGGAGTGGTAGGTCACCACGGTAAACGTCACGACTTCGACATGGTATGTCGCAACCCCAATCACCCTGCCGTGGATCCCACCCTTCCACAAATCACACGTCAGGTCAACGATGAGATCTATGACCAAGCAAAAGGGCCTGCCAACATCAAAGATGTCCTCTACACTGCCTACTCAGAGACCGAAACAGGGGGCACAGGTCGCGAAGAGATCTTGATCTTCACGGTCGACTACGGCAAAGCTCGTATCTACCACTCGATGATCGGCCACGTCTGCGACTCGCGCGACGAGTCTACAGCCATGCACACAGATATGTTCGTCAAAAGTACCTTGGCTGGCGCTCGCTGGGCCTCGGGACGTAAATAAATTATTGGCTGCGTTTAGAGGCTGCGTTTGTGGCTATGCCTCACGCCGGGCGGGCGCACAGCAAGCTGTGATTTGTCCTTCTTGCGCTTTGTGTTGAGGCCGCGACTTTATGTTCACCTTCAGTGAACGTTTAATATAAAATGAGTGTATTGAACTTCGAAAGTTTACTTTCGAAGTTCAATACACTCATTTTGTATTATTCCCCCGTTGGGGGACTTGAAGTCGCTGTCCCACCACCCAAAGCGAGGGTGAAAATAATGATCAATGGTGAATGGTGAATGATCATTCACCATTCATCGTTCATAAATCACAGCTTGCTGTGCGCCTGCCCGGCGTGAGGCATATAGCCCCTGCCTCATGTGTTGGCGCATAGCTAATAATCATTAGTCATTAAATTTTTATTTTATAAATTTTATAACCGAGATGTTAAAAAATCTAAGTTATGAACATACCCACATTGTGCAGAATTGATGGTGAGGTTAGCTATTAATGGTTAGTATAGGGGCTATTTAGTGAAAAATATAGCTAGATATGGTGATTGTGGGGGCTGTTTATTTGCCATATTTTTGTGACGATGGGATAGGAGTAGAATTGAAAATATTTTAGAAATTAATATTGCAATCCCCTCTATACCTACATTTAGGTATTATTGCAGATTTTGAAATAAACGCAAAAACAAAATTAATAATTAATATTTTATTAAATGGGAATACTTTTTACTTTACTTATGATGCTCATGACTCCGTTCATGGCTTCGGCTTCGGGTGTGGAGTCGGGCAGCGAAGCTAGACCAGTTACAGTGTTTGGAGAGGTTGTCTCGGCAGAGGATGGGTCGCCTGTTCAGTTCGCGACGGTGACAATCGAGGGTACATCTAGCGGTGCGGTGACAGATAAAAACGGACGCTTTAGATTTAGAGTCGCGCAGGGTGACCACACATTGGTGGTTTCGTTTGTAGGATTTGAGGAGTACAAGAGATCTATCGCTTTGGGCGATGGCAGATCACCCGAGCTAGCGATCAAGCTCCAACCCTCGACGACCGACATCGAAGAGGTGGTAGTTGAGTCGGAGGGTCGAAGTGCGCGCATCAACAAAATGGCTTACAACGTCCAGTCGCTGTCGATGGACGACTTCAAAAACACATCGGCGAGTGTGACCGATGCCCTCAAGAAGATGAACGGAGTGAAGATCCGCGAGAGTGGAGGTGTGGGTAGCGACACAAATATATCGCTCAATGGTTACTCGGGCAACCATGTAAAGATCTTTGTGGATGGTGTAGAGATGGATACCAACAACTCGGCTTTCTCGCTCAACAATATGCCAGCGAACTTTGCGGAGCGCATAGATGTATATAGTGGAGTTGTGCCAATTGAGTTTGGCACAGACGCGATTGGAGGTGTAATTAATGTTGTTACAGATAAGAGTCTAAGATTCCGCTCCTACAACCTCGATGCGTCGTACTCGTATGGGTCATTCAACACACACTCTACATATGTGAATTTCGGTCAGGTGTTCGAGAGTGGGCTTATGTTCAACATCAACGCCTATCAAACATACTCCGACAACAACTACTGGATCGACGCTATGATGTGCGATTTGGTGAGTGTAGGAGGTATAGCTTCGATGACAGTAGATGGGTCTACACAACGCGTTAGACGTTTCAACGATGCTTACCACAACGAGACTGTGATCGCATCGGTGGGTGTGGCCAACAAAGAGTGGGCCGACATCCTAACCTTCAAGTTGAACTATTCGCAGTACGACAACGAGGTGCAGAATGGAACAATCCAAGATCACCGTGCTTATGGTCAAAAAGAGAAGTGGGGACACTCGGTGACACCTACTTTGGAGTACTCAAAAGATAACCTCTTTACAGATGGGTTTGACCTACGCCTTAGTGCGAACTTCTCGGCGGGCTACACGCGCAACTACGATCCGGGAGGTGTGACATATAACTGGTTGGGCGAGAGTGTGACCAATTCACAAATCTCGATGACCGACAACGAGATGAAGAACAACAGCTTCAGTGTTAATTTAGTGGCTAAATACCGACTTAAGGATCGTCACGAATTTACATTGGCTTCGACTGTGAGTTCAAATTCACGTATCTCGCGTTCAATCATAGAGTCTACATTGACCTACGATGTGTGGAGTGACCCGATGGTAAACCTCAAAAACATCATGGGATTGTCGTACCGCTTCAACATCAGCGACAAATTCGACGCTACAGCCTTTGGTAAAAACTACTGGCAGCTCAACGAGGGTAATATATATAACAGTACATCGGGCGACTACGAGTGGATGTCGACCAACAATTCGCTTTGGGGCTATGGAGCTGCGGCTACGTACTTCCCACTCAAAGGTGCACAGGTGAAGTTGTCGTATGAGTTGGCTTACCGCTTGCCAACCACCACCGAGATCTTTGGAGACAACGACCTCGAGAATGGAGAGTTTGGCCTTGAGCCCGAGTCGAGCGACAATGTAAACCTTGGCTTTATGTATGGCCGCGACTTTGGCAAACACACGATCACAGCAGATGTCAATCTTATATATCGCTACACGAAGGATTACATCTATAGGTCTACTACAAGCAGCTACAACATATATGTATCGTCGGCATCGTACGAAAACTTCGGACAGGTCGAGACTAAGGGCTACACGTTGTCGTTTCGCTATAGCTACAACAACCTCTTCAATGTGGGCGGTTCGTTCAATCGACTCGATGCACGAAACATGGAGCAAAATGTAGTCTCGTCGGGCACAAGTTTCACAAGTGTTACATATGGAGTTCGTCTGCCCAACACACCTTACGAATACGCAAGTGCCGATGGTGAGTTAAATGTATCGAAGATCTTCTCTAAAGGGTCGTCATTCTTCAAAAAGCATGACTTTAGCCTCTCGTACGACCTCTTTTATCAACACGAGTTTCCACTCTATTGGGAAAATTTAGGAGATCCATCGACCAAGGCTATCGTACCCACACAGTTGTCGCACAGCATGGTTTTGGGCTACGCGTTCCAAGATGGCAAGTACAACGCTACGTTCGAGGCTCGCAACCTTACGGATGCTAACCTCTACGACAACTATAGCCTCCAAAAAGCAGGACGTGCGTTTTACGTCAAGTTGAGGGTGAATATCAATAAGTCAAAGACGCAGAAACAATAAATATTTAAATAAATAATTAATTAAACAAGATGACAACAACAAAATTCAGAAGACTATTTGTAGCTATGGCTGCAATCTCTGTAGCTTTTAGCTCATGTTCAAAAGATGATTCTGGTGCAGGTGATGGAGATGAGACTACTGCGACTGACTACTATCCAACAGCTCTTTACCTCACAATGATTAACCCAAACAACACTTCGGGTGCTGAGATCTTTACTTATGCTTTGGCAGAGGATTTCTTGTTGGGTAGCTATATGGAGGCAGGTGAGAAATCTCCAGAGACTGTAAACTTCCCCGGTTTTGTGGAGGCTAACGGCAAAACTTACGTGTCGGTTGCGACAACTGGTGTTACGGGTTACTCTGTAGCTTCAGACGATTTCGAGACAAACATGCAGACCCTACTCACAAACGAGGGCTTCGGTGGTGAGCCTTGGGACTATGTATCTTTGAACTACTCGGTTGCTTACATGAGTGCTGAGGGTGTGGGTTCAGGTTACTCTTCGTCGGGTTCATACACTAGCGGTATCGCATACCCACTTACCCCCCACAAAGCACGTGTTGCAGTTTACAACAACGCAGCTCCATTTGACCTTGTGAACACAACACCTTCAAAGGTCCTTACAACAGATCTTATTGGTCAAGCATATGGTCGTTACTTGGGTAACCCATACAACACAATGATGACTAACGATAGCGAGACTTACGTTTATGTATTCTCTCCGGGAACAACAAGAAAGTTCAACTGCGTTAGAACGACAGACAATGGCGATGGCACAGAGACTATCATTGAGTACACATCTAACACATATGATGAGGAGGCAGGTCGCACAGTGCGTAAAGTTGCTAATGGTGGCGCTACAGCAGGTGTTATTCGTATCAACACATCTACAGACCAAATCGACACAACTTGGGGTAACAACGGAGTGGTTGAGTTTGAGGATACATATTTCGGTGGATGTACATTCTCTCAAGTATGGCACATCACGGGCGACAAGTACCTACTTCGCGTAATGGACGCAGAGTGCACAACAGATTTGGGTTACTACTACGCTTTCCACAAGTCCCAACCATGGGATTCACGTTTCTACATCTTCGATGCTGAGACTCTTACAATGACACAGATCAACGGTCTTCCTGTATCTGCTGATTTGATGGACGCATCAAACACAATCGGAGAGCCATTGTGCACAGAGTCTAAGATCTATATCCCATATACTCTTTTGACAGGTTCTTGCATCTACAACGTCGATTTGGACAACGCGAACACAGTTGCTAAGGGTGCCTCTTCGGACGCTAGCTACATCTATGGTCTTGGTAAATTGACTAGCTTCGATGACCCATCTGTAGAGAAGATCATCATCGCAACAAAAAATGATGACTCAGCATTCTACTATCTCGATGCAACAGCTTCTGAGGTAGAGGATTCATCGAAGAACTTGACTATGGTTGGAACTGGAGTCGAGGTTAACAACGGTCAGGTTATCCACTTTATCGAGGATAAGTATTTGTTCACTATCTACGAGGCAGGAGGTAGTGATGGTACACAGGTTAATGGCTACACACTTACTAGTGCAGGCGAGCTTAACCCATTGATGGGTACAGGTTACTGGGTGACTTCAGGTTACCACAGCGAGGGTAACCTTAACGACCACTTTACATACATGAGATGGTCAACTATCAGCGATGGTGTTACTCCTCGTAACTACCCAGAGGGTGTAGAGTAATCACAAACAGTTGATTAGGACTATATCATAACACAAAAGAGAGTACCCTCTATCTTAGCAGATCGGGGGGCTCTCCAATTAAAAACCTTTTTTCTAACTCAAACAAAAAAAATAATTATGTTAACAGCACTATTTGATCTACTAGATTTCTTGCGCTCAAACTTCTCAATGCTCTTTGCTCTTGCTTTTTATGCAATCCTTGCAGTGGCTTTGTCGAAGTCAATCAAGAAGCATTATAAGGTATATTACTGGGTATTTGGTCTGCTCTCGGCAGGTTTCGTGATCCCTGTTATCTGCCGCCTTTGTGGTATTGATTTCACCCTAAACTTGGGCATGATCCCATTCTTTGGCCCATGTATCAGTGAGCTATCGAGCGCAGGAAACTTCGTTCACCCTGTCTTGATTATCATCATGTATATGGGAGCTTTCAGCCCCAAGAACCAATACATCGGTCGTTTGATGTCTATCCGCAAGGAGCTCTCTATCATCGTTGGTTTCCCCGTTATCGCTCACGCTATGAAGCGCCTTTTCGGAACTTTCGTTGGCGGATGGAACTTCTTCTTCGACCACGAGACAGCTATCCAATCTCCACGCGTAACAAGCGTTTTGGGTTCGGGAATCTCTAGCTTCGTATATGTTTTGGGTCTTGTGATGTTCGTTTTGTTCCTCGTTTTGTGGATCACCTCATTCGACTCTGTACACCGCAAGTTGGGTACTCAAAAGTGGAAGGCGGTACAAAAGTGGTCTTATGGCCTCTATGCGATGTTGTTTATCCACGCTATGGGTCTTAACCTAGGTGGCTATATCAGCGATAAGGCTCGCGCAGAGCAGATGGCTGCACGCGCAGCGGCTCAAACCGAGATGGTCGCAGAGGCTCGTCCAGAGCGTCAGCCACGCACAGAGGGTGAGTCACAAGAGGGTCAACGCCCAGAGCGTCCAGCTCGCGCAGAGGGAGAGTCACAAGAGGGTCAACGTCCAGAGCGTCAACCACGCACGGAGGGAGAGTCACAAGAGGGACAACGCCCAGAGCGTCCAGCTCGTGCAGAGGGTGAGTCACAAGAGGCTTCACAAGGAGGACACGGACCTCAACAACAACAAGGTCCACAAGCATCGCAAGGTGGCCAGCAACAAGGCCAACCACAAGCACAGGCTTCACAAGGTGGTCATGGACATGGCCGTCCATCGTTCAAGTTTGCTGAGATCGAGATCGACCGCACAAACAAGCGTTTGGTTAATATGTTGATCCTTGTGTTGATCTATGGTTCATACCTATATTTCCGTTTGCGCAAATCACGCCAAGATAAAGCAAAACGCAAACCTTAATTCGCGCCTCTTCAGGGAGCAAAACCTTGGTTTTGCGACTAAGCCCCATCCCTTGGGAGGGGGTTTGGGGGTGGGGTAAAATATAAAAATATATAAAAAAGGCAAAAAAGTTCAAACCTTAATTCGCATTAATCATTATCGGCGTTAATCATTAATCATTATTTTTCGCCCTCGCTTTTGAGGGGTGGGGCCGCGACTTTGGGTCCCCCAACGGGGGAATAATATGAAATGAGTACCACAGACCGAAAGCTTGCTTTCAAGGTCTGTGGTACTCATTTCATATTAAACGTTCACTAAAGGTGAACTTAAAGTCGCGGCCCCAAACAGCCACAACACAAAATCGCAAGGAGGACAAATCACAGCTTGCTGTGCGGCCGCCCGCTGTTAGGGCAGTCCAGCCTCTAAAACAGCTAAACTACAAAGCAAAAAAAAGAGGGAGGTAAACTTTACAGTTCATCTCCCTCGACTTTTGTTTGAGTGGGCTTTACTCCGCGTCAGATTACTCTGGTTGGATGCACTCAGATGGGCATACGCCTGCGCAAGCACCGCAATCGATACACGCTGATGCGTCAATAACATAGATGTCTCCTGCTGAGATTGCCTCTACTGGACACTCATCAACACATGTACCACATGCAACACATGCGTCTGTAATTTTGTAAGCCATTTTCGTAAAATTTAATGTGTAAGTAAATTTGTTTTCTTATAGATATGGATAGTCGCCTACTATCCACACACAAAGGTAAAAAAATTATTTTATAATATCAAAGCCTGTATAGGGAATTAATACCTCAGGTATGCGAATTCCCTCCTCTGTTTGGTAATTCTCCAATAATGCTGCCACAATTCGGGGCAAAGCGAGAGAAGATCCATTGAGCGTGTGTGCTAGTTGGGTCTTTTTGTTACTATCTTTGTATCGGAGCTTAAGTCTATTTGCTTGGAACGACTCGAAGTTCGACACCGACGACACCTCCAACCATCTCTTTTGGGCTGCTGAGTATACCTCGAAATCGTATGTCAGAGCCGAAGTGAAGGACATATCTCCGCCACACAAGCGAAGGATACGATATGGCAACCCTAGAGCCTTAACTATCGACTCGACGTGAGCGACCATTCCGTCGAGTGCCTCATATGAGTTCTCGGGAAGTGAGAGTTGAACGATCTCGACCTTATCGAATTGGTGTAGGCGGTTTAGTCCGCGCACATCTTTTCCATATGAACCAGCCTCGCGTCTAAAACATGGGGTGTAGGCGGTCACCTTCACGGGGAAATCCTTCTCGTCGAGGATCACGTCGCGGAAGATATTTGTCACTGGGACCTCAGCCGTGGGGACCAAATATAGGTTGTCGGCACCGCAGTGGTACATCTGCCCCTCTTTGTCGGGGAGCTGACCCGTACCAAATCCCGAAGCCTCGTTGACTACGATCGGAGGCTCAACCTCCATATATCCAGCCTCGGTGTTACGATCCAAGAAGTAGTTGATGAGCGCGCGTTGCAGTCTCGCACCCTTACCTTTATATACGGGAAATCCAGCGCCAGTGAGTTTAACTCCCAAATCGAAGTCAATGATGTCATACTTCGACGTTAGCTCCCAGTGTGGAAGAGCCGACTCGGGAAGTGCCATGATATCGTCGCAACACTTCACAACCACGTTATCCTCAGCGTGTTTACCCTCGGGTACGATGTCGGCTGGGAAGTTGGGCAGAAGCACGATTTGAGCTTGCAGTTTATCGGCAACCTCTTTGGACTCCACGCTCAGTTCAGCGGATTTCTGCTTTAGGGCGGCTACCTCAGCTTTTTTAGCTTCGGCCTCCTCTTTGAGCCCTTTGCCCATGAGTGCACCGATCTGCTTAGCTGCTTTGTTCTGCTCTGCGAGGCAGTTGTCTAGTTCGTTTTGGATTGCTTTGCGGCGATCATCGAGTACCTCGATTTGGTCGATGATTGGTGCAGCGTCTACACCTTTTTTTGCCAAACGACTCTCGGCCGTAGCGCGATCGTCTCTAAGTTGTTTAAGCGTTAACATATGCTTATGTATGGTTAATCTTAGTTGTTATAATGGGGCAAAGGTAGAAAAATAATTTGATTTATTGTTGTTAATGCAGTAATTAGAGCTGTGAAATTGTCATATTTTTCAAAAATATAGCTACCTTTGTGGCTATAATTATAACCGCTTTCTTAGGGTTTGAGAATTCAAACCCTAAGAAAGCACCACTTAAGGGAGCAAAACTACGGTTTTGCGACTAAGTCCCCGCCCTTTGGGAGGGGATTTAGGGGTGGGGGTTAAATATAACTAAATATAAAAACCAACGAATTTTTATAAATCAAATTCGCCTTATAACTACGAAAACTATGCCTACCGAAAATTATAGACTTCACGAAGTCTTAGACTCACGTTCTCACCGTGAATTTTTGGATCTTCCCAAACGCCTCTACAAAGGCAATCGCAACTGGGTGTGCCCCCTCGATGAGTCGATAACCAAGGTTTTTGACCCTCAGCAAAATGTCTTGTTCAAAGGCGGCGAGGCTCGTCGATGGATTGTCTACAACTCACAAAATGAAGTCGTTGGTCGTATAGCTGCTTTCTACAATCGCGAGCAGGCAGCAATCGAGGAGCAACCCACAGGTGGGTGTGGATTCTTCGAGTCGATAGACAACCAAGAGGTGGCAGATATGCTCTTCGACGTATCGCGCGTGTGGCTCACGGAGTGCGGTATGGAGGCGATGGATGGACCCATCAACTTCGGACAGAGAGACTCTTGGTGGGGAGTCTTGATCTCGGGATTCGAGTTCCAACCCCTCTACGAGAACCCATACAACTACGCCTATTACAAGGATCTCTTCGAGAACTACGGATTCAAGAACTACTTCAACCAAAATACCTACCTTTGGAAGGTGCAGGACGACGATGTGAACAACTGGGTCCACGAGCGCGCTAAACGCCTAGAGTTGACCCCGGGCTATTCGTACCGCACCATCAATATGGATGAGTTGGATGAGGCGACGGAGAATTTCCGTATCATATATAACAAGGCGTGGGCCCTCTTCTCGGGTGTTAAGCCTATGACTGCCGAGGAGGCCAAAACGATGATGGATATGATGAAGCCGATCATCGACCCCGACATCATCTTCTTCACCTACTTCAACGACGAGCCTATAGGGTTCTTTATCATGGTCCCCGACCTTAACCGCATAATCGGTAAGTTCAATGGTAAGTTCGGTCTGTGGCAGAAGTTGCAGCTGATGTGGAACTTGAAGGTGTCGAGGAGCTGCGACCGTATCTTTGGAATTATCTTCGCCGTAGCGCCCGAATTCAGAGGCAAGGGTGTTGAGTCGGGAATGATGCAGGCGGTATTGGATCAATATATCCGCACCCCTCGCAACAAATACAAGACATTGGAGTTCGCGTGGATGGGTGACTTTAACCCCGTGATGAACCGTATGGTAGAGCACTATGTGGGTGCGACCAAACACAAGGTCCACACCACCTATCGCTACCTCTTTGATCGCACCAAGGAGTTCAAGCGTTGCCCCAGAATTGGAATGAAAAGTAAAGAGTAAGAGAAAAAAGAAAATAGTTCAAACGTTAATTCGCATATAATGCAAGATAAGATTCAACTCCATGACCTTGTTTTCGAGAAGATGATAGGGTCTGAAGCAATTGATGAGGCTGTATCAAGGGTAGCCGCTGAGGTAAACAGAGACTACGCAGATGTGGAGCAGCCACCCATAATTTTTAGTGTGCTCAATGGGGCATTTATGTTCACAAGCGACCTATGCAAGAAGCTCGATTTCTGTCCCGAGATCTCGTTCGTTAAGCTAAGTTCATATGAGGGGACGGAGACTTCGGGGGCGGTGAAGAGCCTTATCGGGATGAACAAATCGGTCGAGGGGCGCGACGTGATAATCGTGGAGGATATTGTCGATAGCGGCAACACGATTGTCCATATAGATAACCTCCTCAAAGGGTTGAGCCCCAAAAGTGTGAAGTATTGCGCCCTCTTCCTTAAGCCCGATAGCTACAAAAAAGATGTGAAGATAGATTACGTAGCCATGGAGATCGGCAATGAGTTTATCGTGGGTTATGGCCTCGACTACAATGAGTTGGGGCGTAACCTCCAAGATATATATGTGACCCACAATGAGTAGTCGAAGCGCCGAGATCGTGGAGCTCTTGGATGGCGGAAAGAGACTCCCCTTGGTGGAGGATTTCTACTCTATCCAAGGCGAGGGCTTCCACACAGGCAAGCCAGCCTACTTCATTCGTCTGGGTGGTTGCGACGTGGGATGCAGGTGGTGCGATGCCAAAAATACATGGAACCCCAAACTCTACCCTCCCGTCTCGATCGACCAGATCGTGGAGCGCGCCACGTCGTGTGCCGCCAAAGCGATCGTCATAACGGGTGGTGAACCCCTGCTATATCCCCTCGCGGAGTTGACCAACGCGCTGAAGAACAGGAGGCTAAAGATCTTCTTGGAGACATCGGGGTCGCAGCCCTTTAGCGGATATTTCGACTGGGTGTGCCTCTCTCCCAAACGCAACCTCCCCCCCTTGGAGGAGTCCTTCTGGCATGCCGATGAGCTCAAGGTGATAGTGGAGTCGGAGGCCGATTTCGAGTGGGCCGAGGCCAACCGCGCACATGTGGGGCGAGAGTGCATGTTGTTCCTCCAACCCGAATGGAGCGTGGCCGAAAAGATGATGCCCCAAATCGTGGAGTACGTAAAAGAGCACCCCGAGTGGAACATCTCGATCCAGACACATAAATATATGCATATACCTTAATTACCTTAATGCCCAATGTCATTCAAAGAGACCATAATTCATCGTACCATTATCGCCATCACAGCGGTAATCATGCTCTTTATGCTCTTTGTCATAGGTCGCAATATGCTCCACGCCCTCTCCATTAGAGGCGACATCTCCGCTCTGGAATATGAGGCGGAGTACTATCAGGGCCATATTAAGACCGATAGCATCCTCCTCGAAGAGCTTAAGTTCGACGATAAACTCGAAAAGTACGCCCGCGAACATTACCGTATGCAACGCCGCGGCGAGAGGGTATATATTATGGGTAATTAAAAGTGTTTGTTTGTGTGTGGTGGCTGTTTTGTGATTTTTGGTCAGAGGCTGTTTAAGAGGCTAGACTGCCCTAACGCCGGGCGGGCGCACAGCAAGCTGTGATTTGTCTTTCCTTGCGCTTTGTGGGTTGTTGAGGCCGCGACTTTAAAGTTCACCTTCAGTGAACCTCTCGCGGCCCCACCCCTCCCCAAAGCGAGGGAATCATATGCGAAGGTTTTCGTCAATTCACCATTAACTCTTAACTCTTAACTCATAACTCATAACTCATAACTCATAACTCATAACTCATAACTCATAACTCATAACTCATTCCACCTATATTATATATTAAAACAATTTTTTTTGCATTTTTTATTAAAAAAAGTTGCTTGTATATTTTTTAATTCGCAAAAGAGTACTATCTTTGCAACCGATTTCAGTAGAGAAGGTGCCGAAAGGTGTTGTCGAGGTGAAATTAAAAGGTTCTTTGAGTGGAGGTTGAGAAGATGTTTTTAAATGGTCTAAAACTTTTTTTTCGAAAAAAGTGAGAAATTATTTGGAAATTAAAATTTTCTTCATACCTTTGCAATCCGAAACAAGATCAATACGCCGATGTAGCTCAGTTGGCCAGAGCAGCTGATTTGTAATCAGCTGGTCGGGGGTTCGAATCCCTCCATCGGCTCCAAATTTAGTATTGATGGGAAGTTACCAGAGTGGCCAAATGGGGCAGACTGTAAATCTGCTAGCTTACGCTTACGGTGGTTCGAATCCATCACTTCCCACACATAAGAAAGATCTCTTAAAGGATTGTGATTTGCGACTTGTGCGCAAACCCTCTACTAAGATTAAATTGCGGAAGTAGCTCAGTTGATAGAGCATTAGCCTTCCAAGCTAAGGGTCGCGAGTTTGAGCCTCGTCTTCCGCTCTAAGATATACGTGTAATGCAAGCGTCGTTAACCGAAAGGTGACAGGTTTGTGTTGCTCGTTTGTCTGCTAATAGGTCGAAAGACTAAATTAACAGTAATTTTTATAAAAATTAAAATATTTTACTACTATGGCAAAAGAAAAATTCGATCGTTCGAAACCTCATGTGAACATCGGTACTATCGGTCACGTTGACCACGGTAAGACTACTCTTACAGCTGCTATCACTAACGTACTTGCAAACGCAGGTCTTTCTGAGAAGCGTTCATTCGATTCAATCGACAACGCACCAGAGGAGAAAGAGCGTGGTATCACTATCAACACTGCTCACGTAGAGTATCAAACAGCTAACCGTCACTACGCTCACGTTGACTGTCCGGGTCACGCGGATTACGTAAAGAACATGGTTACTGGTGCTGCTCAAATGGATGGAGCTATCCTTGTAGTTGCTGCAACTGATGGTCCTATGCCACAAACAAACGAGCACGTTCTTTTGGCTCGTCAGGTAAACGTTCCTAAGATCGTTGTTTTCTTGAACAAGTGTGATATGGTTGATGATCCAGAGATGCTTGATCTAGTAGAGATGGAGGTTCGTGACTTGCTTAGCAAATATGAGTTCGATGGTGATAACGCACCAGTTATCCGCGGATCTGCACTAGGTGGTCTTAACGACGAGCCTACATGGGTAGAGAAGATCATGGAGCTTATGGCATCTGTTGATGAGTATATTCCAATTCCTCCACGTGAGAACGAGAAGCCATTCTTGATGCCAGTTGAGGACGTATTCTCAATCACAGGTCGTGGTACAGTAGTAACAGGTCGTATCGAGACAGGTGTTATCCACGTTGGTGACCCAGTTGAGATCGTAGGTATCGAGGAGAAATCAATCACTTCTGTATGTACAGGTGTTGAGATGTTCCGTAAGTTGCTTGACCAAGGTGAGGCTGGAGATAACGTAGGTCTTTTGATGCGTGGTCTTGATAAGAAGGATGTTAAGCGCGGTATGGTTGTTGCTAAGCCGGGTTCAATCACTCCTCACACTAAGTTCCAAGCAGAGGTTTATATCTTGAAGAAAGAGGAGGGAGGTCGTCACACACCATTCCACAACAAGTATCGTCCTCAGTTCTACCTACGTACTATGGATATCACAGGTGAGGTAACTCTTCCAGCAGGTGTTGACATGGTAATGCCGGGTGACCACGTAACTATCACTGTAGAGTTGATCTACAAGGTTGCTTTGAACGAGGGTCTTCGTTTCGCAATCCGTGAGGGTGGTCGTACAGTAGGTGCAGGACAGGTTCTTAGCATCGTAGAGTAATCCTACAAAAAAGGAACTCTGGGTTATAACTAACCCACATATATATCAAGTTGGAGTGTGAATCACTCACACTCCAACTCTTATAGGAGCATAGTTCAAGGGTAGAATAGCGGTCTCCAAAACCGTTGATGGGAGTTCGAATCTCTCTGCTCCTGCCAAGCAAAATCAAATTACAATGATTAACTACATTAAAGAGTCATACAACGAACTTATCAATAAAGTCACTTGGCCATCATTTAGCCAATTGCAGAGTTCTACCGTCGTTGTGATGGTAGCTTCAGCTATATTTGCTGTTGTGATCTTGGCTATGGACCTCTCTTTCGAGGGTATCATGAAGGCTATCTATCAGACTCTAGGTAATATCGCAGGTTAACATTTTTATAAATCGGAGGTTTTAGACAATGAGCGAAATCGCAAAACAGTGGTATGTGGTCCGAGCGATCGGTGGTAAGGAGGGTAAGGTTAAAGAGTATTTGGAGACCGAGATTCGACATAACCATCTGGAGGATTATATCTCACAGGTTCTGATCCCCACCGAGAAGGTCTATACGATCCGCAACGGAAAGAAATACTCTAAGGAGAAGGTCTCTTATCCGGGTTACGTATTGATCGAGGCCGCATTTACAGGCCACATTCCCACAATAATTCGTAATATCCCCAATGTACTTGGATTCTTGGGCGATACCAAAGAAGATAGTCGTAAGATGAACGCCACACCACTACGTGAGGCCGAAGTAGCGAGAATCTTGGGTAGAGTCGATGAATTGAGCGTACAGGAGGAGGAGAACGAAATACCATTTTTTGTTGGCGAGACTGTCAAAGTTACAGACGGTCCTTTCTCGAGCTTCCAAGGTACTATCGAGGCCGTCGACAATGAGCGTAAGAAACTCACAGTATCGGTGAAGATATTTGGGCGCAAGACTCCAATGGAGTTGAGTTTCACACAAGTAGATAAAGAATAAAAAACCTAAGGAAAATTATGGCAAAAGAGGTTGCTGCATTTATTAAATTGCAGATAAAAGGTGGTGCCGCAAATCCTTCGCCCCCAGTTGGTCCTGCGTTGGGTTCTAAGGGAGTCAATATCATGGACTTCTGTAAGCAATTCAATGCGCGTACACAAGAAAAGGCAGGCAAGGTTCTTCCGGTTATCATCACGGTTTATAGCGATAAGTCATTTGACTTTGTTGTTAAACAACCACCCGTAGCCATTCAGCTTAAGGATGCAGCAGGTGTAAAATCGGGTTCAGCGCAACCAAACCGAAACAAAGTAGGAGAGGTTACATGGGATCAGATTCGCACAATTGCTCAGGACAAAATGCCTGACATGAACTGCTTCACGATTGAAGCTGCTATGCGTATGGTTGCTGGTACTGCTCGCAGTATGGGTCTTAACGTAGTTGGTGAATTTCCTAACAACTAATTGAATTTAGAATGAGTAAGTTGACAAAAAATCAAAAAATTGCCTACGCGAAGGTTGAAGCCGATAAGGTTTACAAACTATCTGAGGCAGCCGCTCTTCTTAAGGAGATTACGTTTACGAAATTCGATGCTTCAGTAGACATCGACGTGCGTTTGGGTGTAGACCCACGTAAGGCAAACCAGATGGTACGCGGCGTAGTAACTCTTCCACACGGAACAGGAAAGGCAGTACGAGTACTCGTATTGTGTACACCTGAGAAGGAGGCTGAGGCAACGGCTGCTGGTGCAGACTATGTAGGTTTGGATGAGTATGTAGATAAGATCAAACAAGGTTGGACCGACGTTGATGTTATCATCACCACTCCAAACGTAATGGGAAAGGTTGGAGCACTTGGACGTATTTTGGGTCCACGTGGTTTGATGCCAAACCCAAAGACAGGTACTGTAACAATGGAAGTTGGAAAGGCTGTTGAGGAGGTAAAAGCGGGTAAGATCGACTTTAAGGTCGATAAATTCGGAATTGTCCACACATCAGTGGGTAAGGTATCGTTCGAGCCAGAGAAGATCATTGCAAATGCGCAAGAGTTCCTCTCGACGATCATCAAGCTAAAACCTTCTGCTGCAAAGGGAACTTATGTAAAGAGTATTTTCCTCTCTACAACAATGAGTCCCGGCGTACAGATTGACCCTAAATCAGTAGATAACAAATAATTAGGAGGAGAAAGAGATGACAAAAGAACAAAAAACGGCACTTATAGATGCCCTTGCTGCTCAGCTCAACGAGTATCCTCACTTCTACATCACCAACATCGAGTCTTTGAATGCAGAGAAGACAGCACAGTTGCGTCGCAAGTGCTTCGAGGCAGATGTTAAATTGGTAGTGGTAAAGAATACACTTCTATCGAAGGCGTTGGAGAAGGCTGATATGGCAGATGCTGATTTGTTGAGCGTATTGGAGGGATCAACTTCAATCATGTTCACACAAAATGCAAAAGCTCCCGCAACTCTAATCAAGGAGTTCCGCAAAGGAAGCGACAAGCCTGTATTGAAGGCTGCTTTCGCGGAGGGCGCAGTATATGTTGGAGACGAGCAATTGGATGCACTTTGCGCAATCAAGAGCAAGGAGGAGCTTATCGGCGATGTTATTTCGCTATTGCAGTCACCAGCGAAGAACGTTATTTCTGCATTGCAGGGTAGTGCAGGTCACAAGATCGCAGGCATCGTAAAGGCGCTTGAGGAGAGAAATTAAGAATTAAGAACAAAAAAATTTAATAAGAATTACAACTATGGCAGATGTAAAGATTTTGGCTGAAGAATTGGTAAATTTGACAGTTAAGGAGGTAAACGAATTGGCAACTATCCTCAAAGAGGAGTATGGTATCGAGCCAGCTGCTGCAGCTGTTGCTGTTGCTGCTCCAGCTGCAGGTGGCGAGGCTGCTGCTGCTGAGAAGACAACTTTTGATGTTGTTTTGAAGAGCGCTGGTCAAGCTAAACTTCAAGTAATCAAGGCAGTTAAAGAGGCTGCAGGTCTTTCTTTGGGAGACGCTAAGGCTCTTGTTGATGCTGCACCAAAGGCTATCAAAGAGGGTGTCTCTAAAGAGGAGGCAGAGGCTCTTAAGTCACAACTCGAGGAGGCAGGTGCTGAGATTGAGCTTAAGTAATTTTTAGCTTAGCTAAATCACAAACTCAGGTATAGAGCTTAATTTAAGCTCTATGCCTTTTCTCGTCTAAATCAATTAGGTCCCCACATTGGGGAATTTTGTATGCTATGACGAGCTCTTGCACCTGAGGCCAATGGATTGGTTTGTAAGGTGTTAGTGGGACTAATATTGTTTTGGGTGCTGTACGAAATCGTTGGAGAGCAGCACTTTAATCAACTAAAATTTGGATTCTACCTCATGTCCACGACAAAACAACAACAAAGAGTAAGCTTCTCGACAATCAAGACCCCTGTACCATATCCTGATTTGTTGGAGATACAGCTGAAATCATTTAGAGATTTTTTCCAGATGGATACCACCGCAGAGAATCGCAAGAGCGAGGGTCTCTACAGGGTATTTCAGGAGAATTTCCCAATCACAGATACGAGAAATAACTTCGTTCTCGAATTTATAGACTATTACGTCGATCCGCCGCGCTACTCGATCGAGGAGTGTTTGGAGCGAGGGTTGAGTTACAGCGTGCCTTTGAAGGCAAAGTTGAAACTTTACTGTACGGACGATGACCACGAGGATTTTGGAGTTGTGGTGCAGGATGTATACTTCGGCACAATTCCCTACATGACCGAGCGTGGTACATTCGTAATCAATGGTGCTGAGCGCGTTATTGTCTCTCAGTTGCACCGTTCGCCCGGAGTCTTTTTTGGCCAGAGCATGCACACAAATGGTACGAAGTTGTATTCGGCTCGTATCATCCCATTCAAGGGATCGTGGATCGAGTTCGCTACGGACATTAACAATGTCATGTATGCCTACATTGACCGTAAAAAGAAGTTGCCAGTAACGACGCTTTTGCGTGCTATTGGTTTTGAGACAGACCAGCAGATCTTGGAGATCTTTGACCTAGCCGACGAGGTGAAGGTATCGAAGGCTACATTGAAGAAGGCTGTTGGTAGAAAGTTGGCTGCGCGTGTTTTGTTGACATGGGTAGAGGATTTTGTCGACGAGGATACAGGCGAGGTTGTCTCAATCGAGAGAAACAATGTTGTTGTTGATCGTGAGACAGTACTCGAAAAGGAACACATAGATGAGATCTTGGAGAGCGGCGCAAAGACTATCTTGTTGCACAAGGAGTCATTGACGGGCGTAGATTTCTCTATTATATATAATACACTTCAAAAGGATACATGTAACTCGGAGAAGGAGGCGGTTGTCTATATCTATAGGCAGTTGAGAGCTTCTGAGCCACCAGATGAGGCTACGGCACGCGACGTGATCGACAAGTTGTTCTTCTCGGACAAGCGTTACGATTTGGGTCAGGTGGGCCGTTACCGTATCAACAAGAAGTTGGATTTGGATACCGACGAGGGTGTACGTACACTTACTCGCGAGGATATCATCGCTATCATCAAGTATTTGATCCAGCTTATCAACTCGAAGGCTGAGGTTGACGATATCGACCACTTGTCTAACCGTCGCGTGCGTACGGTGGGCGAGCAGTTGTCGAACCAGTTCTCTGTGGGATTTGTGCGTATGGCACGTACTATCCGCGAGAGAATGAATGTCCGTGACAATGAGGTCTTTACGCCAATTGATTTGATTAATGCTAAGACTCTGTCGAGCGTGATTAACTCATTCTTCGGAACTTCGCAGTTGTCGCAGTTCATGGACCAGATCAACCCACTTGCGGAGATCACCCACAAGCGTCGTTTGTCGGCACTTGGACCCGGTGGACTTTCGCGTGATCGTGCGGGATTTGAGGTTCGTGACGTTCACTATACTCACTACGGACGTTTGTGTCCTATTGAGTCTCCCGAGGGACCAAACATCGGACTTATTTCATCTTTGTGTGTATATGCAAAGATCTCTCCGATGGGATTCATCGAGACCCCATTCCGCAATGTGGAGGAGGGTGTGATAAATCTGGATAACTCACAAATTAAATATTACTCGGCCGAAGAGGAGGAGGGGAAGATTATTGCTCAGGCAAATACCCCAATCACCGAAGAGGGTCGATTCGTAAGTCCTGACCGTATCAAGGTGCGTGAGGGAGCCGATGTGCCAGTTGTAACGGATCAAGATGTGGAGCTGATGGATGTGGCTCCAAATCAGATCGCTTCGATCGCGGCATCGCTCATTCCATTCTTGGAGCATGATGATGCGAACCGTGCGTTGATGGGATCTAACATGATGCGTCAGGCGGTACCATTGGTAACCACCGAGGCACCTATCGTAGGTACGGGAATCGAGAAGGATTTGATTATTGATAGCCGTATTCAGATTGTAGCGGATGGCGATGGCGAGGTAATCTTTGCTGACGCTACGCGCATTGAGGTTAAGTACGAGCGTACAAGAGAGGAGGTAATTAGCTCTTTTGCACCCGAGATCACAACCTACAAGTTGCCACGTTACCGCCGTACGAACCAAAATACATCTGTGACGTTGAAGCCAACGGTTCTCACAGGCGAGAAGATCACCAAGGGACAGATCTTGACGGAGGGTTATTCGACCCAAGGTGGAGAGTTGGCTTTGGGAAGGAACTTGAAGGTGGCATACATGCCATGGAAGGGTTACAACTTCGAGGATGCGATCGTTATTTCGGAGCGTATCCAACGCGACGATATCTTCACATCTGTACACGTCGATGAGTACATCATGGAGGTTCGCGACACTAAGCGCGGAGTGGAGGAGTTGACATCCGATATTCCGAACGTAAGCGAAGAGGCTACACGCGATTTGGATGCAAACGGAATCGTGAGAATCGGTGCTAACATCCACCCCGGAGATATCTTGATTGGAAAGATCACCCCTAAGGGAGAGAGCGATCCATCACCCGAGGAGAAACTTTTGCGTGCTATCTTTGGCGACAAGGCTGGAGATGTTAAGGATGCATCGTTGAAGGCACAACCATCATTGCATGGTGTTGTTGTCGACACTACTCTATATAGCCGCGCAACGAAGGATGGTAAGCGTAGCAAGAGCGCTGAGAATCAGATGTTGGCTAAGTTGGACGAGAAGTTCGCGGAGCAGATCGCTGATTTGACCAATACGTTGGTCGAGAAGTTGATGACTCTGTTGGATGGAATGACAACAGTAGGCGTTACGGATTACTTTGGCGTTGAGCTCTATGGCGCAGGCACACGTTTCTCGGAGAAGATGTTGTCGGAGATTGGCCGCAACACCGTAGACGAGAAGAGCGGAGTGGCTATGGGTTACCTTAACTTGGGTAGCTGCAAGTGGACAGGCGACGAGGCTTTGGATCACTTGATCGAGACCACGATCAACAACTATACAATTGAGTGGAAGAAGGCTGACGCAGCTATCAAGCGCGAGAAGTATAACTTCACCAACGGAGATGAGTTGCCACAAAATGGCGTTATCCAGTTGGCTAAGGTATATGTAGCTAAGAAGCGTAAGTTGAAGGTAGGAGATAAGATGGCGGGTCGCCACGGTAACAAGGGTATCGTAGCGAAGATCGTTCGCGACGAAGATATGCCATTCCTTAGCGACGGAACAATTGTTGACATCTGTTTGAACCCACTGGGTGTACCTTCGCGTATGAACTTGGGTCAGATCTTTGAGTCAGTTTTGGGCTGGGCAGGTAAGGAGTTGGGCGTTAAGTTCGCAACCCCTATCTTCGATGGAGCATCGCTCGACCAGATCAACGATTTGGGAGCTCAGGCAGGTATCCCTCATAGCGGACGTACATACCTATATGATGGAGGTACGGGCGAGATGTTTGACCAGCCAGCGACAGTGGGTGTGACCTACATGCTTAAGTTGGGCCACATGATCGACGATAAGATGCATGCTCGTTCTATCGGTCCATACTCACTCATCACGCAGCAGCCACTTGGAGGTAAGGCTCAATTTGGAGGTCAGCGTTTCGGAGAGATGGAGGTTTGGGCACTCGAGGGATTTGGTGCAGCAAATATTCTACAAGAGATCCTCACTATCAAGTCAGATGACGTGATGGGCCGTGCAAAGGCATACGAGGCTATCGTTAAGGGCGACAACCTACCAAAGGCAGGAATCCCAGAGGCGATGAACGTATTGTTGCATGAGTTGCGAGGATTGGCTCTATCTGTAAAGTTGGAGTAGTAAGCTCCGCGAATAAAGTAATAGAATAAAATTGATATTATGTCATTCAATAGAGATAATAAACAAACAGGTGGTTACAAGCAGATTTCGATCGGTTTGGCCTCTCCCGAAGAGATCTTGTCGCAATCGAGCGGCGAGGTTCTCAAGCCCGAGACTATCAACTACCGCACCTATAAACCCGAGAGAGATGGACTCTTTTGCGAGCGTATCTTTGGCCCTGTAAAGGATTATGAGTGCCATTGCGGTAAGTACAAGCGTATCCGTTACAAGGGTATCGTGTGTGATAGATGTGGAGTGGAGGTTACCGAGAAGAAGGTACGTCGTGAGCGTATGGGACACATCTCATTGGTTGTCCCAGTTGTTCACATCTGGTACTTCCGCTCGTTGCCATCGAAGATCGGTTACCTTTTGGGTATCCCAACCAAGAAGTTGGAGTCGATCATCTACTACGAGAGATATGTTGTAATCAACGCAGGAGAGGCAGCTTCGGTAGGTATTGCTAACCTCCAAACACTATCTGAGAAGGAGTATTTGGATGTTTTGGCACAGTTGCCTAAGGGTAACCAAGCGTTGCCAAACGAGGACCCCAATAAGTTCTTTGCGATGATGGGAGCCGAGGCTATCGATATCTTGCTCAAGACCGTAGATTTGGACTCTGTGTCGTTTGCTTTGCGCCACAAAGCTACCAACGAGACATCTCAACAACGCAAGAGCGAGGCTTTGAAGCGACTCAATGTGATTGAGGCTTTCCGTAACTCAGCTAGCATCAATAAGCCCGAGTGGATGGTACTCAATATCGTACCAGTTATCCCACCCGAGTTGCGTCCACTCGTACCTCTCGATGGAGGACGTTTCGCAACCTCGGACCTCAATGACCTTTATCGTCGCGTTATTATCCGTAATAACCGCCTTAAGCGCCTCATCGAGATCAAGGCTCCAGAGGTTATCTTGCGTAACGAGAAGCGTATGTTGCAAGAGGCTGTTGACTCGCTGTTCGATAACTCGCGCAAGAGCAATGCGGTGAAGAATGAGTCGAATAGACCACTCAAATCGTTGTCGGATTCATTGAAGGGTAAGCAGGGACGTTTCCGTCAAAACTTGTTGGGTAAGCGTGTAGACTACTCGGCTCGTTCGGTGATCGTCGTTGGTCCAGAGTTGAAGATGCACGAGATGGGTATTCCGAAGGATATGGCCGCTGAGCTATACAAACCATTCGTTATCCGTAAACTCATCGAGCGCGGAATCGTCAAGACAGTTAAGTCTGCAAAGAAGATTATAGATAGAAAGGATCCAGTTATCTGGGGAATTTTGGAGAACGTCATCAAGGGTCACCCCGTGTTGATGAACCGTGCCCCAACTCTTCACCGTTTGGGTATCCAGTCGTTCCAACCTAAGTTGATCGAGGGTAAGGCTATGCAGTTGCACCCATTGGCATGTACGGCGTTTAATGCCGACTTCGATGGTGACCAGATGGCTGTCCACTTGCCACTAGGTAACGCCGCTATTTTGGAGGCTCAGGTTTTGATGTTGGGTTCGCACAACGTCTTGAACCCAGCCAATGGAGCACCTATCACCGTACCTTCGCAAGATATGGTCTTGGGTCTTTACTACATCACCAAGCCTCGTAAGGGAGCTAAGGGTGAAGGATTGGTATTCTACGGAGCCGAGGAGGCGATCATCGCATACAACGAGAAACGCGCAGAGTTGCACGCTACAGTAAAATGTATGGTGCAGGATCTCAACGAGAGCGGCGAGTTGGTTGATACTTTGGTGGAGACAACTATCGGACGTATCTTGTTTAACCAAGTTGTCCCCAAGGAGGTTGGTTACATCAATGAGGTGTTGACTAAGCGTTCGATGCGTGATATCATCTCTGTGGTTATGAAGCGCGCTGGAGCAGCTAAGGTTGCAGCATTCTTGGACGATGTTAAATCTATGGGTTACCGTATGGCATTCCAAGGTGGACTATCGTTTAACTTGGACGCGGTGATTATCCCCGACGAGAAGGAGAAGCTCGTTAACGAGGGTTATGAGCGTTCGGATGCGATCATGGATGACTACAATATGGGTCTTATCACCAACAATGAGCGTTATAACCAGATCATTGATGTGTGGACCAATATCAACTCTAAACTCACCAAGACGGTTATCGACACCTTGATCGCCGATCAAGATGGATTTAACCCAGTATATATGATGCTTGACTCGGGAGCCCGTGGTTCGAAGGAGCAGATTCGTCAGCTCTCTGGAATGCGTGGATTGATGGCTAAGCCACAAAAGTCAGGAGTCGAGGGAGGTCAGCAGGTTATTGAGAACCCTATCTTGTCGAACTTTAAGGAGGGACTTTCGGTGTTGGAGTACTTTATCTCTACCCACGGTGCTCGTAAGGGATTGGCGGATACGGCTTTGAAGACTGCCGATGCAGGATACCTCACACGTCGTTTGGTCGATGTAGCCCAAGATGTAATCATCAATGAGGCTGATTGTGGCACATTGCGTGGTTTGACAGCTACAGCTATCAAGCGTAATGACGATATCGTACAGTCGTTGTATGACCGTATTTTGGGTCGTACGGCAGTTTTGGATGTTGTTCACCCACTCACAGGCGAGATCATCTGCGAGGCAGGTGAGGAGATCACCGAAGATATAGCTATGGCTATCGACAAATCTCCTTTGGAGTCTGTAGATATCCGTTCGGTACTCACTTGTGAGGCTCGCAATGGTGTTTGTGCTAAGTGTTATGGCCGTAACCTCGCTACAGGACGCATGGTCCAAAAGGGAGAGGTCGTAGGAGTTATCGCTGCTCAATCTATCGGTGAGCCGGGAACACAGCTTACTCTTCGTACGTTCCACGTCGGTGGAGTTGCGGGAGGATCAACTATCGAGACAAACGTTATTTCTAAATATGAGGGTCGATTGGAGATCGACGAGTTGCGTACCATCAAGAGCAAGAATGCTCAAGGCGAGGCTATCGACTTGGTTGTGTCGCGTCAGTCGGAGTTCCGTATCGTCGACCCAACAACTCAGATCGTGCTCTACACCCACGCACTTCCATACGGTTCGATCGTATTTAAGGCGGATGGCGACATGATCCACAAGGGGGATTTGGTCTGCGAGTGGGATCCATACAACGCAGTTGTCATCTCTGAGCACGATGGAGTTATCGCCTACGATAGTGTTATCGAGGGTATCACCTATCGCGAGGAGCGTGATGAGCAGACAGGTCTTTCGGAGCGCGTAATCGTCGAGAGTAAAGATAAGACGAAGAACCCAGTTATCAAGATCACCGATCGCGATGGTTTGGAGATCAAGTCTATCAACTTGCCAGTTAACGCCCACGTTGTTGTTAAGGATAAGGCTAAGGTGAAGGCTGGAGATATCGTAATCAAGATTCCACGCGTCGTTGGTAAGTCGGGAGGCGATATCACGGGAGGTCTTCCTCGCGTTACGGAGCTCTTCGAGGCTCGTAACCCATCGAACCCAGCTATCGTTTCGGAGATCGACGGTGAGGTAGCATTTGGAAAGATCAAACGCGGTAACCGCGAGATCATCGTTACCTCTAAGCAGGGCGATGTGAAGAGATACTTGGTGCCGTTGTCACGCCAGATCATTGTTCAGGAGAACGACTATGTGAAGGCTGGTAACCCACTTTCGGATGGTGCTATTACCCCAGCCGATATCCTCAGAATCTTGGGTCCAACCCGCGTTCAGGAGCATATCGTCAATGAGGTGCAAGAGGTATACCGCATGCAGGGTGTGAAGATCAACGATAAACACTTCGAGGTTATCGTGCGCCAGATGATGAGCAAGGTCAAGATCGACGATCCGGGAGACTCTCAGTTCTTCGAGGACCAAGTTGTCGGCAAGTGGGAGTTCATGAATGTGAACGACGACCTCTACGACAAGGTTGTGGTTATAGATGCAGGCGACTCTACAAGTGTACAGCCGGGTCAAATCATCTCTGTGAGACGACTATGCGACGAGAACTCTACGCTCAAACGTAAGGATCTTAAGTTGGTCGAGGTGCGCGATATCGTCGCAGCAACATCGAACCAAGTTCTTCAGGGTATCACACGTGCAGCTCTCCAAACATCGTCGTTCATCTCGGCAGCATCCTTCCAAGAGACCACCAAGGTGCTCAACGAGGCGGCTATCCAAGGAAAGATCGACCCACTTGTTAACCTTAAGGAGAATGTTATCTGTGGACACCTTATCCCCGGAGGAACAGGTCTTAGAGACTACGATAACCTCGTTGTCGGCCTTAAATCAGATGTCGAGGGGCTTGCCCTATAGAGACTCTGACCGAGAGGACATATATTTCTTAAAAGCGATCGCCTATCATCTGGCGATCGCTTTTTTTATTTGCTGCTTTTAAGAGGCTGGACTGCCTCCGAGGACTGCCTCCAAAAGTCCACCGCAACCTCCAACACATTTCTAGCATGGTTTTTGAGTTTTAGGAGGTTTGGAATTATAAACTAAAAAAATTGAGGTTATGAAAAAGTACAAATGCACGGTGTGTCACTACATTTACGATCCAGCTGTTGGGGATCCCAGCAATGGTGTCGAGGCTGGAACATCTTATGAGGAGCTGCCCGAGGGTTGGATCTGTCCCGTATGTGGGGAGTCGAAGTGGGCTTTTGAGGCTATTGATGAGGAGTAAAACTTAAGTACGGACGAGTTATGATAATTACAAAAATAGAGGCTAGGCCTCTTCCCTACGCCTACGATGCCCTCTCTCCGGTCCTCACGGCCGAGACATTGACCTTTCACCACGACAAGCACTACACGACCTATGTCAATAAGCTCAATGAGTTGATTGAGTCGACCCCCTTTGCGAACATGAGCTTGGAGAGCATTGTGCAGAGGTCGGGAGGGGCGATATTCAATAATGCGGCTCAGGTGTTGAACCACGAGTTCTATTTCGGGCAGCTCTCCCCAACCCCACAGGTAGAGCCCTCGGGACCTCTCCTCGACGCTATAGTGGCTAAGTATGGCTCTGTGGAGCGTCTCAAAGAGCATATGCACAGTTGCGCCATGGCGCTCTTTGGTTCGGGGTGGGTATGGTTGGCGACCGACAGTGGAGGTCGACTCTCGGTCATCAATGAGCAGAATGCAGGCAACCCCATAATCCATGGTCTGACCCCTTTGTTGACCATTGATGTGTGGGAGCACGCCTACTACATCGACTATCGTAACAACCGAGCCGAGGCGGTATCAATGTTTTGGAACGTTGTGGATTGGGGTGTTGTCGAGGAGAGATACACAAAGTAGAGAACGTTGCAAGGCGGCGAAATTTCAAAGATACCGTATAGTGCTGATCGGTCACGTACGCATAAGTACGCTCCCTCACATCCCTCTACGCCATCTTTAAAATTTCATCCACCTATCAACG
>JBCQUO010000104.1:0-2458 GCA_047173955.1 Rikenellaceae bacterium
ATAATTATTTTACCCTACTTATTTTCAATTCAATAGCAAAAAATCTCATCTCCAATAGCACTCTTAAAAACACACCAATAATTATTTTACCCTACTTATATTGTGCGACCTTATCGCCACTAAGGGTAGATATTGCGACATTCGGCACTGAGCCATCACGCTCAATATATAGCGTAACTAATAAGGATTTAGCACCTTGGTTATATAACTCTAACCGATCGTCATCCGACAGCAACTCTAAGATCAAACCATAGCTACCATATTTAGCATCATATCGGGGAGGTACCATATCTTCGATCTCAACATACATAAACTTGAACAAAGGGTTGCATAAAGTACCGAAATTAATTGATATATTAATGTCGTGACACTCCCTATCGCCCTGATTCTTTCGACTCAGCTCGATTGGTGGTAGGTTGTCAATTGCTTTCTCTATTGCATCTGTAAATGCCCAATAATATGTCTCATCGTAATGAACCGCACGCACCTCGTTATTATTCCTAATGTGCAGAGTAAAGTTTGCAATATCAGTAAGGCTACTATATATCGCCGCTTGGGGGAACTCCACCAATTCACCCATTGCATCAATAACCTCTTGATCTGTTGTGAGAACCGAAGGCGATAACATAGGAGGCGAGCCGAACACAGGTAATGTAACAGCTACAGCGATGATATTTAGAAGTAGCGTTTTCATATCATCTTTATCTGCTCACAGTCACCTTGCCCCAGTATATATATTCAGGATCTAAGCGACAGCTGATACTTTCAACTATGTTGCGTTCATCCCTATAGACCATTCCATTGAACACTTCGCGACCATTGAATACAATAACAACGGGTCTGTCGAGATTCACGATATAGTCATCGAGCCATATTGTAACCTCTTTATAGTGGTCAGACATAATGTATATAGCATTATTGTCAAAATCAACTACCTGCTCAACTTTATCTCCCGCTTTAGGGTTGCGGACTTCGAGATTATACTTGCGGGTGTGTAGCACGTCATCTTGAATCCAAATAACACGACCCGGAGTGCTTACTCGTCGGTAGTTTGCCAACCAACCAATAGCACTAGCGTCGAGACCATCCATCCAGTGCCCCTTGTCTTTATATATGTTTATGTTGTACCCAAATCCTTGAGGATCTGCACTATTTAGCCTCTCATATGCTCTTAACCACTCTACGGCTAGCCCATTTCTATTAAAGCTAGCATCATCTGCCCCGACATGTATAGAGAATGGCAGGTTTCGCAAATTCTCTATTTGAGCATCTCCGGGATGTCCAGCCATCATTGCCGCAGCCGCAAATCTGTCACTTAGGCGAGTTGCTAGATTATATACTCCATCACCTCCTGCCGAGTAGCCTAGGAGGTATATTCTCGAGGGATCTACATTTAGCCTTACCACCGAATATGTCACAATCTGCAACAAAAATATCTCCATATACTCTTGGTGCCACATATTCCAACTATCGGTAGGTGATCGTGGCACAAAATAGAGACCATCGACAGTGCCATACAACCTCTTTTGATTCTCCCATTGTTGATTATTATCTTGGGCGGTGGTTCCACCCCCACCATGAAGAGATATGTATAATGGATATCCCTCTTCCGGTATATCGCCATTGATATAGTATTCAAATGGCATTTGGTACTCGCCATTTTTCAGCAGTTTTGATTCCCAACTCTCCTCTATTAGATTTGCGTAACCGTATGTTGCTTGTTGGTAGTGAACTCTCGCTAGGCTATCGGCCTGTGCAAAAGTTAAGTTCTCGGAGCCAATTTGTCCAAACGAAAGCGTAGGAGACAACATAAGCATAAAACCAAGTAGACGAAATGCGAATTTCTTCAAAAATTTATTCCTTAATATCCAGTTCGTTGATTTTGTTGGCGACGATCGTTGCAGCCATCTCGACAAGGTCGGCACAGGGGCGTTTCTTGTAATACTCGGGTGTGCGGTCCGAGGGTGTGGGGTCATCCTTGATCTGCGAGAGTCCGAGGAGTTCGCGGCATATGATCGAGCGATTCTCGCGACGAAACTCTTCGGCTAGGAGTTGAACGAGGGTGTAGTTTGCTGTCTTGGCAGCTTTGATTGTTGGGTCATATGCAGGGGCTATTACCCCTGCGACCATAAACATTCCGCTCACGGCTCCACACACTTCGCGCAGGCGGCCCATCCCTCCACCAAACGATGCGGAGATAGTGGCTAGGAGTTGAGGCTCTGCGCCCATAATGTCGCTATATGCCAAGACGACAGATTGGGCACAGTTGTATCCGTTGGAGAAATATTGGCGAGCGCTAGCGGCTCGTTCTGCTACATTGACTTTCATGAATTATGCGAATTAAGGTTTGGATTTTTTTTCGGCTTTTTTACATTTATTATACTTTACCCCTCCCCTAAATCCCCTCCCCGATGGAGGGGACTTAGTCGCAAAACCAAGGTTTTGCTCCCTTAAGAGG
>JBCQUO010000040.1:0-17357 GCA_047173955.1 Rikenellaceae bacterium
CCATAAAGATACAAAAACTTGCAGATATTTCCAAACCTAAACCAGTCGTAATTCATTATAAATCAAGATGGTAATTTATATATAAGGGTCGACTACTTAGTGATAAGTTATGCGAATTAAGGTTTGAAGTATGAATAATACCACCTCGCTTTGGGTGGGGGTGGCCGCGAGGAGTTTCCCCCTTTCGGGGGAATAAATGTTTAATGGTGGACTCGGAGCCGAAAGTTTACTTTCGAGATCTGGGTCCACCATTAAATATTAAAATTTCACGCTTTAGCGAGAAAACGGCTCGCGGCCATAAACAACACAAAGCGCAAGGATAATAAATCACAGCTTGCTGTGCGCCCGCCCGGCGTTAGGGCAGACCTCGGTATTAAACCTCAACGAATTATTGCTTTGTTTTCTGCATGACAGTTATCATAGCTCCTGTGGGGCAGATATAGCGGCAGTAAGGGCGTTTGATAAAGAGTGAGAGGACAAGGAACAGAGCCGCTAGGATCAGCACTGCTGTAGAGGCTGAGCTCACCAGAAAGGCTGTAAAAAGTTCATAATCCATGAGTTCGAAGCCAACGCCCATCCACATCACAAAGAGCAGGGCGAGGAGAATATAATACCTCAATCTGTTAAGGAACTTGTTCACACTTGGGGAGAAATTAGCCTGCGGAAGGCGCAACATGCTAAGCAGCTCTTGGGCAGATCCCATTGGGCAGTGGAGGTGGCAATATGATCCGTTACGACCAAATATAGGCATTAGGATCACCACCATCAGTAGCGCTACGGAGAGGAGCGATACCGAGAGGTTGAACCCATTGGACAACCACGACACCACCTGTGCCATAGAGATAAAACTTCCGCACCAAAAGCCAAGGATTATGACATTGAGCAGGAGTTGCACTGCCTCGATCTTTTTGTTTATGGGTCTAAGGATAGTTAGGACGACACCCATAAGGATCACGAGTAGCCCCACGATATTTTTAAGACCTAGGTCGATCGAGAATCCCCCACGGGGCTCAGTGCTTGCTCCATAAGCAACGGCTCTCTGCACATTTTCGACCACAGCTTGAGAGCTATATGTAGCCCCCGAGACCATATCTACTTTGAGCGTTGCAGCATCGGCAAGGGTAAGGTTATCCCAGCTCTCGACGAGTCCACTTTGGGTCACCTTTCGAAAGAAACTCGGGGTCTCGTCATTATCAAGCACCTCGACCTTTTGGATGACATCTCCCTTGACGTATAGATTGATGGGGGTACGCCCAGCGAAGCCGACCACATCTTTGGCCAAACTCTCTGAGCTAATCACACGCGTACCATCCCATAGGAAGGTCTCGACCTCGATTTCGCCCTCTACGTCGGGCTCCGAACTCACGAAGAGCTCCATTGTTGGGGTGCCCAATATATGTCCATCCTTACCGATCGCAACCGCCAAAAAGAGAAGCGCGACAATCACGATGTTGACAACAAATTTTAGCCTACTTATCATTGCTCAAAAATTTAGATCGAGGGATTCAATAATCCTCACGTTTTAGAATTTATTATAGTGCACCTTCGAAGGTTTCCACTTATCTTTGGGTGTAGCCTCTGAATCGGGATAGCCTAGGACAATAACATTGAGTGCATATACGCTTTCGGGCAATCCGAGCAGCTCCTTCATCTTTCCCACACGGTCATTCTCGTTGTTGGGATAGGCACCACACCACACAGCTCCCAGACCCATTGCGTGGGCCGCCAACAATATATTCTCCGTGGCTGCCGAGCAATCTTGGATCCAATACTCCGAAAGGGTTCCACCCATTCCTTGAGCCTCGTCGCCGCACACGATGATCGCTGTTTGGGCCTTTGTAGCCATCTTGGCACCCGACGCAAACTCAGGGATTTTGTCGAGGATAGCGCGATCGGTCACAACGATAAACTCCCAAGGTTGTTTATTTCCGCCCGTAGGGGCAGCCATTCCAGCTTTGAGGAGGGTCTCGATCTTTGACTCCTCGATCTGTTGCGATGTATATGATCTCACGCTGCTGCGCGTCATTATATTCTCCAAAACAACAGCCTCTTTGTCTATAGACTCGATCTCTACAACTGCCACCTCTGCTCTAAAAGAGTCTTTAATCGTTAGCGCTACAAGGGCCACAGCCAACAGTAGCGTCAAAATTTGCCAAATGTTTTTCATCAGTTAATCATTTTATTGGTTATATTAGAATCTGTTTAAATTTCTCTCAACTATTTTACTAAGGATCTGTCTCGTCGCTTTTCTCTCTTAGCAATTATAGCGAGAAAAACTTAAACAGATTCTTAACTACAAAAATAATACTTTTTTTCTGTTTTACTAACCTAAGTAGTGTAAAACAATTATTGCCATATTTTTAAAAGCACTCTTGGAGCGATATTTTTCACTATTAAATTTCAGTATAGAACCACTATATTTTCAATTCAATGGCAAAAAATCTCATCTCCAATAGCACTCTTAAAAACACACCAATAATTATTTTACCCTACTTAATCCTTATAATTCACCCTATTTTTGGCCCACAAATTCATTGGCCATATTGAGAGCCTCTTGGATATTTGAGCAGATGTACTCTTGGCCGATAAGTTCATCGAAACCAGCTCTTTGGAGCGTCGTGCGCACATCTGATTTAACACCTGAGAGGATAACCTTAATTCCAACGCTATGAGATGATTTAACCATCATTTTGAGGTTGTGCACACCCGTAACATCCATAAATGGGACTTTACGCATACGCACGACACGCACCTTGGGAGCATCGACCAAATGGCTCATCACAGCATCGAACTTATTGGCCACACCAAAGAAGAATGGGCCATCAATCTCGTAGACCTCAACACCCTTAGCGACATTCAACACCTCATCTTGGTGCGCCACTTCGCCCTCATTGCTTAGGTCCAATTTATCTATTGCCACCGACACCTTTGTGATGTTGGCCACACGTTTCATAAATAGGAACATAGCCAGCAATAGACCAATCATAATTGCGATCGTTAGGTCGAAGATCACCGTCAAAGCGAAGGTTGCAACGAGCACCGAGACATCGCTCTTGGAGCTTTTGAGCAGCGATTTAAATGTACGCCACTCGCTCATGTTGTATGATACGATCACCAAAACACCAGCCAAACAAGCCATCGGGATATGTTTGGTCAGAGGGCCGAGGAACAAGAGGATAAGGAGCAACACCACAGCGTGGATAACTCCAGCGATTGGGGTTTTACCTCCGTTGTTGATATTGGTCATCGTACGCGCGATAGCACCTGTGACAGGTATTCCGCCAAAGAATGGCACAACGATATTGGCAGCACCCTGAGCCACAAGCTCCACATTGGAGTCGTGACGATCTCCCGTGACACCATCCGCCACAGTAGCCGACAATAGAGATTCGATAGCACCCAACAGAGCGATGGTGATAGCCGATGGTAGGAGTTGGTTAATCATCGCGAAGTCGATATTGATCCACTGAGGGGTCGGGAACGAGGCGTTGATGGTGAACTTATCGCCAATGGTCTCGACCGATGTCACTCCGAACCTGCTCTTTAGGATATATACCAACACGGTCATCACCACAATTGCGACCAACGACCCGGGAACTTTCTTGCTTATTTTGGGGGTAAAGACAATCACCAAAATTGTGAGCACTCCCACACCCAAGGCGTAGAAGTTGGTGGTATCCATAGCTCCAAAGTATGTGATCCACTTCGACACAAACTCCGAGGGGAGACTTTCGAGACTTAGGCCAAAGAGATCCTTGATCTGGGTTGTGAAGATCGTAAGCGCGATACCGCTAGTGAAACCGACAATGATTGGATAGGGGATAAATTTAATCACCGTACCCATTTTGAGGAATCCCAGAACCATGAGGATCACACCAGCCATCACTGTCGAGACAACGAGCCCTTCGAAGCCGAAGTTCTGGATTATGCCATAGACAATGACGATAAACGCCCCCGTGGGACCACCGATCTGCACCGAACTTCCACCAAAGAACGAAACAATAAATCCTCCGATAATAGCTGTGACAAGTCCCTTTTCGGGGCTTACACCCGAAGCAATACCAAATGCGATTGCTAGAGGTAGCGCAACGATACCGACAATAATTCCAGCCATAAGGTCGCTAAAGAACTTCTCTTTGGTGTAGCTCTTCAGCATCGTGAATAGGGCTGGTTGAAAATCAAATTTTGCTTTCATATTTTTTGTGTAATTTTTTACGAGCTACTGGTAGCTCACATTCTATTTCCTCTTCGAATACCGTTTTGCCCCCGTGTCCCCTCAAAAAAACACCTCCGCACCACAAAACAAGTGACGCAAAGGTATTAAAATTTAAGCAATTATTAAAAAAATTTAAGTTTTATTTTTCGCTCATAGACTCTTTTTTGTCGTGAACGTTTTGTTTTTGAGTGTAAAATGAAACTCCACACCCCCCTTGGGTGGTATGCGAGCCTCGATCGCCCCTCCGTGAAAGAGGACTGCATTCTTCACAATCGAGAGCCCAAGTCCTGTGCCTCCATGTTTGCGCGAACGCCCTTTGTCGACCCTATAGAACCTCTCGAAGATATAATCTAGATGTTTGGGGTCTATACCAATACCATTGTCACGAACCACAAAACCAAAATGATATAGTTTATTTTCGGTCATTTCGATCCACACTTTGCGCCCTCCAGAATATGCGATAGCGTTGTCAACAAGATTTCTAAAAATAGAATAGAGCAGGCTATGGTTTCCCTCGACGATGACCCCTTCGGGGAGATTACTCTCAACAACTATTACTTGATGCTGCGCCTGTGGACATACATCGTCGATAATATCCTCCACCAACATCGAGATATTAACATCCTCGCACTCAATCATCTCGCTCGCTTCATCTATACGCGTGATGGTCGATAAGTCCGACATCAAATGCCTCAACCTCTCGGCTTGGTCATAACTCTTACCCACAAAAGATGCCACCTGCTCATCCGTGAGGTTAGGGTTGTGGATAACCATATCGAGGTATCCCAGAATCGAACATATAGGGGTTTTGAGCTCGTGGTTGATATTGTTGGTCAGTTGGCGTTTGATGCGCAACTTCTCCTGCTCCTCGCGCTCTTTGAGTTGGTGCTCGCGCTCCAAATCTACGGTTGCCTGTTTGAGTCTGCCAAAGAGTCGCGACGACATATATCCGATCCACGAGATCAGAAGCGAGATCATGATCGCCACAAACAAAAATGTATTATTCACGCTCAGTAACTCTGATATCGAGACCTCGTATGGCAGCGACGAACGCACGATCAATGAATCACAGTTGGTCGCCGAGTAGATATAATCCCAATCGTTGTTCTCGTGTTCGGTGTTGAGATGGAATCCATGGCCATTCCTCAACGCATCCACAATCTCTTTGTTGTCGATTCGCGAACGCTCGATGTCGGTGTTGGGGTTCGAGTCATAGAAGATATATCCATCCGTGTCGAGAAGGGTTATGCGCAACCCATCGAAGCGATCTATATTGCGGGAGTAAAGCTCGTCGGGGGAGCCCACCACATTGAGTTCATCGGCCAAATGGAGGTTGAGCTGCTGAAGGCTTGTGTTCAACAAATCGACCTTAAACTGCTTCTCGCGCGAATATTGATACCCTACAAAGACAAGTATAAGCCCCCACAAAAGGATCAGCAGAGCCACAAGTATATAGCTCTGCTCAGAATCCTTATTCGTAGAAACCGTATCCGTATCCCAATCGTGTGACGATATGTTTTCCATACTCACCTATTTTTTTGCGCAGACGCGTAATAAAGACATCAATTGTGCGGTCCACAACCACCACTTCATCGTCCCACACCTTGCTCAAGATATCTTGGCGCGAGAAGATCATATTTTTGTTTTGGAGCAGAAGGGCCAAGATCTCGAACTCCTTCTTTGTCATTGGGACATCCGCCCCATCAATCTGACACTGCTTACGGTTGAGATCCATCTTAAGTGTCTCATGCTTGACCATACTCTCTACATGTATAGGCTCGCTTCGCGTATACGATCTACGCAAAAGGCTCTTTACGCGTGCCACCACTTCGCGCGCCAAAAATGGCTTCGAGATATAGTCATCGGCACCCAAATTGAGCCCCGTGATGGTCTCATCTTTGGTATCCTTCGCTGTACAAAAGATCACGGGAATATCCTTAGTCGAGGGATCCTCACGCAACACCTGCAACATTTTGTAGCCACTCATCTCCCCCATCATTATGTCGAGCAGGAGCAGTGAATATTTGCTAACTCCCATCTTCAACGCCTCCTCTGCACTGTAAGCAACATCCACAACATACCCTTCGGCTTGGAGGTTAAGTTGTAAAATCTCGCAGATCGACTCTTCGTCATCTACGACCAAAATCCTGTAGTTGTCCATAACATCTTCTTTTAATTTCGTTTACGCCACAAAGATAGTTTTTTTATATGGTAAAAATGCCACGGGCTAAAACTTTAACATAACTATAACTTCGATCACACAATTTTAACCCCACATATATATCCCATTCACAACCCTGCACTACTTTTGTCTCAAAGATTTTTTATGATCTCCCTATACTTTGACGTTGTATTTATAGGTTTAGAGGGGCACAGTAGCGATACAGGGCCCCTCTATTTTTTGCTTTTTTAAAATCCGTCATTGCGGCCCCAGAGCCGCAATCTCTGCCTCGGTCATGCTTTACACTATTTCTTGCGCTCTATCTCGCGTAGGTTCTCGATCTTTTTGCTCTGCAAGAAGTCATATATACCCCCCAAGTGCTCCACCACGCGCCCCTGAGAGAACTCATAGACCTTGTCGACGAGTCCATTCAAGAAGTCGCGATCGTGCGATACCAATATCAATGTACCATCAAAATTCTTAAGCGCCTCTTTCAGCACATCTTTGGTCTTGAGGTCGAGGTGGTTGGTCGGCTCATCGAGGATAAGGAGGTTGACGGGGGCCAACAACAACTTAATCATCGCTAGTCGCGTGCGCTCTCCTCCCGACAGCACCTTCACCAATTTATCTATATCGTCGCGGCCAAACATAAAGGCCCCCAAAATATCGCGTATTCGGGAGCGTATATCCCCCACCGCAACATCATCCACAGTCTTGAAAACAGTGATATTTTCATCTATCAACGACGCTTCGTTTTGGGCGAAGTAACCAATTTTGAGGTTGTGGCCCAAAGCCAATTCACCCTCGAAATCAATCTGTTGCATGATGGCTTTCACCATCGTCGATTTACCCTCACCGTTTTTGCCCACAAAAGCCACCTTGTCGCCACGAGCTATTGTGATCGAGGCACCGCTAAAGACCGTGTGGTCGCCATACGTCTTGGTCATATCTTGCGTGATAACGGGATAGGCTCCCGAACGAGGCGAGGGGGGAAAGCGCAAATTGAGCGACGAGGTATCCTCATCGTCAACCTCCACGATCTGCAACTTCTCCAACATCCTAACCCTCGACTGCACCTGCGTGGTTTTGGAGTATGTACCTTTGAAACGATCTATAAAATCTTGATTATCGGCGATCATACGTTGTTGATTCTCGTAGGCCGCCAACTGCTGCACACGACGCTCTGCCCTCAGCTCCAAATATTTGGAGTAGTTGACCTTATAATCATATATGCGCCCCATGGTGATCTCAATGGTGCGCGTGGTGATATTGTCGACAAACGCCTTATCGTGCGATATCACCATCACCGAATTGGCATTGTTGATGATAAAATCCTCCAGCCACTCTATAGACTCGATGTCGAGGTGGTTGGTCGGCTCATCCAACAACAGCAGAGTCGGCTTTTGGAGGATGATCTTGGCCAACTCGATCCTCATTCTCCATCCTCCACTAAACTCGGTGGTTTGACGGCCGAAGTCGCTACGCAAAAATCCAAGACCCAACAGAGCCTTCTCGACATCCTCCTCATAGTTGGTGAGGTCGATGTCGTAGAATCTCTCCGAGAGGGCGGTCACCTTCTCGATAATCGACATATATTCATCGCTCTCGTAATCGGCCCTAATGGTGAGCTGCTCGTTGAGCGAGGCGATCTCACGCTCCATCTCGAAGAGGTGTTCAAATGCACGCGAAGTCTCTTCGAATACCGTGCGACCATCGTCGACCATCAAGTGTTGGGGCAGGTAACCGATCTTGCCTCCATCGTTGACCGTGACACGTCCTCGCGTGGGGATCTTCTCGCCAGCGATAATCTTTAGCATGGTCGATTTTCCAGCGCCATTTTTACCCATCAGGGCGATGCGCTCTTTATCGTTTATCACAAACGATATATCTTTAAATAGTGTTGTGCCGCCAAACTCTACGGCCAAGGAGTCTACTGATACCATCTTTCGTTCTTCTCTATTCTCTTTGTTTTGGGTTGTTATCTGACCCCTTCTATTGTATTGAGTTTGAGTAACAAGGATGAGTTTTGGGGCTTCGTGAAGCCTCTCAAACCGCAGCGTACTTTAGGTACGTGAGGATTTGAGGGGCGAGGGAAGTGCCGAAAATCGCCTTGTTAGTCAAACTCCCTTAATACCCCAAGATCTTAAACTTCTCATTGGGTACCTTCACCACATAAGTCTTGCCTGTGGCGTTGGCATAGCTATAGCTGCGGATCCATGGATTAAGGATCCTTAGCTGTCTGTAATTGGTGTTATATCGCGCTGCAAATTCGCTCCACTCGATGTTCTTATCCGCGATCTCGACCTCTGTGTAGTTCTTGAAGGTTGGGAAGAAGTCCGACTCCGTGAGGTTAAAGCCATACTTCTGAGGCTCGGGATGTATGATCTTGAAGCTCAATATGCGAGGCACATAGCGCATGGTCTCTTCGGGGAGGAACAGATCCCAGTAGTTGTCGACCTTTTGGGTCTCCATACGTCTCGATACCCCTGCACGCCCAGCGTTGTAGGATGCCGCCGCAAGTGTCCAACTACCAAATCGTTTGTATGCCTCGTTGAGGTAATCACATGCCGCTTGTGTTGCGATCTCGATATTGTATCTCAGGTCGACATTCTCGCCCGTCTCCACGCCATAATCTTTGGCTGCCGAGGCGATAAATTGCCACAAGCCGCAAGCCTTAGCTGGAGAGTAGGCATTGGGGTTGAGTCCGCTCTCTGCCACACACAGATATTTGAAATCGTCGGGTATATTATTCCTCTTTAGGATCGGTTCTATGATGGGGAAGTAGCGCGTTGTGTTGCGTAGGGCGATTGTCGAGCTGGTGTGCATGCACGATGTGGTGAGCACCTCGCGTTCGATCGCCTCCCTCACGTAACGATACTCCAAGGGGACCTTCTCGCCTGCGAAATCCAATGTCTCGGGCAGAGGGGCAATCCTAACTCCCGACACCTCAATAGCTCCCATATCTCCCTCACTCTGCGAGTTAAGATCCGAGGCTACGCAACAAACTGTCGACACCATTGCCACAAGCGATGCCGCAACAAAAAATAGTCGTCTCATAGCTTTTACTTCTTTAGAAAACATGTTTTTAGTACAATCCCCGACCCCTCGATTCGGCAATCAACCTCCTCGGGATTATCGGTGAGCTTAATGCTCTTCACCTTTGTTCCGCGCTTGATGACCATCGACGACCCTTTGACCTTAAGATCCTTAATCACCGTCACAGCATCTCCATCCATCAGCTCCGTGCCATTGCTATCGCGTGGGGTTTTCGCCACATCTTCGGCCGCATCCTCGACACTCCACTCATGTCCACAGTCAGCACAAATATTGAGGCTACCATCAAAATATCCATTCTCGCCACCGCATTGGGTGCACACTAAAATTTCACTCATAATTTTTCTTTGTTTTGTTTAGTTGACCACAAAGGTATATTAATTCTTTGGGATGTGCAAAAACACGTTATAAGTCAATAAGGTACCGCGATGGGTATTTATACTTATTTTGGGGCTATAGCCTCTTTTTTGGTGGTTCCACGTGGCCATTTTTGGGGCAAAAAAGTTATCTTTGCGTAGTTTTTAAAACATTTTCTACTAGGTTCAATGAAAAATCTCAAACAGCTACCATCCCCCTGCTTTTTGCTCGACGAAAAGTCACTGATGGATAACCTTCGCATTATCGACCGCGTACGTCACGAGAGTGGCGCAGAGGTGATTGTAGCCCTCAAAGCGTGTGCCATGTGGAGTATATTTCCCATATTGGCCCTCCACTCAGATGGTGCCACAGCGAGCTCACTGAGCGAAGCGAGGCTTGTGTATGAGGAGTATGGCGAGGCGGCACACACATATGCTCCCGTATATACCGACTCCGAGATCGACGAGATTTTGACCCTTAGTAGCCACATCACATTTAATTCACTCAGCCAATATTCACGCTTCGCGGAACGAGCACACGCCCAAGGTGTATCGTGCGGTTTGCGCGTTAATCCCCGATACTCACCCGTGGAGACCGACCTCTACAACCCATGCGTCGCAGGGTCACGACTCGGAATCCCTCCCGAGGAGCTTGCGGAGCTTCCCGAAGGTGTCGAGGGGCTTCATTTCCATGTGTTGTGCGAATCTCGTTCACACCATCTACGGTTGGCTTTGGAGGCTATAGAGAGACACTACGCCCACCTTCTCCCCAAGCTCAAATGGCTAAATATGGGGGGTGGACACTTGATGACCCACGAGGAGTATGACACCGAGGATCTAATCTCGCTGCTCAAAGAGTTCGGAGCCAAGTACCCACATCTGCGCCTGATCTTGGAACCGGGGAGTGCCTTCACATGGCGCACAGGGTCGCTCACAGCGCGCATAGAGGATATTGTGCGCAACGAGGGTGTAAAGACCGCGATGCTCAATGTGTCGTTCGCTTGCCACATGCCCGACTGTTTGGAGATGCCATACAAACCATCCATCATAGGCGCTCGCGACCCCAAAGATGAGGAGAGCGGATGGAGACTAGGAGGCAATAGCTGCTTGGCTGGAGACTTCATGGGCGAGTGGATATTTGACCGTGAGCCCGAGGTGGGTGATGAGATAATTTTCGAGGATATGATACACTACACAATGGTCAAAACCACCATGTTCAATGGCGTGTCGCACCCCTCAATAGCTATCAAGAGAGCCAACGGAGAGGTCGAAGTGGTCAAAAAATTCGGTTACGAAGATTACAAAAACCGAATGTCATAAAGTGAAGTAAACAAACAAAAATAATATAACATGAAAGATTTCACAGCTACAGAGTACACACTCGAATGTGTCGCTACAGGTCGCCAATTTGAAGATGCAGGTTGGACAATGGAGGACAAACAGTGCAACACCCCATCGCTCGTACGTGCCAAATATGCCAAAAAGCAGATCAACGTCAAGGGCGATGAATATGGACTCTACAAATTTGCCGATTGGTTGCCTATCAGCCGCATGCTCAACGGCTCATCAGCTCCCGTAACATACAAAAGTAAGGGGCTAGCAGAGCACTTGGGGCTAGAGAATCTATATATCACATTTAGCGGCTACAACCCCTCAATCGGGGCAACGATGTCTACCTGCTCATTCAAAGAGACAGAGGCATATAGCGTGTGTGCTCGTGCCAAAGATAGCGAAGATAGGATCTTGGTTGTGTCGTCGGCCGGAAACACTGCACGCGCATTTGCAAAGGTCTGCTCAGACAATAATATCCGCCTGCTCCTAACAGTCCCTGCCGACAACCTCGACGCTTTGTGGTTCGAAGCTCCCCTAAACCCATGCGTTAAACTTATCGCTTGCGAGAAGGGTGGAGACTATTTCGACGCTATTCACCTCGGAAACGTAGTGCTCAAATCCTCTATGTTCTACCCCGAAGGTGGTGCAAAGAATGTCGCACGTCGCGATGGTATGGCCTGCACAATGCTGTCGGCTACAACCACAATAGGTCGTATCCCAGAGTACTATTTCCAAGCCGTTGGTAGCGGAACAGGTGCTATAGCTGCGTGGGAAGCTAACATGAGATTGATTGAGGATGGTCGATTCGGAACCAACACCATGAAGCTAATGGTGTCGCAAAATGCCCCATTCGTACCGATGTTCGACGCGTGGAGAGTAGACTCACGCGAGATGCTACCCTACGATGACGACAAGGCTCGTCGCGACGTGGAGATCATCGACGCAAAGGTACTATCCAATCGTCGCCCCCCATACGGAATCGTCGGTGGACTTTACGACGCACTCAAAGCGACAAAAGGCGAAGTCCTCGTCGCTACAAACCCACAAAGCCGCAAGGCCAAAGAGCTATTCAAAAAGTTGGAGGGAGTGGATATTCACCCAGCCGCAAGTGTCGCTACTGCATCGCTAATCAAAGCCGTAGCAGACAATAAAGTGGAGAAGAGCGCAACCATAATGCTCAATATTACAGGTGGTGGCGAAGAGCTCCTAAAAACGAAAAAGGAGATCTGGATGCTCAAACCTTCACACATATTCCCCCTCACAGCCGAAGCAGAAGAGATCATCGAAAAGTGCGAAGAGCTCTTCGATCCAATCTCGTAATTTTTGTTTTGCCTCCGAGAGGTTTAGTGCCGAGCAGAGAGGCTAGACTGCCCTAGCAGCGGGCGGCCAGTGCGAGTAAGCAAAGGCTTGGAAACTTCGTTTCATTTCCTTATTGCGCTTTTGTGCCGCGAGATATTTACGCCCTGCGTTAAATATATAATAAAAGATAGGTACCTCGAACTTTTAAAAGTTTGAGGTACCTATCTTTTATTATACTCCCCTAACGGGGTAGTAGACTCGCGGCACAACCTGTCTATTTAAAATAAATATTAGAATATCTGTCCTAAAATCGGCTGACTTCGGAAACTCAAAACAATTTGGTTATTTACAATACATTTATTTTTTGTCTCAATTACATTTTGCAGATAATCTTCTCTCATTTATCGGTTACCAACCATCTTATGCAAAGTTGACACAAGGTATGTCAATCACTCTTAACGTCGACGAGAATGAGATGGAAGAGGTCGTTGTCGTTGGTTATGGATCTATCAAAGCTAAGGATCTTGACTGGGTAGGCAAAATGTCTAACAGTAACCCAATCCAACAGACTCACACATTGTCTATCTCGGGTAGAAAGAACAACTCTGGTTACTACGTTTCTTTCAATATCGCAGACCAAGAGGGTCTTTTGATCAACTCTGGATTTAACCGTTACCAAGGACGTATCTCGTTGGATCAATACGTAAACGATAACGTTAAGTTTGGTATCAACGCTAGCTACGCTCAAACAAACACATGGGGTGATACAGCAACTGGTTCTTCATCATCTGCTAATGCATTTATGAACCGTGTATATGAGTCACGTCCAACTTCATGGGATGAGGAGTCTTTGTATAACTTGGAGTACCAAATCCTTGATGGATCTAATGGTGAGACTTGGAGCTATGCAGCTGATAACTATAACCCATGGCCATCTTCTGCAGTAAGTTCATTCGGTGAGCAATATCGTTACAACCCTGTTGTAAACTCATATAACATCGAGAGAAGAAAGACTCAGGATCAACTTACATCTAGTGCTTACTTGGAGATCTATTTCTTGGAGAAGGCTTTGACTTTGAAACTTACTGGTGGTTACACACTTAAGAAGACTGAGACAATCTCTTTCAACAACGATAAATCATACTCGGGAACATCTGATTCAGCTACAGGTCTTAGCGATGGAGCAAATGGTAGCCTTGCAAATGCAACCTCTTCAAGTTTGCTTAGTGAGAACACATTGACTTACCAAAAGGTAATCAACAATGACCACTCTATCAATGCCCTTCTTGGTTTCTCTATCCAACAAGACGAGAGCGAGAGCCACAGCTTCTCTGCAACACAAGTTCCAGACTCTGATTTGGGTGTAGCTGCTCTTGACTCAGGTACTTTGAGCTCTTCAACTTCAACAGGTTCTATTAGCTCATTGTTGTCTATCTATGGTCGTATCAACTACGCATACAAATCTAAGTATATCGCTACATTGACTATTCGTCGTGATGGATCTTCTAAGTTTGCTGAGTCAGGCAAATGGGGATCATTCCCATCAGGTGCGTTGGCATGGCGTATCACAGAGGAGGATTTCATGCAACCAGTTAAGAAGGTTATGAACGATGCTAAACTTAGAGCTTCATTCGGTATCTCGGGAAATAACCGTGTGGGAGACTTCGCTTCTCAAGCGCTTATGACAACCGCTACTGGTGACCGTTATTCTTTCGGTAACGAGATGGACACTTATGGTACATACCCATCGACTATCGCAAATGAGGGTCTTACATGGGAGACAACTCGTACATGGGACTTCGGTGTTGAGCTTTCTTTCTTCAAGAATAGACTTAAGCTTGAGGTTGACTACTATATCAAGAACACTTATGACCTATTGATGAGCTCTACATTGGCTACAAACTGCGGTTACTCGTCAATGACTCGTAACGTTGGTGAGATCTCAAATAAGGGTCTTGAGTTGGCGGTTAACACTGTAAACATCGACAAGAAAGGTTTCTTGTGGACATCTACATTCAACATCTCTTTCAACAAGAACAGACTTGAGTCTTTGGCATCTGGTGAGAAGTCTATCCTTTCTAATTGCGGATACTTGTCTGATTCACACATTGCACGTGTAGGTGAGCCAGTTTCTCAGTTCTACGGATATGTAGGTGATGGTTTCTACCAAGAGCAAGACTTCGAGTGTTTGGACGTTTCTGGTCAATCTACAGAGCAAGCTGATGGTACTTACAGAAATGCTTACAGATATTTGCTTAACGATAACGTCCCATACATCACATCTAAGTTGGTTACACTTCCCGGATCTAAGAAGTTTATTGACTTGAATGGTGATGGTACTATCGACTCAAATGACCAAACGGTTATTGGTTCTCCATATCCAAAGCACTCTGGTAGTTTGGCTAACCGCTTTAGCTACAAAGGCTTCGAGTTGAACGTATACTTCACTTACTCTTATGGTAACCAAATTATCAATGGTACAATGTATAGTATGTGGAACACTGCTGACTCTCGTAGATTTGGTTACAGCCGTTTCTCTATGATGGCTGACTACTGGACACGTGACAACAACGATGCTAAGTATCAATCGCTTGTTGCTAACGGTCAACGTAACTTGAGTAACGATAACTTGGAGGATGGTTCTTACCTTCGTCTTAAGACTGTATCGTTGACTTACACAGTGCCTAAGAAGATCGTATCTAAGCTTGGTTTGACTAACGTTCGCGTATCTTACTCTGCTCAGAACCTTTGGACTTTGACTAACTACTCTGGACAGGATCCTGAGGTGAATGTTGGTTACTCTGCATTGACTCCGGGTTACGATAATGCGGCTTATCCACGTACATCTACAAATTCAGTAAATTTGACAATCACACTATAATTTAGATAAACTATTATGAAAAAATATATAAAATATCTATCGGTATCTGTTATAGCTTGTGTGGCATTGACATTAAGTTCTTGTAAGGACTTTTTGTACCCAACATCTTATAACAATCTAACATCAGATTCGTTCTATCAAACAGACGATCAGATTACTGCCGCTCTTACATCTGTATACACTGTTCTTAGAACAAGTGCTTGTGGATCTAACTACTTCACTAACATCCAAGGTGGATCTGATGAGGAGTACTACTACAACTACAATGCTGACCGTCCAAATAGCTACACTACGACTGCTACAAACTCTGTAGTATTGGCTTTGTGGACTGCTTACTATGGTGCATTGAAGGATATCTCATATTTGTTGTGGGGTCTCGACGAGAACCAAGGTTCTTTGACAGAGAGCGTTTACAAGAATGCAAAGGGTGAGGCTTTGTTCTTTAGAGCATACTTCCACTACTTGTTGGCTTCTCAATGGGCTCACCCTTCAACTGGTGTACCTATGTATACTGATTTGGTTCTTACATACGAGGATACATCTATGCCAATCTCTACTCCAAACGTAATCTATGCACAATGTATCAAGGATTTGCAAGCTGCTGAGGAGTTGTTGGAGGAGACAGGTCAAACTTGGGCTACTTTGGGTTACTCAGAGCGCGTATCTCTTAACACCGTTCGTGGTTACCTTCAACGTGTCGCTTTGACTGCTGCTGGTTTCCCTAACTACGGTAAGTTGGAGGATGGTACAGGTGGTGGTTCGTCTGCTACATCTCTCTCTGAGGGTCAAAAGTACTACTTCGAGTTGGCTCGTGACTACGGATTGAAGGTTGTTGCAATGGGTGAGAATACACTTGTTGATAACTATGAGGATGTATTTATCACTGCTGCTACTGATGGTTACACTAGCGAGTCTATGTTCGAGATCGGTTACACTTTCTATGGTAATGAGTCTTCATACGACGATAGTAACACTGCTGGTCCTATCGGATGTAACTTCGGTTTGACTCGTAGACCATACAATTCCAATGGTACTTACAACTACGATAGTTTGGTATGTCTTCAGTACTGCTACGCTCACCCACGTTTGATTATGTCTTACGGACATGGTGATGACCGTCGTTACTGGAATGCTCCTGAGTTCTCTTACGAGACTTGGACACACGTAAAGCTTCCTCAGACAACTTACATGGGTACAATGGTGTCAGACGCTGCTGGTGGTGTTGATACAGGTGCTACATGGTACTATCCAAGTGCTAACTTGTGGAACAAATCACTTGGTAAGTGGAGACGTGAGCACGAGAGCCGCGATATCTATCGTACAAACTCTAATAGCTCAACTACTAACTTCCCACTTCTTCGCTACTCAGATGTATTGTTGATGACTGCTGAGGCTTATATCGAGTTGGGAACTCCTGCTTCTGCTGCTCAGTACATCAATGAGGTTCGTGCTCGTTCAATCAAGTCGGATGCTCACATGACCGTTACAGACGTTATTGTTGATAACTCAACTAACGCTTATGATCGTGGTTACTCTTTCCACCCAGAGGTTGAAGGTGATGCTAACTACTATGAGCTAACTGACGCTAAGGGCGGTTCTGGTCTTAGACTACGTGTTACAGCTGATCGCCAAAACTATGGTCGTGTTAAGTTCGGTATCCTTGACGGTGGATCAGGTTACACAGATCGTCCATCTATCACTGTTCAAGATAAGAAGGCTACTTGGGAGTCTGGTAAGAGTTTCCCTTATCGTGAGTTCTGTAGTGTACTTACATACAACCTAACTGAATCAACTGATGATAACGGTGATCTTGTTTATGACACAACATGGTATGTAAATATGTATGAGAATACAGGTGACGACGGGTATACTTTGGCTACAAATGCTCCAGAGTTTACAGACAATGATCTTTATACAGATGATGAGTTGATCGCTAACTTCGGTATCTTGTGGAACTACGAGGGTCGTTGGGAACTTGACGCTCCCGGTGTTCACACTAAGATCGGTATGTCTGAGGATCCAGATGTTGCTTACTATGTTAGCACAAGTGACCAAGAG
>JBCQUO010000041.1:0-17078 GCA_047173955.1 Rikenellaceae bacterium
TCGATAACCCCCTCTAAATCTCCCCCAAACCGTTGGGGGAGACTTATTTTAGAGGTGTTTTGAATAAGGTTCCCTTATCCAAAACTCACGTTTTTAATATATTGGGTTGCTTGAGGCTTTATGCATCGAGCAACCTTTTTTTGTGGGTACTAAGTGGGGTTTATTTGTAGTGTCAACTCTATTTGCTACCTTTGTGGCCAATAACCTACATTATAAAACAAAGCCGCATGAAAATCGCAATTATAGGGGGTGGAGCCGCAGGGTTCTTTGCCGCAATAAATATCAAAAAATTGGCCCCTTCGGTCGAGGTTACAATATATGAAGCGGCCGCTGAGGTGCTCGCCAAAGTTCGTGTGTCGGGCGGCGGACGTTGCAACCTCACCAACTCATTCGAAGAGGTCGACAACCTAGCCAAAGTATACCCCCGAGGCGAGAAGATCATGCGCCACGCACTTCGCGTTTTTGACCACGAGGCGACATATGCGTGGTTTGAGGATCACGGCATCGAACTCACCACACAGAGCGATTGCTGCGTCTTTCCAGCCTCGCAGAGCTCCGAAGAGATTATTAATAAATTCCTACAACTCTCCCACGAACTTGGTGTAGAGATCAAGTGCAACCACAAAATACAGAAGATCGAACACTCGGAGGATGGTGTATTTACCCTCACCACCAATTCACAGACCATATGTTGCGATAGCGTTATTGTGACCTCGGGAGGGGCTCCGCAGATGGATAAAATCGACTACCTTAGCAGCCTGCCATTAAGTTATATCACCCCTGTGCCATCGCTATTTAGCTTCAAGATCAAGGACCCCATAACCGAACTGATGGGGGTTGTAATGGAGCATGCCACAGTCACCCTCAAGGGGTCAAAGCTCAAAGGGTCGGGGGCACTTCTTATAACCCATTGGGGAGTGAGCGGACCTGCGGTTTTGAAGTTGTCGTCCTACGCAGCACGTCGACTCAGCGAGGCTAACTACCAAGGCGAGATCCTAGTGAATTGGACTAGCGCCCCCAATGAAGGTGCGGTGCTGAGCGAGATAAATCGCATAATCACCTATAATAGCAAAAAGCTCGTAAGCTCGGTGGCCCCTTTTGGAATCACTAACAGATTGTGGCAACACATCATGTCGCGTGCCGACATCTCGCCCGAACGTCGATGGGTCGAATTGGGGGTCAAAGGGATAAACCGTATCGTCTCGGTACTTATGGCCGACGAGTATCATATAAGCGGCAAGAGCACCCACACCGAAGAGTTCGTGACATGCGGCGGTGTCGACATCAAGAGCATAAACCCAACCACAATGGAGGCACGCAGATGCCCGGGGTTGTATTTGGCTGGAGAGGTTTTGGATGTAGACGCAATCACTGGTGGCTTTAACCTCCAAGCAGCATGGAGTATGGCTTATGTGATCGCGCGTCACATATCAACGTTAGCGTGAAATAGGGAAGATTGCAGCGGCGAAGATTAGCTCGGGGAGTTTATTCATACTCCACACTACTTCGCCCTCGGGAGTAAGCTCAATGAGGATTGGTTGCGACTGATCGCCATTGTGTCCCACCCAGTTGGTGAGCATGTAGTTGCCATTCTTAAGCTCTGCGATACCAGCTCCGAACTCGATCTTGATACCATCACCTAGATCCTTGCCACTAACGATTATCGAGAGCTCGCCGCTCTTGGCATTGATCTTATAGATATCGCCACTATGCCCCGTTGTAGCAATCCAATCCCCCTTTTTGTCGGTCGTAACATACAATGAACTTTGATCTAGGTGAATATCTTTTAGGATCGCACCCGTGGCATCGAGCTCAACGATCCTCTTCGAGAAGCTGATGGGGAGGAGGTATGTGCCACGCTTTGTTTTGGCCATCTGGCGGAACTGTCTGTGGATATTCTCAACCCCAGTGTCGAAGGTTATTTCGCGCTTAGGTTCCCAATTTTTATCTAGCTCAACTATTCGCATGGGGTTACCAGCTATACCCAACATATAACCACCCTTGATTATCGAGATCGACTGCATCTCCTCGCCCTCGTTGACCTTGTAGCTCCATAGGACATCGCCCTCTGAAGAGACCATATACGCACCCTTTTTGTATGTGTAGGCGACATTTCCGCCATCGAGGTAGATGAGGCTATTGCACTCCTTCACCTCCTTGTTGACCCCCGAGAATATCCACTCCACGCTCTTGGTATCTTTATCTACAATGGCGATATTGGCGGAACTTGTTCCTGCGACTAGAAATTTGTCTTGTCCATTTACCGCTAAACTCATCAGCACAAATGCTGCGGCCATCAATCTTTTTTTCATAAATAATATGTTATATTTTCTATCTACCAAAATGTTTAAAATAGTTCCCTACCCTCGAACGAATTACTCCCCACCTCTCGTGCCAGCTTTTGGGAGAGAGAGGCATGGGTAAAAATTTACGCCCGATGAATTGCCCCGATGCTAACCATTCATCCCGATCCTGCGGCGTTAATATTTGGGGATGGGGCGAAGGGGGTGACCACTTTATGTAGCGGAGGTTATTGTACTCCACGCTATCCCTAAAGCGAGAGGAGTTCATCAGCAGGGTGTGGATGTAGGACTCATCGGGGATAGCCACATACCTAAAGTGACGAAAGATCTCGTTGCTAGGAACACTCTGCTGCGATACGTAGCTGATTGCCGCATGGGTCAATGTCATCCACGACGAGCCTCCATAAAACTCAACCGTGGGGGGTAACTTACGCCTCAGCCCCAAGATCTTTTGGATCTTGACCGACAACATCGCCCCGAACTTAGAGCGATAGTCGTAGCTCCATTTATATATGAAACGCCCCATGCCTCCATCACGCCACATCTCGTTGGGCAGCGCATAGAGGGTCAGGTAGTTTCGGTCCAACCCCTTGCTTATCATGAACTGCTCCATCTCCGCGCGAGGACGGATCAGGTCGTCACTATCGGTACAGATGTGTACATAGTCCGCCACGAAGTCATCGGAGAGGTAGCTGTGCATGGTCACAATCATAGCGTCGACCAAGCTAAATCCGCCCCAAAAGACACTCACGCGGTCGCAATCATCCACAATAGAGATATTACCACCAAGGGCTATGAGCTGCTCGCGAAGCTGAGGGGACACATAGACCTTCTTGTCGATATGGATATATATACGTACCCCATCCCCCTCGATCGAGGAGATGAATCTTTTGAGTTGTTCAAAATTTTTGTAAGATAAAATTAAATATGCAAACTTCATATCTGGGCCGTGGTTAAGGTTAAGCGGAGAAACAAACCTCCCCTTAATACAAATATACCTATTTTTTTTGATCTCCCCAAAACTTTTAGGGTACGCAAAGAGGAATTAGTTTATGATTATATTATCGCTCGGATATCTATACTTCTTGGCCTGTTGCTGCTGCTTGATTACACTTGTCATAATGGTCAGGACACCCACGCGACCAATAAACATCAGAGCGATTATAATCGCCTTACTTTCTCCGCCCAACGTTGGTGTCAGATCCATAGACGACCCCACGGTGCTCAGCGCCGATATAGCCTCGAAAAAGAGCGATAGGGCTGATGCTTCGGGTTCGAAGATGGTGAGCAGAAACAGAGCCCCAAAGATAAAGAGCAGGTAGAGGATAAAGGTTGCATTGCAGCGACGTATGGAGTCATACGAGAGCGTACGATTGTGGATTGTGACATTCTCGCGCCCACGAAGGATAGCCCCCAGATTCAACAACACAACGGCAAAAACATTGACCTTGATACCTCCAGCCGTAGATTGTGTACCTCCTCCGATAACCATAAAAATCATAATCAAAAGCAACGACTGGATACTAAATGCCGAGATGCTAACGCTCGCAAATCCTGCCGTGCGAGGGACAACGGAGTTGAAGATGGATTGGACAATTTTGTCGAAAAACGGAAGGTGAGCAAAGGCGTTATTCCACTCCATCATAGCTATTGCAACCGTACCAAACAGAAGCAAGATGGTGGTCATCAAGAGCACAATACGGGTATTGAGGTTGTAGAGGTGCACACGTTTAGTTTCGCGCTCCTTGTGGCTGATATACTTATCCTTGAGCGAAGAGAGTCGATAGCGCAGCGTGGCATATAGGTTCACCAAAATCGGGAAACCTATACCTCCCAAAACAACAAGAGCCGAGATTGTGAGGTAGAAGAAATTGTGGTTAGTCATCAACATCTCGTTGCCTAAGTTGTTGGGGAGGGTCGAGAAACCAGCGTTGCAAAATGCCGACACGGAGTGAAAAACCGAGAACCAGATCTCCTCATTGAGCGTCATTCCCATCGTGCCGTGGATATCGCAGAAGAGAAGCGCCGCACCAAAGAGCTCCGTAAAGAGGGTGAACCCCAAGATGTAGAGCAGCGTCGAGACCAACGAATTCAACGACTTGGAGCTAACCATATCGCTAATCATCACCTGAGAGTTGAACGACGCATTGCCCATGAAAAAGACCGCAAAGAAGCTCGTGAGGGTCATAACACCCAACCCTCCGATCTGGATCAATAGTGCAATTATAAAGAGCCCTGTGGTGGTGAAATTCTGCGCTATGTCGATGGTCGTAAGCCCCGTGACACACGTAGCACTGGTCGAAGTGAAGAGCGCATCTATAAACGAAATGCCGTCATAGGTCGACCTTGGCAACATCAACATCCCAGCCCCGACCAGAATAATAATAGCAAAACTCGAACAGAAAATAAACGAGGGGTTGGCTCGCTTTCCCAACAGCGACATGATCCCACTCGAGAGCTGCAAGAACGACAAAGTTCCCAAAATCACAAGATTATAGAGCTTACTATGGAGCACTTCCCATATGATCTCTAGCAGTCGAAAGTTAGTAGGCAGAGCGATAAGGGCAGGGATCAGGGTGAGCAACAACAACATCCCAAAGATCCATGTCACCTTGCGGAAGTTGTGTTTGGCCTCGTGGAAATTCAGCGTTACCTGAAGCAATAAGTTTGCGATGAATGTCACCCAGACCCACTTATAGATCATCCCAATAACCTCTCGTTCGCCCTGCGAGATCATAAAACCATTCTCGAAGACAAGCGTGAGGATCAGCAAGGCCGACATCACGTATGTCATAGCCCCCACAAAATTGAGTAGACGCTTGATATATGGCCTAAAGAACATCTTGCGATAGATCAATAGTTTGTTGAGTTGTTTCATCCGCACACGATATAAATTTCTTTTCTGCGATGGGCGCTATCCACGCCGCCCCAGACCACAAACTTACATAAATTTTCTGAGAAATACCCCCTATAACCACTAAAAAAATACGTCCTCCACCAATGGTGAAAGACGTATTTAGTATATAAAAAACTAGATTATACCTCCAAAGCGAAACGCTTGTAAGCAACAACTGTAGCCTCCTTGTCGCACTCAGCGATAAACTCAGCGATAGTTTTCTTCTCGCCAACAACTGCTTGCAAAAGCAATGTGTTCTCCTCGAAGAATTTACGCATCTTACCCTCAGCGATCTTCTCCAAGATTGCATCTGGCTTGTTAGCGTTCTTTGGATCCTCCTTCATTGCTGCGATAGCGATTGCACGCTCGTGAGCAACAACGTCTGCTGGACAATCTGCATCCGAGATAGCGATTGGAGCCATTGCAGTAGCCTGCATAGCAACCTTGCGAGCTACCTCCTCACAAATTGGCGCATTGAAACCTAGGATTGTACCCAACTTCTTGTTGAAGTGAACGTACTCAGCACAGTAAGGAGCCTCGATACGAGCGTAGTAAGGAAGCTCGATCTTCTCACCTGTTTGTGCAGACTTCTCAGTCATCATCTCCTCTACAGTTTGACCTGCTGAGTTTTTGCATGCCATCAATGCCTCAACGTCAGCTGCATCAGCTGCTACTGCTACATCAAGGATTGCATTTGCAGATACAGAGTACTCTGCATTTTGAGCCACGAAGTCAGTCTCACAAGCCATACAAAGGATGTATGCTTTAGTGTCAACAATCTTTGTAACTACGACACCCTCAGAGGCAGTACGATCAGCACGCTTAGCAACCAATTGCTTTCCTCTCTCGCGAAGGATATCTTGAGCACGAGCAAAATCGCCTTCAGCCTCTACTAGAGCCTTCTTGCAATCCATCATACCTGCACCTGTCATCTTGCGGAGTTTCATTACATCCGCTGCTTTGATTTCCATAGTGTTTTACTCTTTGATTTGTGAATAATTTACTCTTCTACTGCTGGAGCTGCCTCCTCAGTAGCTGCTTGTTGAGCAGCAACAACCTCAGCTACAGCCTCGTCATCGTTAGTCTTTACGACCTTCTTGATACGTGGTTTAGCTTCTTTCTTTGGAGCTGCATCCTCTGCACCCTCCACTTGAGCATCTTTCTCCTTCTCTAGCTTGCGCTCCTCGAGACCCTCAGAGATAGCTGCACACATAGCGTCTAGTACTACTGCGATTGATTTAGCCGCGTCGTCATTTGCTGGGATAACGTAATCAATGTCGGTTGGATCACAACATGTATCAACCATTGCAAATACGGGGATATTCAAACGCTTAGCCTCTTTGACTGCGTTAGACTCTTTTTGCACGTCTACAACAAACAATGCTGCTGGCAAACGGATAAGGTCTGAGATTGAACCAAGGTTCTTCTCTAGCTTAGCACGTTGACGTGAAATTTGAAGTCTCTCTCTCTTTGAGAAGTTATCGTAAGTACCGTCAGCGTTCATCTTGTCGATGGTCGCCATTTTCTTTACGGCTTTACGTATGGTGGGGAAGTTAGTCAACATACCACCTGCCCAACGCTCTGTGACGTATGGCATAGTGACTGCTGATACCTTTTCGGCAACAACCTCTTTAGCTTGTTTTTTCGTTGCTACAAATAGCACACGACGACCGCTTTTAGCGATATTTTTGATAGCGGCAGCAGCCTCATCAATCTTCAATACTGTTTTGTGAAGATCTATGATGTGAATACCATTCTTCTCCATGAAGATGTATGGAGCCATTTTGGGGTTCCATTTACGCTTCAAGTGACCGAAATGTGCACCTGCCTCTAACAATGTATTAAAATCTGTACGTGACATCTTTAATTTCTGTTCTTTAATTTTAATTCTCTTTTCTTCAACTCTGGGGTAGTGACCTTCCGCTAGGAGAGTCAATCCTTCAAAGTTTTCCGCAACTCAGGCAACCCTGTTGGTAATACAAAAGTGTAGTCCACAAAGTTTGTAACCCAAGTTGTACATGCCGAAAAAATTCGATCGTGAGCGTATATTAACGCTTGCTGAACTGGAACTTACGACGTGCTCCGGGTTGTCCCGGTTTCTTACGCTCAACCTCTCTTGGGTCACGCGTGAGGAATCCGCTCTTCTTCAAAGCAGGACGGAACTCAGCGTTAATCTCGCACAATGCGCGAGCGATTCCCAAACGAGCAGCCTCAGCTTGTCCTTTGATACCACCACCATCAAGGTTGATAGTTACATCGTAGCTACCCTCAGTTTCAGTAACCAAAAATGGTTGCTTTACTTGATAGCGTAGAATCTCCAAAGGAAAGTAAACCTCTAGCTCTTTGCGGTTGATTGTAATAGTACCATTACCCGGCTTCACATATACGCGAGCCACAGCAGCCTTACGACGACCGACGGTGTTTACAACTTCCATAAATCTTTTACTTAATCTCGTTTAACTTAATAATCTTTGGCTCTTGAGCAGCGTGTGGGTGCTCTGAACCTGCATAGACGCGTAGGTTGCGCAACATTGCGTCTCCCATACGTGTTTTGGGCAACATACCCTTGATTGCCTTCTCCAATACGAAGGTCGGTCTTCTTGCTAGGAAATCCGCTGGAGTAGCGAAACGCTGACCTCCCGGGTAACCTGTGTGACGAACATAGACTTTGTCCGTCATTTTTTTGCCAGTGAGCTTCACCTTGTCGGCGTTGATGATGATGACGTTGTCACCACAGTCAACGTGAGGAGTGTAGCTTGGCTTGTGCTTGCCTCGTAGGATCTTTGCAACCTGCGATGCAAGACGTCCCAATACCTCGTCCGTAGCGTCGATCAACACCCATTGTTTGTCAACCGTTGCCTCATTGGCAGAGATAGTCTTGTAGCTTAATGAATCCACTTTGTTTACGTTTAATTAATACTGTTATAAATTGTAATCCAACCCCCTACACTCTGTAGGGTCCGCAAAGGTACAAAAAATATTTTTCTTATACAACACTCAGCCAATTTATTTGAAAAAGATCGCCTAAAGACTCTTTTTTTGTTACATTTGTGGCGTGAAAAGAAAAATAGAGATAGTCGTAGAGCTAGCCCAGAGGATCAAAGGTGGGCCAGAGCCACAAATCGTGGAGGCTGTATCGCGCCAAAACCCTTGGTTTAGAGGCTCCGAGATAGCCGAGGCGGTGGGGGCAATATGTCACGATATGTTGAACCCCGAGAGGTTAGGCGAGTGGATGGCACACTACCCCACTCTGCCCGTTGGCACCCCCCAAAACGTCTTGATTGTGATGGCTGGAAACATACCGCTGGTGGGTTTCTTCGACATGCTTTGTGCGTTTATGGCGGGCCACAACGCATATGTGAAGTGTTCGAGCAAGGATCGCGTATTGATGGAGTGGGTCATTTCGGTGATTAAGGAGATTGAGCCAAGCGCACCTATATATATAAGTGAAATCACAAATCCCGACCGAGTAATCGCCACGGGAGGTGATGGGGCCGTTAAACACTTCGGGGCGCTATATGCCAATGTGCCCACTATTTTGCGTGGAGCGCGTCACTCCATAGCAGTATTGTCGGGAGCGGAGGGCGAAGCGGAGAGTTTGGTGGAGGATATATATATGTATTCGGGGCTGGGTTGTCGCAATGTCTCGATGATATTTGTGCCCAAAGGGTATAGCTTGTGCATACCCCCATATGATACCCACCCCAAGTATCGCAGCAACTACCTACAACAGAGGGCTTTGCTCACCATGCAGGGGGTCAAGTTCTACGACAATGGCTCGTCGCTGTTTGTGAATTCATCGGAGATCTCGAGTGCGCTGAGTATTATTTCGGTTTGCGAGTACGAGGATATAGGTGAGCCCCGTGAGTGGATTGAGTCGCACGATTCACAAATTCAGTGCATAGTGAGCAGCATCATCGACCACCCATGGAGTGTCGATTTTGGGCAGGCGCAACACCCCACTCTCTTTGACTATGCCGACGATATAGATACCATGAAATTTTTAACGCAATAAAACTGAAATGATAAAAAAATATAGCGACCTTGTGAAGTTGTCGCACACAATCTTTGCCCTTCCATTTGCCTTGATCGGCTTCACCTATGCGATCGTGGTTTGCGGCTACCCTTTCGAGTGGCCCCTACTCCTAAAGGTTCTTCTCTGCATGCTCTTTGCGCGCAATGCGGCTATGGGGTTCAATAGGTGGGCCGATAGGGATATTGACGCGGCTAACCCACGCACAGCTGAGCGAGAGATCCCAGCAGGCAAGATCTCGGCTCGCTCGGCTATGGCGTTTGTGGTTATCAACTCGCTGCTCTTTATCTTAACCGCCTCGTCGATCAACACGATGACCATGTGGCTATCTCCCGTGGCTCTATTTGTGGTGCTCATATATAGCTACTGCAAGAGGTTCACCTCCCTCGCCCATATGGTGTTGGGGCTGGGGTTGGGCATAGCTCCGATGGGTGCATATGTGGCGGTCACGGCAGAGGTGTTGGCTCTAAGTCCGATGCTCTTGTCGTTGGTCGTTATTACATGGTGTTCGGGGTTCGATATTATGTATGCGCTTCAGGATCGCGACTTCGACATCCAAAATGGATTGCACTCTATCCCCTCGAGGTTTTCGGTCAAAGGGGCACTCACGATTAGTTGTTGCCTACACGCTGTCTCTATTGCCGCACTCTTTGCATTTGTCTACTCCCTACCCTACTCGCTGTGGAGCTGGATTGGGTTTGGGATCTTCACGGTGATCTTGACGGCCGAACACCTCTTGGTCACCCCCACACGACAGACAAATATAGGTATTGCATTTGGCACGCTCAATGGACTAGCTAGTTTGACCCTCGCTGCATTTATTATCGTTGGGATGATCCTAGGCCAATAACGAGGCATAAATAGTCCACCATCTTAAAAAAAATCACAACCTAATACCCACTAAAAAAATGAAAAAACTAATCTACTCTGTAGCAGCATCGTTGCTACTAATGTTGCCCTCTTGCACCCAAGACGACACGATCGAGGTGACAACACTCGCCGAATTTGCCACGTTGGTGGCGCAAGACAATCAGTCGATAAAGCTGATGCCCGGCACCTACAAAATGGCTGATTACATCAATGCCGACACAATCCAAAACAGAGTGGCTCGCAAGGATTACCAATACCTAAAATTCTCGGGCAACAACAACTCGATTGATATGGAGGGTGTGGTTTTCGAGATCGACACCAAGCTCCGAAAGCTCCTCAAACACCCTATTCACACCGACGAGATATTGTTGTCGGGCGACAACAACACCATCACAGGTCTCGAGGTTAAACACATTGGCGAGACCACCTCTCCCGGAGGTTGCGCATTTACGATCAATGGCCAAAACAACAGAGTCAACGACCTTACGTTGCGTGTGCAGGGATCAGCCCCCTATGGCTATGGAGATCTCTTCGGTAAGGGCAAGGAGCATGTCATCAAGCACCAAAAGCATAGCGGACTTCTTATCACAGGTTCGGGAACAACGGTTAGCGGTGCCAATATATATATGCGTTCATTTGGCCATGCCATATTTATCCAACAAGGGCCAAGCGATGTGACACTTATGGATTGCTATTGCGAGGGCGAGATGCGCTCGACGAATGATGTATTGGCCGAGACAAGTGGCCCAGCCTACGACGTGGAGTTTAGAACATGGACACCTAACCGCGAGGGGGAGTTTGTGGTGACCCCTAACTACATGAAGTCACTATGCGAGGAGGGATTCCGCACCTATGCACCCTGCAAAAACCTAAAGATGATTAACTGCACAGCCAAAAATACTCGTGGTGGATTTGAGCTTCGTTCATCTTCGGAGAGCGTCTATCTCGAAAACTGTACAGCTATCGGTTGCGAGCGCTCGTTCTGGATTGGTGAGGGCGCTATAGTTAAGGGGTGTAAGGGTGATGCCAACTATGGACCACTATTGTTTGTCGAGGGTAATAATTGTGATGTCGAGATGTCGCTTATCGCCAATGAGTCGGATTGTCAGGTTCACTCATTGATTACGGTGTTTGGCACAAACAATACCATTACGCTCAACCCCTACGAAGGGATCAATCGCACCCAAGAGCTACCTATACTTGTGGGCTACACTCAACCCGAACATGGCGAGTCGATGTCTCCATATAGCCAAGCAGATTGCACCAACCTTAAGTTGACCAACAACACTTCAATGGCTGTGGTTGTCGGCCACAAGAGCCACAATCACGAGATTGAGTCCAAAGGCGAGGTTACAAATGAGTAGGCGAGCGTAAGCACTTGTATATTGTAATGGACAAATATTAAAAGGTGGACTCTAACCGCGAAATTAAACTTTCGGCTCTGAGTCCACCTTTTCATCTGCCTTGCAACGTTCTCTATAGTTGTATGATACGCACCTGTTGACCATACATATCGGGCATTGTAAGACCAATTTCCGCATTTATGTAGGTTGGGTCACACACCAAATACTTCTTGTCATTAAGCTCGATATAGTCACCTTGAATATCATCTTTAAAGTGAACGGCTGTAGCCAAGTGTTCGGGATAGTTGAGCAACACCACATCCAACCCCATAAGGTCACGGATCAAGATAGAGAACAGAATAGCGCGATCCTCACAATCGCTATAGGGATAGAAAAAGGTCTCGTCACCAAACAGCGGACGTTCGTAACCAAACTGCTCCTCATCGGTTTTGTAGCTAAAGCCTGTCTGGACGAAATTAATCAAGATATTGGCTGCAGCCTCGGCATTTTTACCCTCGATGGCAGGTCTTAGATATGCATACAGCTGCTCTTTGATCTCGTCACTTAGGGATGCCATCGCGTGAATATTCCACTCGCAATTGGGATAGGTGCCGTAGAAGTTCATAAGGTTGCGATTCACCGCGAGGGTTATACCATCGCCGCCCAATTTAACCGAACGGAAAACTCGCTCTTCGACTTGATGCATAGGCAACATAGGTTGCTCGCTGACATATAGCGAGAAGATCTTCTCATTGGGGAAAGAGGCATCGCAAAGACCGATAGTATCCTCGTCTCCGACTTCGCACAAGACATAATACTTCTGCCCCTTGAGGTTGATATAGGTCATGCCATATATCGGTTCGCTCGATGGGAGCAACAATGTTAGGTTTCCACCTACGCGCCCCATGCGAACTTTGTAGCCCGACTGCACAAGGATATAGGCTTGGGTGACAATAGCGGCATCGCACTTATCCGACCCATACTGCTCGCGTGTAACTGCTTGTGCCAACTGAATATAGGCCCAATCACAAAGTTTGAGCTCGTCCCTCAGCGCTAGGCACTCGTTTAGCATTGTATTGTATTTATCCTTCGACAGCTCCTCCCACGCAGATGCCACACCCTCCTCGTTGTTGTTCGAAAGGGTCAAAGGTGCACTTTTATCCAACGATATTTGACACTTTCGCCCAAAGAAATCAACCTCGATAGATACTGTGATAGGTCGCTTAGGCTCCACGATAGGCTCCACCGGTTGGGGCTTCTCCTCGGGCTGAGGGATCGTAACAACATCATCAATGGGGATAGGCTGCGGTTTGGGTTCGGGCTTATCAGGCTCTTGAGGAGCAGGCACATATATTGGCTGCTCGGGTGGTTCTGGTTTGCTAGGTGTCGGAATAGGAGCCTCGGGGGCGTGCTTAGTCCATGTCTCCCTTATAAAATCTGCGTACTTCGCATTGATAGAGTTACGAAAATCGGAGTGCTTCTCTTCGATTTGCGTAACAAAACTATTAAACTTAGCTCGCATTTCCTCTATACTCTGTCCGTAGGTCTGTGTGCTAAGACAAACAACTGAAAATAAAACTATTAATCGCTTCATGGTTTGTTTGTTGTCTAATGAATTAACTTTATGTTATACCACGCATCGACCATAGATGCCGAAGGTGTAATCGTAGGGGTCTGTAGTTTGCGGTTAACAACCACCGACTGCGACTTCACATTAGCAATCACATATTCTCCCAACTCCTGCAATGTAACATCACCCTGCGTATCTTGCAACTTTTTGAGCAGATAGTAGGTAAAGAGTCCGTGTCCCTTCTCCTCCAATGGCAACGCTGTTTGATCGTCCGAAGCGGCGCTAAAAACAACCATATTACCTTTGGGATCACTCGGACGTGACTTGATAGCTACACCACGGCTCGTGCTCGATAGTGTACCTCCCGTACGCTTCGAGCCACTAAAACAAGCATCCAAAAAGACATATGCTCCACGAGTTTTCATCGCTCCCAACATATCGTACAGGCGGTCCAACGAGAAGCAACCTTCGGTCTGCTGGCCGTCAGAATCCACAGGCAACAAGAAAGAGCTGCGTGTCGCCTCGTCTGGAATACCGTGACCTGCGTAGTAGAAGATAACCTCAATATCGTTGTTGAAGGCGTTCGAGATATCTCTGATATCGCGCATTGCACTCAACATCTTACCATATGTTGCATCGGGATAGAAACGAATATTACTCTCGGGCAGACCCAACGTGAGCTTGCAATATTGGCTAAATGCAGAACCATCGTTCAACGCCATAGGGACCCCACCGACCATTTGGTAGTTCTCGTTAGAGATAATAACGGCGAAAGTGCGGTCATTAACGCGGTTGCTCACCGGTATGTTGGTATCGACATCCGAGTTTCCGATCGTCACAATATTTTGCGTCACCTTTGAGCCCTTGCCTTCGTCACGGCTCTCGTTCATCGCCAAAACATCGTTGTTGATAGACTCGAAATTGATATCAATCTTCGTCTCCGTATAGTTCAGGTTCTTGTCGCTATCGTACTTATAGGTTTTACCCGTGGGTGTTATGATTTCGAGGCTCGAGACCAAAATTTTATTGTTGCTGATATAAAACTCTGGGTTCTTGAACCTTGTCCCAGCCCATCCACTCTCGAAAACCTTCGCTTCGTTGTTCTCGCGCGGCACAGGGATAATAACCTCTCCAAAGGCCGACTCCGCCAAAAAGACTCTATTTTCGGCATCGTAGGGCTTCAACGACATATTGGTGAACTTAGCATCGGCCGTATATTTTGCCAAATACTCCGCCTCGGCGATCTCCAACAACTCATTGATCTTATTATCTCTTGACTTCGTGTTTACACGCTTTTGGTACTCTTCGACCGTCTCATATGGGTCTTTGGTCTGCCACAAAAGCAGGTTATGCTCGATATACCCTTTGGCATAGTCCGAAAAGAGAGGCATATCTCCCGTATTGAATTCGGCTGTGGTTTTGGCAGTCGCTTTGGAGTCGTTAAAGGTCAACATCAGAGGTATATCATCTCCCGAGACCTTGCCTCCTCCCAACGATACAATCTTCTTGTTGAGCTCAGCGGTCTTATCAAACTCCTTTATGCAAGAGTACGATATGGCCAACGCCTGTAGATACTTAACCGACGTAGGGTCCGTTGCAATAATACGCTCGATGATATCAATAGCCGCTCTAAAATACTCATCCGACTCAGCTACATTTGACTCCATGAGGGTATTATCCGTCTGTGTCATGGCTAAGTTGTTGTAGGTCACACCCAAGTTAAAGTAGTTTATAGCCAAGTGTTTAGCTATCTCTATGCTGTTGGGTGACGCTCTGAAAAGCGACGAGTAGACCGACAACGCATTCTTAAACTCGAAATTCTCCTCATACAACTTTCCTTGGATATTTATGAGTGTATTGTCGTTGGGGCGCAACGCCAATGCGCGAGTGAGATATTTCTGAAGATTTTCGTTATCGTTGGTATCTATACAACAGTTAATAGCCATCGACAACATATCGTAATCCGATGGATAGCTCTTTATCGCTTCATCCAACACAATCTTTGCCAACCCCAGATTGTTGATGTTCATACACGATTTGGCCATATACAAAAAGACCTTCTGACGAGCACGCTCATCCCCCGTATCCAAATACTCCCTAAAATATGTGTTTGCACGCACATAATCCTTGGTATTGTAGGTTCCCGAAGCGGCAAAATAGACCATCGTAGGATAATAGTTATCCTTCTCGAAAACCTCGGTCTCGAAAGCATTCATCAGAGGGATGTCAATATAAGCTTGTGTATATCTCAAAGCCTCGGCTGGATTGTCGTTTTGGGAGTAGTAGATAGCTCCATTTCGCATATGGGCAACCATCCCACGCAAACGATTCTTTGCTTGGATATAGCTTTGCGAACCTACCACAGAGCCATTGAGGATTGATAAATACTCATGGTAGGATCTATACAGCGCATCATAGGTCAAATCCTTTCCGCCATTCGAAGAGTTCAATGACATAAAGGTTTGATAGTATTGATTAGCTGTGTCGAGGGATTGAGCTCTCAGCGGAGAAGCTAATCCCAAAAACAACAAAGATGACAATACAAAAAAAGACTTAACTACTCTCATACATACATTTTATAACGTGAGCTCATAACTCGAGTCCACTTTTTATAACCTTATTTTCTACTATTATTGTTTCAAAGCCTCTTGCCGAAATAAAAAATCATCTCGACAAGAGGTTTTGAATATCAATGAGGCCAACTTGTATCACCACAAATCGCCACACTGTTACAATTATCTATATCTCAATCTATAGAGCGTCAACGAATATCAACTCTACTTTGATGCGTCTAAACTCACCACCTTTACCCTCCAACACCTCGATGTTGTAGTCAATATCGACATCCATCTCGTTTAGGCTTGGGTTCTTCTCCAACAATAGATCCTGAACACCCCATGCGCGAAGCAATGCCAATTGGTTGTTTTGAGTGATTCCGCCAGCTTTGGTTACAGTAATGCTCGATAGACGACCATTCTCCTTGACTGTGATATTTACCAAATCACCATAAACTCCATTGTAAGCGATTCTATTTGAGATTGGTAGAGCGTCAGCACTTCCCGACACAACCAACTTCAACTTCTTGCCAGCTTGCACATATTGAGCGAAATCTCCCGATAGAGCTTGGTCGACAACCTTCAACATAGACGATGCAGCACCCGACTCGTCAACCATATATTTACCCGGCTTGAAATCCTCAATAGCTGAGAACTGAGGCTCAACTTGGTACGAGAAGTTGATATTGTAGTTAACAATATTATTTCCATCTGCATCGGTCGAAGGGATGATATTTGCATCCACCAAGATATTTGTGTGGTCCGAAATGATTGACTCCTTCTTCGCCTCGGCTGTGATCTTCTCTTTGATCTCCTCAAGCTTGATGACATCCATATTCGACTGCTTAACAAGCTCCAAAGAGATATAGTCATCACTCTTCAAGTACTCCAACGACTTACGCTCCAAATTATCGAACGTATAGCTTGCACCACTCTTCTTGTTGACAACATCGGCATAGATAAGCTCGAAGTTATCATTCTCGGTCACCGCATACTTAGCGTTACGGAACTCAAGGTTATTCATATCCATGAAGTCACCAACCTCATCTCCGGGGACCTCGAGGTAGATTGTTGGCATCGTATTGAAGTCGATGGCAAGCATACTAGACTCCAAGTTATAGTCTCCTGCTGTAGCGCTAGATCTAGTCAATAGGTCATCGGCTAGGTTTGTCGATATCTCTTGCTCAAAGAGCATCATCTGCTCCATACGACTCTCGTCTGTCACACGCTCGTTATACTCACTAAGTGTCTCACCATCCATCATCTTGAGCCATGAATTCATTCTGTCGTTAAGCTCCGTAGACAAAAGCTGAGTGTAGTAAGGCTTAATTCCATCTACCTCTTGAACCACAATCGCCTCGTTTACATTGTAGACCATATATGACTTCTCATCTTCGTGCTTGAAGAAGTCCTGAATTCAACTTGTAAATGCAACTGAGGAATTGGGAAGTTGCAGAGAATGAGATAAAATATTTTTTCAGAGAGGAAAGAGAGGTAAAACTCTCCTT
>JBCQUO010000105.1:0-2240 GCA_047173955.1 Rikenellaceae bacterium
ATAATCGTCCTCGTAAAAGACTCGGATACCTCACACCAAATGAAAAATTTAAACAAATTATTAATATGAATTCAGTTGCATTTGCAGGTTGAATTCAGCTCGATATTCTCAAGTCCCTCGATCGAGTCATACTCCAACGCTCGATCGAGCGAACGGTATAGTGTGCGACTAATAATCGGGCGCAACGTTCCGTTGATCAACGACGACTTACCCGAGCCACTAACACCCGTAACACAGATAAATTTACCTAATGGAAACTCCACATCGACACCCTTAAGGTTGTTTCCTCGCGCACCGCGCAACACAATCTTCTCGCCACTACCCTCGCGCAAATGCTCGGGCAAGGCAATCGAGCGGCGACCCGTAAGGTAATCAGCCGTAATTGAATCACTCTTTACGATCTCATCAAAGCTACCAGCAGCCATAATCTCACCCCCACGACGACCCGCACGGGGTCCAACATCGACAATAAAATCTGCTGCTCGCATCATCTCCTCGTCGTGCTCCACAACAATCACCGAGTTGCCCGCATCACGAAGATCTTGGAGCGATTTGATAAGGCGATAATTATCGCGCCCATGGAGACCAATACTCGGCTCATCTAAGATATAGAGCACATTCACCAGCTTGGATCCAACTTGAGTGGCCAACCTAATACGCTGACTCTCACCTCCCGACAAGCTCCGCGAGGCACGCGAAAGCGATAGGTAGCCCAATCCGACATCTACCAAAAAGCGCAAACGCTCACGGATCTCTTTGACCAATTCGCGAGCTATCTTTTGCTCCTTAGAGTTGAGATGCTCCTCGATTGTTGACATCCACTGGGCAAGATCGGTGATCGAGAGTGCACTAAGATCGGCAATATTACACTCCCCAATTCGAAATTGTAGTGCCTCACGACGAAGTCGAGTTCCGCCACACTCCCCACACTTTTGGGTCACTAAGAATTGCTCGCGCCACTTTTGTCCACGTTTCGAATCATCATCCTCGGTGCGTGCGATATACTCCGCAACACCCTCCCAAGCCATCAATTGGACACCGTGGGAGTGCGAAAATTCGGACATATCGACAGTCAACGGGTCGGAGTCACCATACAACAACGCACTTAAAGACTCCTCGTCCAAAGAGTCCAATGGATCATCGAGCGAGAAACCATGACGGCGCGAGAGCATCTCTAAGATGGCAAACAACATATTGTTACGATACTTACCCAAGGGCTCGATTCCACCCTCACGCACACTGCGCCCCATGTCGGGAATTATTTTGCTCAGCTCAAATACCGACTCAACGCCCAATCCATTACATCGAGGACAAGCCCCTTTGGGTGAATTAAACGAGAAGGTGTAGGGGGCGGGCTCCTCAAAGGCTACGCCTGTTGTGGGACACATTAAGTGTCGCGAGTAAAAGCGCGAACCATCCGACTCGTAGTCATAGATTGCCATGGTGCCATCACCCTGTTTCATCGCCTCTTGGAGCGATTTCAAAAGCCTTTTAGCGTTATCTTCGGTAACGCGCAAGCGATCTATCACCAGATCTATATCGTGTGTTTTATAGCGATCGAGGCGCATTCCTTGCGAGAACTCGCGGATCTCGCCATCGATGCGGGCGTAGATATAACCTTTTTTGCGCAGCGACTCAAAAAGCTCGCGGTAGTGTCCCTTACGCCCTTTGATAATCGGCGAGACGACCGCCACCTTTTGCCCTGCAAACCCCTCAAGGATAAGTTGTAGTATCTGCTCATCGGTGTAATGCACCATCAGCTCACCCGTTTGAGGTGAGTAGGCACGCGAGGCGCGCGCAAAGAGAACACGCATAAAGTCGTTGATCTCGGTTACGGTACCAACCGTTGAGCGCGGATTTTTGTTGGTTGTCTTCTGCTCGATGGCCACAACAGGACTTAGGCCCGTGATCTTATCGACATCGGGACGCTCCATTGTTCCGACAAATTGTCGGGCATAAGTCGAAAGAGTCTCCATGTAACGACGTTGGCCCTCGGCATAAATTGTGTCGAATGCCAGCGACGATTTGCCCGACCCCGAAAGGCCAGTTATAACTACCAAAGAGTCGCGAGGTATCTCTAAATCAACACTTTTGAGGTTGTGAACTCGCGCTCCTAATATCTTTATTTTCTCTTCTCTCATCCGCTTTTGCCAAATATATGGAACAAAATTAGCAAAAGTCCCGCAAAAATGGTTACTTTTGTGAAAATTATACGAAACAAATGATAAAAGCAGGTAGAC
>JBCQUO010000042.1:0-15578 GCA_047173955.1 Rikenellaceae bacterium
AATAGGTGAGTTTATAGGGAATTATTAGAACTCCCCTATAGCAAAGATGGCCGCGGCGCAAAAATAAATTTAAATCAACATAAAAATAAGGAACAGAAATGATAGCAACAACCCCCAAACTCTACTCGCTAAGTTACACTGAGCTTAAGACATATATCTTGGCATTAGCCTTCGTGGCTGGAAATATCATCCTTCCACAGGTGTGTCACATGATTCCCAAAGGGGGATTTATCTTCCTGCCGATCTACTTCTTCACCCTCATAGCTTCTTTTAAATATGGGTGGCGAGTAGGCCTACTCACCGCGATCCTTTCGCCCATGCTCAACCACCTGCTCTTTGGCATGCCCCCATTGGCGGTGCTCCCAGCGATCCTCACCAAATCATTGGTGTTGGTGGTGGCAGCAAGCATAGCGGCACACCTCTTTAAGCGTACATCTCTGCTTATCCTCTTGGGGGTGGTGCTGAGCTACCAAGTGGTCGGAACAGCTATAGAGTGGGCAATGGTCAAGGATCTAGCTCTTGCGGTTCAAGATTTCAGAATAGGCCTCCCCGGAATGGCTATCCAAATCATCGGCGGATACCTCTTGATACGATAATTGCGCGTGTGATTTTATACGCTGTTAGTGGCTGGACTGCCTCGCGCCGGCGGGCGCACAGCAAGCTGTGATTTGTCCTCCTTGCGCTTTTGTGTTGCGGCCGCGAGGGTTTCCCCCGAAAGGGGGAAACCCTCGCGGCCCCATTCCCAAAGCGAGTCCACAGCATGCGAAAAGAATGGTGAATGATCAATGATGAATGATCATTGAATTAAACACATGATTATCTGTGTGACATCTTCTCAATAACGAGAGACGTTACCCCACAACCTCCTCTTCGATAGGCGGTTTAGCACCTTCCTGATCTTCTCCGACCAAAGGCTTGATCTTGCGGTGGCAGCGCAAGATCTGCTTCATCTCGGTTTTGTAGAGGGCAGAATACTCCTTAAAAAAGTCACATTTCAAAAGTAACGAGATACGAAATAGCAGCTTAGTATCTAAGCTCTGCCTCTTAAATATCGAATATACGTTGGTTCGGTCACAATATAACTGCTGAGCTAGCCAAGTGACCGAACGTCTTTGCCTCTTCAATTCGGCCTCAATAATTTTACCTATGTGTGTCATACGCGAGTAAATTTTACATTTCACAATCAGTGAAAAATTATTCCACACGAGATAAAAATCACATATTACCCGACTTAATGCTACAAAAAAGACTGTTTGACTATACCTAAATATAAATGAAGGGGTTACACCCGCCTGATCATATACTCTCAATACTCAATTCGCTTTATTTGGTGAAACTGCCAGATTTCTGTTCAAATACCCCGTGTAGCAAAGGTGATTAAAAATATTTAAAAAGCCAAAGAAAAATCAATAAAATTTTATTTATTTTGTAAAATAAATTCATTACGAAACTTTTTCTTCCTGAAAATGTGGTAGTTTGGTAAAAAAATTGTATCTTTGAAAATTACAATAAAAACTCTTTATTTTTATGAAAAAATTTAAACTTATAATTTTAGCGTGCATGTTGTTTGCCCAAGGTGCCGCATATGCAATCGGAATTGACCTCGGTTTGGAGTTTGGTGTTTCGAACTCTAACTTCAAACTCGTTGACGACAAATCTGCAATCGAAAATGAGGTTGGATATGGAGTAGGTATCTCTGCGAAGGTGGATCTCCCACTCATCGACTTGGGCCCTGAGTTGTGGTACACGCGCAACACCTTAATGATCGAAGATACCAAATACTTCGGCGAGGAGGCTAAGATCAAGTGTCACTCTATAGATCTCCCACTTATCGTGTCGCTAGGCATCTTTGGCCCGGTGAAGATCGAGGGTGGACCATCAATCTCGCTTTTCAGCAAGGCTAAAGCTGAGTACGGAGACCAAAGCTATGACATGGGACGTTTCAAACCCGAGATGGGATATGTTGTGGGTGCAAAGGTGACGGTTCTTGGAATCTTGATGGTTAGCGCAAGGTACAACGGATGTTTGTCTAAATCGAGCGTTGATTTTATGGGCACATCATACGACATGAGAACTAGCTCATACACAATAAGCGTGGGTGCAATGTTTTAAAGATTGAGTCCGTTGCAAGGCGGCGAAATTTCAAAGATAGCGTAGAAAATACCTATTATAAATAAAAGGACGGCCCTTGAGAAAGAGTCGTCCTTTTTTTTGAGCTGTTGATGAGGATTGAACTCACGACCTCTTCCTTACCAAGGAAGTGCTCTACCACTGAGCTACAACAGCAACTACCATATAAATGGTGCGCAAAGGTAACGATTATTTTCGAAACAACAAAAAAAGAAGGGGTTTTTGCTCGTTTTTTTTCGCGATCACACCTCTAAGTCTGCAAAATTTTCGGACTCAACAAAACGCCCCCGAACCACTTATTCAATTAAATATCAACGAAAATTTTGCAATTACACGAAATAAGTGTAACTTTGCATGCTAATGTTATGAAAATAGAGCGATAATGAAAGGCTACAAGATTGAACATAAGGCTCTTAGCCTCGGTCAACACAACTTCTCGTTTGTGGTTGGGGCCGACCTTTTTGAGCTATACGACTACTCCGAAATAAAAGAGAGTAACTGTTCTGTCGATATTGATATGACCTACAGCGAAACAATGATGGAGCTATATGTCAAAATCAGTGGGTCGGTTGTGGTTGAGTGCGATAGATGTCTCGACGATTGTAACATAGATATAGATTTCGAAGCTCCGCTAATTGTCAAAATTAGTGGTGAAATTGACGACAATCAAGAGTCCAAAGAGTCCGATGGCGATATTTTATGGTTGCCACTTGGTGAGTCAGCCCTCGATTTGTCTCAATATATATACGAGAGTATCATCCTCGCATTACCATACCAGAGAGTCCACGCCGATGGTGAGTGTAACCCCGAGATGATCGAGAGATTCAAGATCGTTTCCGAGGAGGAGTTTGATGAGATAGAACAAAAATCTCAGCAGAGTCCAAACAAAACAATTAGCGGATCCGAACTCTCCAAATTAGAGGCTCTAAAAAAACAGATGGAGTCCAACGATTAAAGGGGGCCGAGAGAAAGAGAGAAGGCGGAGCAAGAGGAGCAAGGAATAGAGAGAGAAAGAGATATAAAAAGATAATTATAAACTTAATAAAATAGTATTTTAAAATGGCACATCCTAAACACAAAATCTCATCTACTAGAAGAGATAAGAGAAGAACTCACTACAAAGCAGTAGTACCTACTGTTGTTGCATGTTCAAACTGTGGCTCTGCGGTTCTTTACCACCGTGTATGTCCAGAGTGTGGTTTCTATCGCGGCAAATTGGCGATCGAGAAACTTGCAGTGGAGTAGTTTTTAAAAAACACAAAAAGAGCGCACACCTAAAAATGCTGCGCTCTAACTGTTTTTTCACCCCAAGCAGTTGGGGCACAACCTTAAGTTGTAGATTAATATACAACAAAACCTAAATTTATTTTTGAGTATTACTTATGTTGAAGATTGGTATTGATGCTATGGGAGGCGATTTCGCTCCAGATGCTGCAGTTAAAGGTGCTATCATGGCACTCAACAATATTGACAAGGATAGTCGAATTGTTCTCTTTGGAGACCAAGCGAAGATTCTCGAAATCTTAGAATCTGAGGGTTGCGACCCACAGAATTTTGAAATTGTGGCAACCACGGAGGTTATCGAAATGTGTGACCACCCAGCCAAATCATTTCAACAAAAAGCAGACTCAAGCATAACAGTCGGATTTACCCACCTCGTAGAGGGTAAGATTGACGGTTTTGCGAGCGCAGGAAGCACAGGGGCCATGATGGTCGGCTCGATGTATGCCGTAAAACCAATCGATGGGGTGATCCGTCCAACAATCTCATCTTTGATCCCAACAGTCACAGGTCGTCCTGCGATGATTTTGGATGTTGGACTCAATGTCGATTGTAAACCTGAGGTGTTAGCACAGTACGGTCTTTTGGGATCTATCTATGCCCAATCTGTACTAAAAATCGAGAACCCAAGGGTCGCTTTGCTCAATATCGGCGAGGAGGATTCGAAGGGAAATGCACAAATAAAGGCGACATATGAGTTGATGAAGGAACACGGAGGTTATAACTTTGTGGGAAATGTTGAGTCATCGTATATGTTTACAGGCAAGATTGCCGATGTTATTGTGTGTGACGGTTTTGTCGGCAACACAATGCTCAAGATGGCCGAGGGTCTATACCGTATCAACAAAGCGTTGTTTGGTGGCGACCACCCATTCTGGGAGGCTATGAATTATGAAAATGTTGGCGGTACGCCGGTGTTGGGTATAAATGCTCCAGTGGTTATTGGACATGGAAGCTCTTCGGCCAAAGCGATCGCAAGCATGATTGTTACTACAGAGAGGTGTGCACGTGCAGATGTATCTCACAAGATTCAGGCGGCATTTAAAAGTGAGAAAGAGTAACTTTAAAAGAAAACCATGACTCAAGGTTTTTTGGGTCCAACCAATATTATGAATAAAATTACGGCAGCAATCACGGGTGTAGGTATGTACCTCCCCGAATACCTGCTCACCAACGAAGAGTTGAGCAAGATGGTCGACACTACCGACGAATGGATAATGACTCGTATCGGTATCAAGACTCGACACATCCTTAAGGGTGAGGCTTTAGGAACCTCTTATATGGGTTCACGTGCGGTGGCTCAACTACTCAAAAAAACTGGTACAAATCCCCTAGATATCGATTTGGTGATTTGTGCTACAGTAACCCCAGATATGCTGTTTCCTTCGACTGGAAACCTCATAGCAGATCAAGTTGGTTGTAAGAACGCTTTTGCATATGATGTATCGGCTGCATGTAGCGGATTTTTGTTTGCACTAACCACAGGCTCGAAGTTCATCGAGAGCGGAAGTTGCAAGAAAGTGATCGTTGTGGGAGCTGACAAAATGTCATCTATCGTAGATTACAGTGATCGTAATACATGTCCAATCTTTGGCGATGGTGCTGCGGCAGTATTGTTGGAGCCTTCGACCGAGGGTTATGGAGTGGTAGATGAGTCATTGCACTCGGATGGTAGCGGTGCTATTCACCTTTTTATGAAAGCTGGTGGCTCTCGCTATCCAGCCTCTCAGGAGACATTGGATAACAACTGGCACACAATCACTCAGGATGGTCAAGCTGTGTTTAAGGCTGCGGTCTCTAACATGGCCGATGTATCGGTCGAGGTTATGGAGCGCAACAACCTATCGTCTGATGATATCCGCTTCTTGGTTCCACACCAAGCTAACTTGCGTATTATCGACGCTACAGCTAAGCGAATGGGTATTGGACGCGAGAAGTGTATGATTAACATCGACCGCAATGGTAACACCACAGCAGCCACTATTCCTTTGTGTTTGGCAGACTACGAAAATGTTCTTCGCAAGGGTGATAACATTATCCTCGCATCGTTTGGAGGAGGTTATACTTGGGGCGCTACATATGTCAAGTGGGCATACGATGGCGACAAGGTTCCAGAGGTTGACGCTGAGTAACTAACGGCATACATTATAAGAGATGATTAATAAACTTTTGGAGTTTGTTAATCATCTTTTTTTTGTCCCCTTTCAGAAAAACGCAGTTTTTCTCGGATCCGCGGAGATCTCTCCGCCGCCGCCTCGATATTATCCTATCTCCGAAATTCGCCCTCACTCCTAAAAAGCATCTTTTTTTTGTGCAGCAAAAAAAAGTGCTAGTAGGGCGAACAGCTCGCAAGAGCTGTAATCTACAAAGACACGGCAGTTCCCTCAACCCCACCCCTCAAATTCCCACCATTAAAATCCAGTTACAGTAACGTTACAATTGTATTGAGAGGCTAAAAAGATCACTTTTAATAGATATATTTGCGGACAAATATTATTAAAATGAAAAGGGAATTTCTAAATTTATTGGGTATTGTCTCGCTAGCTATACTCACTTCGTGCGGAGGAAATCCGACAACTACATTCAACATTGCAGATCAATTCGACGCAGAGAAGTACGACGAGAGATTAAATATTTTTGTTGTGGCCGATGGTGGTCGTAATGGTTTCTACGAACAAAAAAGTGTCGCTACACAGATGGGAAACTTGGGTGAGGTTGTTGGGCCCGAGGTGATTATATCGGCTGGTGATACCCACCACTTCGATGGCGTGGAGAGCGTCGGAGATCCACTCTGGATATCGAACTTCGAGGATATATATTCACACCCTGAACTAATGGTTGAGTGGGTGCCTGCACTCGGAAACCACGAATATAGAGGCAATACCCAAGCGGTGATTGACTACTCGTCAATTAGCCGTCGTTGGAATATGCCATCGCGCTACTATACTCGAATTTTGGAGGCCGAAGGGACAACAATGAAGGTTGTGATTATCGACACGCCCCCCTTGATCGACAAATATAGAGAGGATCAAAATACATATCCCGACGCGGTGAAGCAAGATATGGAGGCTCAATTGGAGTGGTTAGATAGGGAGCTTGCAAACTCTACAGCCGACTGGTTGGTTGTCGTGGGTCACCACCCTATATACGCCTACACCACCAAGAGCATCAAGGAGCGCACAGATATGCAGGAGCGAGTAGCCCCGATCCTCCGCAAGCACAATGTCGACATGTATGTGTGCGGACATATCCACTCGTTCCAACACCTACGCGCAGAGGGTAGCGATATTGATTATATCGTCAATAGCTCAGCCTCTCTGGCGCGCAACGTTAAGGAGATCCCCGAGACTCAGTTCTGCTCAAACAAAGAGGGCTTTATGCTCTTCTCTGCCGATAAAACATCTCTGGAGGCAATCATGATTGATTACAACGGTAAGGTTATCAACACAATCAACCGTACTAAGTAGTTTTAGGTTATGGCTTTTTAAGAGGCTTTTTAAGAGGCTAGACTGCCTAACGCCGGCGGGCGCACAGCAAGCTGTGATTTATTATCCTTGCGCTTTGTGTGTTGCGGCCGCGACTTTTAAGTTCACCTTCAGTGAACGTTTAATATATAAATAGTGTCTCGAACCATGAAAGTAAACTTTCGGTTCGAGACACTATTTATATATTATTCCCCCGTTGGGGGACCCCAAGTCGCGGCCCCATCCCCAAAGCGAGTGGGTATCACCATAACTTACCTCAGGTTTTCTCAGCCATACTCAGTATAACTCAGTTCCGTCATTGCGGCCCCCGAGCCGCAATCTCAGCCTAGTCGTACAATGTTTCGTTAGGGATTGCGGCTCAGAGGCCGCAATGACGATAGAGGAGTGGAGGGCGAAAACCGAGGATTGCCCTAAAGCGGGCAGCGGCGGAGAGATCTCCGCGGATCCAAGAAAAACTTCGTTTTTCTGTTTTTTATGGAAGTGATTAGAAAAAATTGATTAAATTTGTAGGATGAATAGAAAAAGTTTCGCGATAATAATCATAATAGTTGCTGCCGTTTTAATCCTAGCGGCGACCGTCGGCAACCCCCTCGACCTCTTTAAATCTGGCTCCTCGAACCAAAAACGCAACAAACTCACGACACTAAGTACACTCATAGACAATAGCTTGAGTAACTCTGAGCAGACCAAGGGTTTCGACAAAAACATAGAGTATTTCATGCGTCGATGGGAGCTCAAGGGAGGTTCTTTCGCCTTGATGAAAGACGACAAATTGATCTATGCCAAGGGTTATGGTAACGCCACAGATGATGAAAAGTGCGATGTAAAACATCTATTTAGGGTTGCGTCGGTATCGAAGCTACTCACCGCAACGGCAATCATGAAACTCGCCGAACAAGATAAATTATCGTTGAGCTCACAGGTCTTTGGGGCGAAGGGAATCCTCAACGACACGATATTTTTAGATCTGAAATACAAGAACTTAGAGCAGATCACCGTAGATCATCTACTGCGCCACACCTCGGGCTTCTCCTCTCCACATGGCGACCCTGCATTTGCCAACTACACAATCGCTCGGATTATGGACAAGAAGCTACCCTTGACCACCGACGACATGGTACTATATGCCACCCAAAATAAGCTCCGTTCGCGCCCGGGAGGGAGCTACGACTACTCCAATTTGGGGTATATAATCTTGGGTAAGATTGTCGAGAAGGCTTCGGGGATGAGCTATGAGGGGTATGTCCAAGATTCGATTTTGGCCCCCATAGGTTGTTACGACCCATCTATAGGTCGCAACTTCAGCAAAAACAGAGCCCACAACGAGGTCAACTACTACGAGGTCAAGGAGGCTGAACCAGTCGAGGCTTACGATGGTTCGGGGCGCATGACAATGAAGAGCAACGGAGGTAATAACGTCACCTTGCTGGGGGGCGCTGGAGGTTGGGTAGCCTCGCCCGTAGAGATTCTGCGACTCGTCGCCTCGATCAATGGCGAGGGGAGCAAGAAGGATATCCTCAGTCGTGAGAGCGTGAGGAAGATGACTCGATATAGCAAGACCGAAAGACCCATAGGGTGGGCGAGCGTCAAGAGCAATGGCGAGTGGTTACGCAGCGGTTCGATGGCGGGGACATCGGCACTAATAAAGAGGGAGAAGAGCGGATATACATGGATCTTTGTGTCGAATAGCTCGACTTGGATAGGGCACAAATTTAGCAGTAACATGTCGACACACATATCGAGATACATCTCTAACGTCAAGCAGTGGCCCGACCACGATCTGTTCGACAAAGAGCAGATAGCGCAGTTAAGGGAGAGCCAAGCCGCTGATAAGCAGGCACAAGAGGAGGAGACGAAGGCAGGGGAGAGCAAATAAGTATGGTCAAAAAAAATCACTGAAATGGTCGCTTTGCGGAGACCCTTTCAGTGATTTTAAATAAATAAACAAAGAATTGGCTTATTAAAACTTTACTTATTTACGAAAAAAATAAACAAACACATAAAAATTACTTTACCTTGTTGTAGAATGGCGTTTTCTACAGTTACAAAAGTAGTGTATCACAACCACTCCCACAATTACTATTGTTAGGTAAAAAACAGTGGTTTTCTACCAAAAAGTAATTAGTTTCGTGAAAAAAAGTGTGGAATCAATCTCTGTTCACACAAAAAATGAGGATTCGGCCCAACCATTTATTATCTACAACGGCCGTTTTTAAAGCTCCCGAAAATGATTTTTTTAATCTAAAATTATTACCTTTGTATCACTAATTATATAAACAACCAAAAATATGGAACTAAACTTCATCGGGCTTATTGTTGCCATCTCGACCTTTATCATCATTGGACTCTTTCACCCGATCGTTATCAAATCGGAATACTATTGGGGTGTGAAATGTTGGTGGGTCTTTATGGTTCTTGGGTTTTTAACCCTTGGCGCATCGCTCGTTATTGAGAATATGATCACATCGACGATTTTGGGGGTCTTGGGTATCACCTTTTTATGGTCCATTATCGAGATCTTTGAGCAGCGCGAGAGGGTGAACAAAGGGTGGTACCCCAAAAATCCTAAGCGAAAATAACCACTAACCTAAACCTTAACATAAAATGAGAAAAAAATTATTACGTGCGGTTGCTACCATTGTGGCAATCATGAATCTAGGTATCTTCGCGGGAGCCTACTGCGCCGAGGGGGTAATAACAGTTGGAAGCCTCAAAGAGCTTATGCCCTACCTCAAGCAGGACAACGTGAGCGTCAAGATGCAACCGGGTACATATTACTTCACCGCCAAAGATGCTGAGTCCAAACACTTCCGAAATTCGGCCGAGGTTGTCGAGGGTAAGTTGACCTATGCGATGATTTTGGTCGAGGGCAACAACAGCACATATGACTTTACGGGTGTAACGATCGAGGTCGAGACCGCGGCCTTTAACGCCTACGAAAACAGTGAGTTCAATGAGTTGCACTTGATAGGCAGCAACAACACGGTGAGAGGGCTCAGACTCGTAGATGTCGGAGGGTTGACCGATTTCCCAAAATGGGGATGTGTGAATGTTATTGTCGATGGAGCCAACAACTTGGTCGAGGGTGTCGAGATTCGCTCCTTGGGCTCATACCCTTATGGCTATGGAGAGCTCTTTGGAAAGGGTGGACCTGCGACTATTCGCCACAAAAAACATAGCGCATGTCTTGTGCGCGGATATAAGAGCCACATCAAAGATTGCAAGATTTTCCACCGCTCATATGGCCACTGCTTGTTTATGCAGGCGGCCGACATGCCTCTAATCGAGGGGTGCCACATCGAGAGCGAGATGACCACCACAGACAAAGTGTTGAGCGAAGAGGGGTCGGGGTCGGCAGCCGATAAGATCGACTTCAAAACTGTGTGGGGCTATCGAGTTCCCCAAGGTCACACAATCGCCCTTTGTGAGGAGGGAATTAGAGCCTACAATGGCGGAAACACAATCATAGATGGCGAGAGATTCAAACGTGGCACATCCAACGTCACAATCAAGAATTGCTACGTCAAAAACGCACGTGCAGGTGTGACCCTCACCCATGCCGCAGGGTTTAAGTATGTAGAGAACACAACAGCTGTGGGTTGCAATAGAGGCTTTGCGGTGGGTCACAAAGGCAAGGTCGTGAACTGCTTTGCCGACACTCAAAATGGCCCTGCTTTTGGAGTTGACTACGAGCGTGACGAAGATATTGTAGCAGACATCACCCTTTTGCCATACGAGGGAATGGGGCAGAATGGAACCACCCACGCAGCCATCATCATTGGTAAAGGACACAACATAACCTTCAAAAAGGGCGAGGGGTTGGTTGCTGAGCAGGCACTTAAGATCCATATCGGAGGCGACAACCAAACGATCGGAATGTTGGGCAAAGACAATAACTATATGGCCTCGGGAATCACAATCACCAACGATACCGACTACCCTGTCGTGCTCGATGACAACTCGTCAAATATTTCGGGCACAACAAAAGGCGAGGTTGTAGATAACGGAACGAACAACAACTTAAAGACTACTAAATAATGAAACTTAATTTCTTGCGCATTACGGCCACTATCGTTGCGCTCTTTAATCTGTGTATCTTCGCGGAGGTGTCGGCTGCCGCTAAGGTAGTAACGGTAAACTCTATCGAGGAGATTCTACCCTATCTCAAGCAAGACAACGTAAGTGTTAAGATGCAACCGGGTACCTATATCGTCACCGTTAAGGATGTCGAGGCTGGTAAATACCCACTCAAAGCGGAGGTGATAGAGGGTTCGATCTCGAATGTTATCCTTTTGATCGAGGGTAATGGCAGCACATATGACTTCACGGATGTTACGATCGAGGTGGAGACTAAGGTGTTTGGTGCCTTTGGCAACAATGGCGAGTTTGTTGAGCTTCATATTTTGGGTAATAACAACGTCGTGAAGAACCTTAAGTTGATGGATGTGGGTTCAAAGGATGACTTCCCTCCATATGGCTGTGTCAATGTGATTATGGATGGAGCCAACAACTTGGTCGAGGGTGTCGAGGTGAGATCTACGGGCTCCATGCCCTACGGCTATGGCGAGGTCTTTGGCAAGGGTGCTAAGAACACTATCCGCCACCGAAAGCATAGCGCTGTGCTCGTGCGTGGCGACTATAACCACCTCAAAAATTGCCGCGTCATACATCGCTCATATGGCCACTTTGTGTTTATGCAGGCGGCTCAAAACCCCACAATCGAGGGGTGTTATATCGAGGGTGAGATGATCACCACCGACGATATACTCAAAGAGAAAGGTTCGGGGTCGGCAGCCGACAAGATCGACTTTATGACAGTCTTTGGCTACAAGGTTCCCATGGGCTACACCCTTTCGACTGGTGAGGATGGAATCCGCACCTACAACGCAGGTCGCACGATGGTCAATGGCGAGAGGATGAAGCGCGGATCGGCCAATATCACAGTTAAGGATTGCACCGTGAAGCACGCTCGCGGAGGTGTGGCACTCACTCTATCGACTGGATTCAAGGTTGTCGAGAACTGTACGCTGATTGGTTGCCAAGGAGGTTTCGCCACAGGTTCGGGCGGTCAGATAATTAACTGCAGGGCCGATGTTGCATTTGGAGCAGCTTACTCCAACGCCTACGACAGCGATGAGGGTGTCACAGCCGACATCACAATCATGCCATACGAGGGCGAAAAGTTTGTGGGCAACGGAGGCAAGCAGGCTGCTATAATTTGGGGCCGCAACCACAATATCACACTTCGCCGTGGCGAGGGGCTAAGCGAGGATCAAGAGATCTCGGTATATGTCGGCGGTCTGAGACGATCTATCGGGGCATTGGCCGAGGAGAAGGATGGCAAGGCTTCGGGGATCACAATCAACAACGAGACGAACTATCCGATTATCTTGGGCAACAATAGCTCTGCAAACACGATCACGACTAAGGGGGGTGTAATCGACAATGGTAAAAGTAATAACATAAGCAAAAAGTAGATTTTTCAAGAAAAAATCATTACCTTTGGTCTTAATATGGGGTCATCTCTAAATTTGTGAGGTGAGACCATATTGAGACCATTTTTATACCCAAAACTTAGAGACTATTAAAAACTAAAATTTATGAAGAAAGGATTGATTTTATCTATTGCTGCACTTTGTGTTGCGACGTGCGGAGTGACTAATGTGACCTATGGAGCAACCGCTTCGGCACCAAAGGTCGAGAAGGTTGTTAAACTTAAGGATGTTAAGGTTTCATCGCTCGATGAGCTTTTTCCGCTGCTCAAAAAGGACAACCAAAGTGTTGTGATGGAGGCTGGAACATACCGAATCACCGAGGCTGACGCTAAGGCAGGTAAGTATACCACAACATCGAATGTGGAGGGTGAGGACAAAATCAACCCTGTGATCTTCCTTATCGAGGGAAGTAACAATATCTTCGACTTCACGGGTGTCACCATCGAGATCGAGTCGGGTGTGGCTAACTCATTTGAGGGGCCTCATATCAGCTTCCTCGAGATGCAGATTTTGGGTAACGACAATGTGGTTAAGAATCTAAAGTTGGAGGACAAAGGCGAGGTGGATGACTTCCCTAAGTATGGCTGGATGAGCGTCGTGATGGATGGCTCGCACAACCGTTTGGAGGGGGTCGAGATTATCACTATCGGCTCTAAGCCCTATGGCTACGGAGAGATCTTTGGCAAGGGTGCAGGGTCGGTTATCCAACACGCTAAGCATGCAGCATGTTTGATTAGAGGTAACTACAACCAACTTAAGGATTGTAAGATCTATAACCGCGCTTATGGCCACTTTGTCTTTATGCAGGGTGCCGAGAATGTCACTATAGATGGCTGTTATATCGAGGGTGAGATGGTCTCTACGGACTCTATTTTGGAGGAGAAGGGGTCGGGATCAGCGGCCGATAAGGTTAACTTCAAGACTGTATTTGGATATGATGTACCCAAGGGATATACACTCTCTACGGGCGAGGATGGAATCCGCACATACCCCGAAGGAACAACAATGGTGGATGGGGTGAGATACACCAAACGCGCTACGGGAGGTAAGATCGTAGTCAAGAACTGCACGGTTAAACATGCTCGCGGAGGTGTGGCTCTCACATTGGGTAAAGGTACGCGCCACGTCGAGAACTGCACGCTCATAGGCTGCCAAGAGGGTTACTCTACAAACAGCGGCGGTAGAATCGTCAATTGCAAGGCTGACGCTGAGTTTGGACCAGCTTTCTGGGTGCCATACAAGCACCTCACAGGAATCACTGCCGACATCACGATTATCCCATACGAGGGTACAAAATATGTGGGTAATGGTAGTGGCCACATGGCATTTATCCAAGGAATGACCCACGACATCACCTTTAAGAAGGGCGAGGGGTTGGAGATCACCGAGGGGTTGAGCATCGACATTGGTGGCGACTACAACACCATCGGTCAGCGCGAGGTTATCAATAACCACCCTGCGTCGAACAACACAATCACCAACGAGACTGGATACCCAATCAAGATCGGTAGCGACACATCCTACAACACCATTATCACCAATGGCGACTACTCGGGTAATGACTCGGACAACACAATCGTAGCCAACTAAGTTAGGAGAAGTGGAAGTATGAAAAGAGCTATTTTTATATCAATTCTGTCTGCTATCTGCATCACAGTTGGCGGATACAGCACCGAGGCATTTAGTGCCGAGAAGAGAAAAGAGTCGAGCCAAGAGCGCACAAGCGTAACTGTGTCGAGCCTCAAAGAGTTGTTACCCTACCTCAAAAAGGATAACGTGGATTTGAAGATGACCCCGGGGTTATATCGAATCACGGCCAAAGATGTGGAGAACAATATGTACAAAGAGAGGGTCGAGGTCTATGAGGGTCGCATAAGCCCTGTGTTGTTGCTGTTCCAAGGCAACAATAGCACCTACGATTTCGAGGGTGTAAAGATCGAGGTTGAGTCGGCTGTGGTCAACGCTTTTGAGGGCAAACACGCTGGGGTCAACGAGATCCAGATCATCGGAAACCACAACACAATCAAGAACCTCAAGATCGAGGATGTGGGTAGCGAAGATGACTTCCCGAGATTTGGATGGGTCAATATCGTGATGGATGGAGCCAATAACTTGATCGAGGGTACAGAGGTGATCTCTCGCGGATCTAAGCCTTATGGCTATGGAGAGACCTTTGGTAAGGGCAAGGGCTATGTGCTAAAGCATTGGAAACATAGCTCGACATTGGTTCGTGGCGACAATAACCACTTCAAGAACAACCGAATTATCCACCACGCCTATGGCCACTTCTTGTTTATGCAGGGAGCCTACAACCCAACTATCGAGGGGTGCTACATCGAGGGTAAGATGGGCTCTACGGATGCAATCTTGGCCGAGAAGGGGACTGGCTCCGATGCCGATAAGATTGGCTTTAAGTCGGTTTGGGGCTACACAGTCCCAGCTGGTTATACGCTCTGTTTGGGTGAGGATGGAATCCGCACCTATACGGCAGGTGTGACGCTCATTGATGGCAAACGCGTGAGCCGCAAAACGGGCGGAAAGGTTACGGTCAAAGATTGCGTCGTGAAGCATGCTCGCGGAGGTGTGGCTATAACACTTGGCGAGGGTGAGAGATATGTCGAGAACTGCACGGTGATCGGATGTCAAAATGGCTTCTCGGTAAATAGCGGTGGCCGAATAGTGAACTGTAGAGCCGATGCCGCCTTTGGTGACGCTTTTGGTGTGAACTACGAACACAACCGCAATATCACGGCCGACATCACAATAATCCCATACGAGGGGGAGATGTATAGCGGCAACGGAAGTCGTCAGGTAGCCTTTATCCAAGGCACGGGCCACAACATTACCCTCCGCCGTGGCGAGGGGCTCGAGATCGACGATGAGCTGATAATCGCTGTGGGTGGAGATAAGAGATCTGTGGGTCAACTCGAAAAGGATGAGAACTTGAAGGCTACGGAGATCACCCTCGTAAACGAGACTGGCTACAGAGTTGTTGTCGACGACAACGCTTCGAACAACACCATCATTTCGCGTGGCGAGGTGATAGACAATGGAACTGAGAATAAAATTACAAAACAATAAAACCCAACCTAAATTCAACTTGTAAATGCAACTGAGGAATTGGGAAGTTGCAGAGAATGAGATAAAATATTTTTTCAGAGAGGAAAGAGAGGTAAAACTCTCCTTC
>JBCQUO010000043.1:0-15486 GCA_047173955.1 Rikenellaceae bacterium
ACCCAGTTCTACGCTTCTTCTTGAATACGATGACTTTATCATCCTTCAAGTGACGAAGAATCTTACACTTTACTGAGGCGCCTTCTACTACAGGTGCACCTACTTTAACCTGACCGTCGTTGTCTGTGAGCAGGACTTTGTCGAAACTTAAAGTCGAATTTTCTTCGGCTTGGAGACGGTGAACATAAAGTTTACGACCTTTTTCAGCTTTAAATTGCTGACCTGCAATCTCTACTATAACGTACATTTAATTAATATTAATTCGTTTTTGTACATAAAATTTGCCTGCAAATATAAGCATAATAATTTTACTGACAAACAAATATATGATTTATTTTTATTTTATTCTATTTGGCACAATTTTTTAGCCCCTCATGAGGCTTTGTTATTACATTTTTTTATTACCTTTGGGATTGAGACAAATATACTAATTTATGGTAGAGAACCAACACCGCGAGCTCCTTATATCGCACCTCGTCAATGCCGCAATAAAGGCTGGTGCCGCGATCATGGAGATATATAACTCGTCGCAAACATTCGATATCTCGATCAAAAGCGATAATACCCCAATTACCGCCGCCGATCGTGCAGCCCACAACTCCATCAAAGAGTCTCTGGGCGCTACACGCATCCCCATCCTGAGCGAGGAGGGACGCGAAATGCGATATGCCGAACGTCGTAACTGGGAGCTCTTCTGGCTCGTGGATCCCCTCGATGGCACGGTGGAATTTATCGACCGCAACAACGAATTTACAGTCAATATAGCCCTTATGTCCGACAAAAAGTGCATCATGAGCGTTATATATGTCCCCTACCTTAGCAAGCTATATTTCGCTGAGCGCGACAATGGAGCATACGTATGTGTCAACGTAGCCCCCAACTCTGGATCCAACCTTAGCTATTCCGAATTTTCAATCTCGTGCGAGGCCATACCCCGATCTCACCCTCCACGCCCCAACCCCAAAGTGGCAATATCAAGGTCGCACAACACCCCCGACACCTATGCACACATAGATCGCCTAAGGACGAGGTTTCCCAAGCTAGAGGTCGTTGAGCAGGGTAGCTCATACAAGTTCTGCATGCTGGCCGAAGGGAGCGTGGATTACTACGTCCGTACAACGCACACCAGCGAGTGGGATACCGCCGCAGGTGAGCTAATACTCTCCGAGGTAGGAGGATCAACACTAACACTCGACGATAACCAAAAACTGCAATACAACAAGGAGGATCTCCATAACCCATACTTCGTCTGCCGAAGTTGTAATTGTCCGATTTAGAGATTGTTGGTCGCTTGGCTGTTATTTGAGAGGCTGTGTTAAGAGGCTGACCCTAACAGCGGCCGGCCGCACAGCAAGCTGTGATTTGCCCTCCTTGCGGCTTTGTGTTGAGGCCGTTTATGTCCGCGATGTGAAAAATAATGGTCAATGGTCAATGGTAAATAGGGCGTAAGACCATAAGCCGTCATTGCGGACTTGATTCGCAATCTCAATGTAATATTCCGTTAGAGATTGCGGCTCGGAGGCCGCAATGACGTATGTGTGCCAATTCATCATTCATCATTGAATAACTTAATTTTATATTATCTGAGTGATTATTAATATAAAAGTGTTTGTGATTGTGTTATTTTTTGTCTATTTTTGTTAAATATTTAATTACACATTAATATTTTAACTTAAAAACCTAAAAAAATGAAGAAGAGAATTTTAATGTTTATCGCAGCAGCTATTTGCTCGGTAACAGCAGTTTCTGCACAGATGACAAGCGATGATTCAGCAATCACAGCAAGAGTTGGTTTCGCAAGTGATTTAGGGGTGCCTATTTCGTTGACTTACGAGAAGGGTATTTGGGATATCAGTAATGCCGCTTGTGTTACGATCGGAGGTACTGTCGCTTATGCTAAAGAGAGTGAGGCGGTTTACAGTGTGTCAGATTTCATCATCGGTGCTCGCGGAACTTTCCACTATGGAATTAAGAAATGGGATCTATTCGGAGGTGTTACGCTTGGTTATGACATCGTATCTGTAAACTGGGATGATAATTCGTATAAGGATCTTTATGACGCATCGGATAGCGAGTTCTTCTTGGGACTTAATATCGGTGTAAACTACTATATAACTGATAATTGGGCTGTTGGTGCTGAGTTTGGTTATGGATTGGCAAATCTTAATGTTGGTGTAACATATAAGTTCTAAGCTCTACAATTATAGCCTCCTTCCCCTCTTTTGGGCTAGTATAGTCGAGAGTGGAGCGCTGGCGCTTTTAAGCTATTCGATCGCAACGAGGTTGTGTCGGGTAGCTTTTTTTTTGCTGCACAAAAAAAGATGCTTTTTAGGAGTGGAGGGCGATTCAGTGTGTGGCAATATCGAGGAGTGCCCTACGTGGGCCGCGGCGGAGAGATCTCCGCGGATCTGAGAAAAACTGCGTTTTTCTGTTCATAGTCGTCATTGCGCCCTCCGATACGGAATGAGCGTTAACAATAAAAAGTAGTCAATAATAACAAAAACGGAGTGATTTAATTTGCTTTTGTTGAAAAAAATAATATTTTTGTAGAAGCAAACGTTAATAGTACAATTAGGAATAAAATTAAAATATCAAATAAAATTATGAGCGAAGTAATCAACATCAAAGAGTTGAATGAACTAATCGAGCGTGAGAGTATCTTTGTCGATACCTTGCGCACGGAGATGGGCAAAGTGATTGTCGGACAGAGCCATCTGGTCGATACACTACTTATTGGTCTGCTTTCGAATGGACATATTTTGTTGGAGGGAGTTCCCGGGTTGGCCAAGACATTGGCTATCACTACATTGGCAAAGGCTGTGGATGCCGACTTCTCGAGAATCCAGTTCACCCCCGATCTTTTGCCAGCCGACCTTTTGGGTACGCTGATCTATTCGCAAAAGAGCGAGGAGTTTATGGTCAAGAAGGGTCCCGTATTTGCGAACTTTGTGCTAGCGGACGAGATCAACCGCTCGCCTGCCAAGGTGCAGTCGGCCCTTTTGGAGGCCATGCAGGAGCGCCAAGTGACTATCGGTGATGAGACCTACAAATTGCCCCAACCCTTTTTGGTCCTTGCGACTCAAAACCCATTGGAGCAGGAGGGTACCTATCCACTTCCCGAAGCGCAGGTCGACCGTTTTATGCTTAAGGCTCGCATCCACTACCCTAAGCGTCAGGAGGAGCGTGAGATCGTGAGGATGAATTTGGCTGGTGGCGGAATGCCCGAGGTCAACAAGGTGATCTCGCCCGACGATATTATCCGCGCGCGAAAAGTTGTGGAGTCGGTATATATGGACGAGAAGATCGAGAAATATATTGTCGATATAATCTTTGCCACTCGCGAGCCCGGGGAGTATGGACTCACGAAGTTGCAGTCGCTAATCACTTATGGAGGTTCACCTCGTGCTAGTATCTCGTTGGCTAAGGCTTCGAGAGCCTATGCTTTTATACGCCGCAGGGGCTATGTGATCCCCGAGGATGTACGCGCTGTGTGTCACGATGTTTTGCGCCACCGTATCGGACTTAGCTACGAAGCTGAGGCGGAGAATATCACCACCGAGGAGATTATCACCGATATACTTAATAATGTAATAGTACCTTAACCCATGCAGGAGGCTGAGAACGACATACTACGCCGCGTTAGGAAGATTGAGATCAAAACGCGTGGACTCTCCAACGAGATCTTTGCAGGCAAGTATCACTCTGCCTTCAGGGGTCGAGGCATGTCCTTTTCGGAGGTGAGGGAGTATAGGGCTGGTGACGACATCAGAGATATTGACTGGAATGTCACGGCTCGTTCGCGCTCCCCACACATCAAGATCTATGAGGAGTCCAGAGAGCTGACAATGATGCTGATGGTCGACGTGAGTGGATCGAGAATGTTTGGCACAACCTCGCGACTCAAGAAGGGTGTGATAACCGAAATCGCTGCGGTGTTGGCCTTTTCGGCGGCGCAGAATAACGACAAAGTGGGGTGTATACTCTTCTCGAACAAGGTCGAAAAGTATATCCCACCCAAGAAGGGCAAGAGCCATATTTTGATGATTATACGCGAGCTCATAGGTTTCAAGCCCGAGTCTACGGGGACATCTATGGGCGAGGCGGTGAGGTTTCTGACCAACGTGATAAAGAAGAGGTGTACAACATTTATCCTTTCGGACTTTATCGAGCCCAAGCGCGGAGATAAAGATTTGAACGATGCACTCAAGATTGCACGTAGCCGCCACGATTTGGTCGGCATCAGGGTCTTTGACCCACGCGAAACGGAGCTTCCCGATGTGGGAGTTGTGGAGCTGTGCGATGCGGAGAGTGGAGAGAAGATGTGGGTCGACACCTCGTCGCGAGGGGTGAGGGAGCACTATGCCCGAGTGTGGAGCGAGATGAGCGACAAGATCGTCACGACGCTCAACCACAACCGAATAGATACAGCTACGATCTCTACGGATTGCGACTATGTTGTGGAACTAATTAAACTATTTAAGCAACGATGAAGTTTAGAGAGTTAATATTTTCAATCGCGATGCTCCTCATGTCGGTGGGTGTCGCTTTTGCGCAGAGTCAACCCCCGACGGTCGAGAGCAGTGTCACGCCCCAAAGGGTGATGATCGGTGACCACTTCACCCTCTCGATAGATGTAGTGAGCGATGTGATGCAGCAGGTTGCCTTTCCCGAATTTGATTTGGAGGGGCAAGATGAGGTGGAGTTTGTCGAGGAGCCTCAAATAGATACTGTTGAGGTAGATGGAAGACGCGTGCACCTTCGTCGCAGGTACAAACTCAGATCCTTCGAGGAGGGAATGTATAACTTGGGCCGCATGGCGGTGTTGTATATCGACAAAAACATTGTCGATACGCTATATAGTGCCGACTCGGTGATCTTCGAGGTCCAAACATACCTCATTGACTCTACGGCTATGGCGGCTGGAATTTTCGACATCAAGCCCCAGCGCAATACCCCATTTAGGTTTGCCGAGATCTCGGGATATGTCAAGTGGGGAGTTTTGATTTTGATACTTCTGTTGGCTATCGCGTATGGAGTGTTGAGGGTGATGGCCTACTATGGCAAAAATGTCGGAGGGTTGTTTAAGCCTGCTCCACCTGTGCCGCCCCATGTCAAGGCGATCGAGGAGCTCGAGGAGCTGCACAACAAGAAGTTGTGGCAGAGCAATAAACATAAACTCTACTATTCGGGGCTCACCGACATCCTGCGTACCTATATTTCGGGGCGCTATTCGGTAGCGGCTATGGAGATGACCACTGACGAGATTATCGAGGCTATTCGCTCCATTGATATGCCCAACAAATGTGCTATGGATCTGCAAGCGCTACTTCGCGATGCCGATTTGGTGAAGTTCGCCAAGGCTACACCCGAAGCTAGCCAAAATGAAGCGTACTACAATAAGAGCTACAACTTCGTGGAGGAGACAAAGATCGTGGAGAGTGTGGAGGAAGAGGCTTCGGCTTCGGAGTCAACTGAGAATATAAAGGAGGAGGAGAATAAGTGATGGTCAAGATTATGAAACAACTGTTAATTATGCTCTTAGCGTTGGTTAGCTTCGACGCTGTGGCCCAAAACCTGCCCGAGAGGGGGGAGATACGTCGTGGAAATCGACTCTTCGACAAGGAGGATTACGAGGGGGCTTTGGAGAGTTATACCCAAGCGCTCACCTTCTCGCCTGCTTCGTTCGAGGCGAACTATAACCTCAGCAATACACAGCAGAGGTTGGAGCAGTTCGATAAGGCGGAGGAGACGATGGCTAAGATCGCCGCGGACTCCCTGCTGAGCGAGGGCGATAGGGCCGATGCCTTCTACAATTTGGGAAATAGCCAGTTTGGTCAACAGAAATATAAGGAGGCGTTGGAGAGCTACAAATCATCTATGCGCCTTAACCCTTCGGACACAACGGCTAAGTACAACTACGCCTATACCAAAAAGCTCTTGGAGCAGAATCAAGACAACGAGGATAACCAAGATCAGAATCAAGATCAGGACCAGAATGGCGATGACCAAGATAGCGAGGGGGATCCCAATGAGGATGAGCAGGATCAGGACCAAGATGGCGATGGCGACCAGAATGAGGATGAGCAGGATCAAGGTCAGCAGCCTCAGCCTCAGGGTGGAGGAATGTCGGAGCAGGAGCAACAGCAGATACTAGATGCTATCCAAGCCCAAGAGGATAAGACCCAAGAGAAGCTCGACAAGGAGAGCGGACGCGCGGTGATGATTCCCGGGGGCAAGAATTGGTAAACTAAAGGGGAGGTATAATTTCTCCCTAAAATAAATTTAAAAACTTAGGTTAATATGCACTTTGCAAATCCATACCTACTGTGGCTGCTACTTATCGTGGTGCCAATCGTAGCACACTATATCTATATGCTGCGTCGCGGTGGCGCGTCGATCAATATATCGACTGTCGAGGGTGTGCGCCATGCCCCTCGCACCTTCAGATATTGGCTTAGACACCTACCTATCATCTTGCGCGTGGGGGCTATTGCGACGATGATTGTCGCTGTGGCACGTCCCCAGACGATCGAGGAGAGCCGCACGTCGTCGTCGGAGGGAATTGATATTGTGATGGCGCTGGATGTCTCGGGGTCGATGTTGGCCCGCGACTTTGAGCCCGACCGCATAACAGCTGCCAAAGGGGTGGCAAGCTCCTTTGTGGGCGATAGATATGGCGACCGCATAGGTCTGGTGGTCTTTGCAGGTGAGGCATTTACGCAGTCGCCTCTGACCACCGACCAAGGTACACTCCAGACACTTTTGGGGCGTATACGTAGTGGACTCATCGAGGATGGAACAGCTATAGGCGATGGATTGGCTACGGCTCTGAACCGTCTGCGCGAAAGCGAAGCCAAGAGTAAAATTATAATCCTCCTTACGGATGGAGTCAACAACCGCGGAGCGATCGCACCCCTCACCGCAGCCTCAATAGCCAAAGAGATGGGGGTTAAGGTCTACACCATCGGTGTGGGAACCGAGGGGATGGCCCCATATCCGCGTGTCGACCAGTCGGGACGCATAGTGGATTATGTGCAAGCCAAAGTCGAGATCGACGAAGAGATACTTCGTACGATAGCTAAGGAGACTGGAGGAGAGTATTTCAGAGCCACAGACAACGAGAAATTGGAGGCTATATATACCACAATCAACACCCTCGAAAAGAGCAAGGTCGAGGTCTCGGAACGCACGATATATCACGAGGAGTTCCTTGTGTGGGCACTCGCGGCGATGGTGCTCCTGCTCGGCGAGTTTATCACCAATATGTTTATACTTAAAAGATTACCATAATGTTTCGTTTTGCAAATCCTCAATATCTATACCTCATAGCGATCATCCCAATCCTCTGGGCGCTCTTCGTGATGGCTGCGCATAATCGACGCAAACGTCTGGCGAAGTTTGGTAATCCAGAACTTCTCAAATCTCTCATGCCCAATGTGTCGCGCGGACGTGTGAAGTTTAAGTTTTTCTTATTTCTCGGAGCGCTGTTCTTCCTATTCTTGGGGCTAGCACGTCCCCAATTCGGATCTAAGTTGCGTGAGGAGAGAAGCCGCGGCGTGGAGATGATGCTTGTTGTCGACCTCTCGAACTCAATGCTCGCTGAGGACTTCGTTCCCAACCGTTTGGAGCGTACCAAGTATGCCATCAATCGCCTCTTCGAGAGCATGGATCAAGATCGCGTGGGTCTCGTAGCCTTCGCTGGTGAAGCACAGGTGCAGCTCCCCATAACCTCAGACTACAGAATGGCCCAAGCCTACACCTCGCGACTCTCACCCACGATCATCCCCGTGCAGGGTACCAATGTCGGCAAGGCGATAGATCTAGCACTGCTCTCGTACTCCGACAAGGAGGATGTGAGCCGCGTGATGATCCTCATAACAGATGGAGAGGATCACGACCAAGGGGCTATAAATGCCGCTCAGCGTGCCCAAAATCTCGGCATAAAGATCTACACCATAGGAATAGGTACCCCCGAAGGTGCCCCCATAACCATAGATGGCGAGTTCATACGCGACAGCGAAGGCGAAATAGTCGTGTCGAAACTAGGCGAGGAGATGCTCCAAGAGATATCATCCCTAACCGAAGGTGCATACATCAGAGCCTCGAACCAATCCATAGGCCTCACCGAGATAACAACCGAAATAAATAAGATGGAGAAGGGCGATCTCTCGACAATACAGTTCGAAGAGTATAACGAACAGTTCCAATATATGCTCGCTATAGCCCTCCTACTCCTAATCTTTGACCTCTCAATCTTAGGATATAAAAACCCTGCGCTAGAGAGATTTAATATCTTTAAATCAATCGACAAAATGTAAACCGTTTTCGTGTCTCTGTGGTTGTTTTTTCAGAGGCTTTTGGTCAGAGAGTATTTTAAGAGGCTAGACTGCCTAACGCCGGCGGGCGCACAGCAAGCTGTGATTTGTTTTCCTTGCGCTTTGTGTGTTGCGGCCGCGAGCCGTTTTCTCGCTAAAGCGTGAAATTTAAATATTTAATGGTGGACTCAGATCTCGAAAGTAAACTTTCGGCTCCGAGTCCACCATTAAACATTTATTCCCCCAGAAAGGGGGAAACCCCTCACGGCCCCATCCCCCCAAAGCGAGGGGAAAAATAATGGTGAATGATGAATGGTGAATGGTGAATGGTGAATGATGAATGGTCAATGACGACTTAAGTATAATATATCGCAAACTCCTAACTCCTAACTCCTAACTCCTAACTCCTAACTCCTAATTCTTAACTCCTTAGCGTCATTGCGGCCTCCGAGCCGCAATCTCAATCTATGCGTGCAATGTTGCGTTAGGGATTGCGGCTCGGAGGCCGCAATGACGTATATGCAGATTACAATTTACCATTAACCATTCATCATTGACCATTGACCATTGATCATTGATCATTGATCATTAACCATTATTTTCGGTTGGGTGGGGTGTTGTGCGCGCGGAGACCCCTGAGAGGGGGTAATATAAAAAGAGTGTTACGAACCGAAAGTTTACTTTCAAGGTTCGTGGCACTCTTTTTATATTATACGTTCACCGCAAGGTGAACTTCCGCGCACGCAGCAAAGCAACAACCACAACCGCAATAAAGACAAATCACAGCTTGCTGTGCGCCCGCCGGCGTTAGGCAGTCTAGCCTCTGACCAAAAGCCTCTAATCAAAAGCCTCTAATCAAAAGCCTCTAATCAAAAGCCTCTAATCAAAAGCCTCTAATCAAAAGCCTCTAATCAAAAGCCTCTAATATCCGCAGTTAACGATTCGCAGGCGGTATTGGCCATTGAAGTATTCGACGATGGCGTATGCGTCGAAGAGTCCATCGGGGAGGTTATCGTCTGCGTAGCGCACGCTACTGCTCACGGTGAGGGTTATTTGGTCCCCTTGTGTGTCGACGAGTGTATGGGAGGTATATTCGGTGAGTCCAGTTGTTGTGCTGCGGCTACAGAATGTTGTGCAGGACCCTTCGCTAAGTACCACGCTTAGGTTCTCGACGCACACGTAGGTCAATATATGATCTGTTGTGAGCTCGGAGATCTTTAGGGTTTGGGGGATTGGGATTATGGGGTCTATGTCGCAGAGCTTCACTCGGAGGATAAAATCCGAGAGTGAGATATTGGTTGTTGGGTACTCCCCCGAGGGTTCGTCACCGATGGCTAACATCCCCCCAGTGCTACCTATCCAGAGCCCCCCGCACGAAATTTTGACAGTCGAGCCGACGATAGCCCCCAGCGTGATGCAGTTCACCTCGTCGCTATCGTAGTTGAGCTCTATAGCGCCGCTTTGGTCCTCGACGATGAGGGAGTAGGGGAACTCGCCAAAGGCATTGTTCGCAGTAACAACGCCTTCGATCGCCATATCTTGGGTTATGAGGTATGGGTAGTTATTGTATAGGGATTTGAGGTAGGCTATCGAGTAGGTTTGGATATCGGACAAAAGGTCACTGCCGAGGGTATTTTCACCATCGACAGTTTCACTTGAACCCTCACCATCCCCATCGCCACTCGTAATGATGTCGGGTGGCGAGCACGAAAAGAAAAGAACTGATAGTGCTAGAGAGATCGCTTTAAATATCTTTGTAAGCCGATCCACAACACCCCAAATTATCTACGACGCTCTTTGGCCTCGATGCACTCTGTAGCGTGAGGCACGCGTAGGAGTCTCTGTTTGGGGATCAGTTTACCTGTTGTTTTACACACTCCGTATGTTTTGTTTTCGATACGGATAAGGGCCATCTCTAGGTTGCGGATAAATTTAAGTTGGTGAGCGGCCAAACGTGCGCTCTCCTCCTTCGAGAGGGTCATAGCCCCCTCTTCCAAAACTTTGTATGTCGGAGATGTATCCTCCGTTCCGTTATCTGCGGTGTGGGTGATAGTCGCTCTGAGGAGTTCATAATCCTCGCGAGCGTTTTTTATCTTCTGGATAATTAGCTCTTTGAACTCTACTAGGTCGGCATCGCCGTATCTTACCATTTCGTCAACCATAATATCTGCGCTTTATGTTTTATTGTTAAAGGATCTGTTTAAAATTTTCTCATCTTTTTTGTTAAGGATCTGTCACTTCACTTTTTCTCTTTTGCATTCGTTGCATAGGCACCGCTATGCGCCTCATTCAAATAGATCCTTATGTAAAATTAAAAAAATATTTTGGAAAAACAAAACAATTAGATACACTGTCTAAAAATTTTCACGCCAATATAATTTAATGCTCTGCAATTCAACGACTCCGAAAGATCAATTTCCATTCCAAATTACGATTTTGCACCAATAGAGACCATTGCAAAACATTTGTTTTGCTCCTAAAAAAGAGAACGTTGATAGGTGGATGAAATTTTAAAGATGGCGTAGATGGCTGTGAGGGAGCGTACTTAGCGAACGTGACCGATCAGAACTTTTGCGCTATCTTTGAAATTTTGCCGCCTTGCAACGTTCTCAACAAAAAATCCCCCACCTAAAAAATAGATGGAGGATTTGTGGGCCCAGAGGGGCATGATCCCACGACCTTCGGATTATGAGTCCGCTGCTCTAACCAACTGAGCTATAGGCCCAACGTACATCGAAATAGGAACTTTGTAAAAAGAACTATCCCTTTGAGTGGTGCAAATATAGAAAAAAAATTACACTTAAACAAATTATTTGTCAAAATATTAACCGACCTCCGTCATTGCGGCTCGAGGGCCGCAATCCCCAACGAAGCATTACATTGAGATTGCGGATCGGAGTCCGCAATGACGATGTGAAGTCAAGGTTCTGAGATTGCGGCCCGAGAAGTACGCAATGATGAGGCTGGTAAGAAGTTTATTTACATTATTTGTCACTTCACGCAAGCACTAAGTAGTGTAAAACAATTATTGCCATATTTTTAAAAGCACTCTTGGAGCGATATTTTTCACTATTAAATCTTAGTATAGAACCACTATATTTTCAATTCAATAGCAAAAAATCTCATTTCCAATAGCACTCTTAAAAACACACCAATAATTATTTTACCCTACTTACTTGCTCTCGTTGATCTTCTTTAGCTTCAAGAGTGCCTCTAGGTAGTAGTAGTCGGCATAGATGATCGGTACATCAATCTCGCTATTTTTGGGGTGGTGACCTGTCGAGTGCAAAAGGATAGCGTCGTTGGTCTCGCCTGAGATATACTCATCCGTAGAGATCGCTTTGAGGAGCTCCACAGCGCTGTCGTAATACTTCTTAGACAACGCCTCGTCCTTGACCAAAAGCGAGAGCTCCAACATTCCCGATGCAGCGATAGCCGATGCCGAAGCATCCTTAGCCTCGTTGGGGATATTGGGTGCGTCGTAGTCCCAATATGGAACACCATCTTCGGGAAGGCGCTCCATGAAACGGTTGGCTAGGCGCATAGAGGTCAAAAGGAAATCCTCACGACCAACCTCGCGGTAGCACACCGCAAAACCATATATACCCCATGCTTGACCGCGTGCCCACATAGACTCGTCGGCATAGCCTTGGTGTGTCTTACCAAATAGGAACTCGCCCGACTCTTTGTCGAAACATCCGACGTGATATGTCGCGCTATCGGGACGAATGATATATTGTTGGGTAACCTCTGCGTGGCGTACAGCAATATCTTCGAGCCTCTTGTCGCCTCCATTCTTAGCTGCCCAGAACAACATCTCGAGGTTCATCATATTGTCGATGATGGTGTTGTGTGGATACTGTTTGTTGAATGGCCACGAGTGGATCGTACCGACCTTTTCGTCGAAGAGGGTCACAAGGGTCTCCGAAGCAGCCAACACAACCTCTTTGTACTCTGGGTTGCCAGTCAATCTATAACCGAGTCCGTAGCTGTCGTTGACCATAAAACCGATGTCGTGGTCCTCGGCTGGTGAGTATGCGATCTCGCTGAGTGGAGCGGTGAACTTCTCGGCTTGAGCCTTGATTGTCTCGTCGCCCGAATATTCGTAGGCGTACCACAACACACCGGGGTAGAATCCACTTGTCCATGACTTAACGTTGGTTGTCGACCATAATTTTTGGCCATCCTCGATATTGCGAGGGAATTGGTCGTAGTCGGTGTAGTTCATACATGTTGCTCTCACCTTTTCGACGCTGATCTTAAGCATCGCATCTGGATCAAAAGGTTTCTCAGCCACCTCTGCGGTGCATGCCACTTGTGACATCGCAACGAGGGCTAATAAAAGTTTACCTAGGTTTTTCATTTTTTATAAGATTTTTAAGTTGTTTGTTTAATTTAGTGGTTATCGGGTCTCGTTGATCTTCTTGAGCTTCAACAGAGCGTCGAGGTAGTAGTAATCACCATAGATGATCGGCACATCAATCTCCCAACCTTTGGGGTGGTGACCAGTCGAGCGTGTCAAGATAGCGTCGTTCCTATCGCCCGATATATACTCAGGCGTTGAGATAGCAGCCAACAATTTTACAGCATTATTGTAATACTTTTCAGCCAACTCCTTGTTCTCAACCAAGTTATATAACTCCAACATTCCCGAAGCTGCCACCGCCGAAGCCGAAGCATCCTTTGGGGCATCGGGGATATTGGGAGCATCGAAATCCCAATAGGGGACTCCATCCGCAGGTAGGCGATCGAGGAAGTGGTCGGCCAATTTGATAGATGTAGCCAAGAAATCTGCGTGGCCCACCTCGCGATAAGCGATCGCGAAGCCATAGATTCCCCACGCTTGTCCGCGTGCCCACATCGACTCGTCGGCATAGCCTTGGTGGGCAACACCTCGTAGGAATTCACCCTCGTAGGTGAATGACCCTAGGTGATATACCGCGCTATCGGGGCGAACCAGATATTTTTGAGTCGTCTCAGCATGCTTGATCGCTACATCCTCCAACTTCTCTTTGTCGCCTCCATTCTTTGCCGCCCAGAACAACAACTCCAAATTCATCATATTGTCGACGATGGTGTTGTGCTCATACTCGGGCTTGAATGGCCACGAGTGGATAGCTCCTACTTTGGGTCTAAAGAGCGTCGCCAAAGTGTCGGCAGCCGACAAAGCAGCCCTCTTGAAGTCGGGATTTCCCGTCAAACGATAGCCATTAACGAAGCTAGGGTAGACCATAAAGCCTATGTCGTGGTTGCGAGCAGGCGAGAATGCGATTGTGCTGATAGGGTGGGTGAACATCTCCGCCTTGGCCTTAAGCACTGGGTCTTGGCTATATTCGTATGCCAACCACAACACCCCGGGGTAGAATCCACTTGTCCAGTCGGTCACAGGCACGAGTCTCCACTCACTCTCTCCATGCTCTATATATCGAGGGTATTGGTTGTATTGGCTCATCTTCATCGCGGTGGCTCTCACCTTCTCTGCGCTCATTTGCAACTGCGCATCGGGGTCCAAAGTTATCTCGGGGGTCCCAGCACCACACGCTACTTGAAAAGCAACGAGCAGTAGTAGTGCAATTCGGGGGAATTTAATCATGGTAGAAATTTTGGGATTAATAAGTTATTTTACCTTAAGGGAATTATTAGAACTCCCCTTAAATTTAAAACAGGTATGTCATCACCGCAACTACGCGATTGTTCGATACATCGTGGGTGTTCTCGACACGTCCCGACGCAAGGTCTATATCTCCATACCAAGCCGTTGTCGACGAGTACTCCAACGCAAATGACCAGTGAGGTTTATTGTAGCTCATACCGATATTAGCCCCCAAAAGTTGGTCGATATTTGTTCCGCGACCATAAACAGAGCTAGCCGAGATTAGCTCTTCGGATGATCCCAAATTCTTGGTGTAACCCACAAAGATATATGGCTTCCATGTCTGTCCATAGCTGATGTTGATCCACGACGTGGTGTTGCGGATTGCGGTGTACTCCTGCTCGCCATTCTCTGCCGAAACACTCGTCACTCCATATCCACCAAGCAGCAACGTGTGGTCCAAAGCCGAAGCCAACAATGTCTTGGCCGAAAGGTTGAACTTATCGGTGTGGTATCTAAGGTGCATCTCGCCCGACACAGCGGTCATGCGCTCACTCACCTTATAGGTCAGGCCATCCACCTCCGCTTCGGTGCGAGGGGTGATCGAGATAATATCTACACCTGCTCCGAAGAGGAACTTCTCTGAGGCGTAATCAAACCCTGCATAGAACTCAGGCACGCAGCTGTGGACCAAATATTCGTTCGACGAACCATTCACGCCCGACGATGTGTATTGGAGCTGTCCGATAGCAGCGGCTGTAAATTTCCAATCTCCACTTTTGTACCTATACTGAAGTTGGGGCGAGCGGTTGAAGGGCTGGAACGGAGATCCCGTAGATAGATTTGCGATGTAGGGCATTACCGACCCAAACAATGGGTGCCATGTCTGACCAATCAAAAGAGAGCTTCCCCCCTCCCAATCGAGGTTGATGTAGGCTTGACGTATGCGCAGGAGTGTGTTGAAATCTCCGTAACCTCCGAAATCGACCTCCACTTTGGCCGAAGCGGTTGCGTTAGCCACCTTGGGCCCTTTGATGTCTACTCCCAAACGAGTCACAAAGGAGTAGAAACCACTGCTCGACACCTCGTTGAGGTCGGCACCCGTAGCATCCATCTGCTCGTCGAGAGGATAGAGGTAGAAGAGTTCGTTACAAGCCGCGGCACTCGAGCGACTATCGTAGTAGAAGTCGTTGCGCACGAAGCCGTAGAATTTGTAGTTGTAGTTTGAGTTTTGTGCGAATGATGGCACCAAAGCCACCACAGCGAGGAGTAAGAAGTAGAATTTTCTCATATTATGAAAAATATTGGTTTGTAGTGCGAGCACATATCTAAATATATACCCATTTATACCACAAAGGTAATATTTTTTATTAGGAGAGCAAATTTTTGAGTTAGGAGTTAGGAGTTAGGAGTTAGGAGTTAGGAGTTAGGAGTTAGGAGTTATGAGTTATGAGTTAGGAGTTAGGAGTTAGGAGTTAGGAGTTAGGAGTTATGAGTTATGAGTTATGAGTTAGGAGTTAGGAGTTGTTAGCTATAAATTATGTAAACACGTGGCATTTTTGGCATTTTCTCCTCCCC
>JBCQUO010000106.1:0-2154 GCA_047173955.1 Rikenellaceae bacterium
CTAACTCCTAACTCCTAACTCCTAACTCCTAACTCCTAACTCCTAACTCCTAACTCCTAACTCCTAACTCCTAACTCCTAACTCCTAACTCCTAACTCTTAACTCTTAACTCTTAACTCTTAACTCCTAACTCCTAACTAATAAAATTGGAAAATTTGTTTGGAAAAATGGGTTGAAAATGTTATCTTTGTCTATACTGAATTTAAAGAGATTATAGTAACAACTTATAAATATGGACCAAAACTACTACCAGCCCGAGATTGAAACAATGAGCCGCGAGGCGCTTCGCGAACTACAGCTCGAGAGGCTAAAGAAGACAATCACCCAAGCATCTAAGTCACCATTTTACTCAAAGGTATTTGCCCAGAATGGGATCACTGCCGACACGGTAAACTCGGCGGATGATATATGCAAACTCCCCTTTACGGTCAAAGATGACCTCAGATCGAACTACCCCTTTGGCCTCAATGCAGTGCCTCAGAGCGAGGTGGTGAGACTCCACTCATCGAGCGGAACAACAGGAAATCCAACGGTTATATGTCACTCGCAAAAGGACCTCGATATATGGGCCGACCGCGTGGCTAGATGTATGTATATGGTTGGCCTGCGCAATACAGATGTTTTCCAAAACACATCGGGTTACGGAATGTTTACAGGAGGTCTTGGTATCCACAACGGAGCTGAGCGCTTGGGGGCTTTGATGGTCCCTGCCGCAACTGGAAATAGCCCTCGTCAGATCAAATTTATCACCGACTTCGGAACTACTGCGATCCACGCTATCCCCTCATATGCAATCCGTTTGGCAGAGGTGTTCAAGGAGCAGGGTGTAGATCCTCGCTCTACGAGCCTTAAGTGTTTGATTATTGGTGCTGAGCCACATACCGAGGAGCAACGTCGCAAAATCGAGGAGCTGTTGGGGGTGAAGGCTTACAACTGTTTCGGAATGTCGGAGATGAGTGGCCCGGGTGTAGCTTTTGAGTGTCAGGAGCAAAATGGCCTACATATATGGGAGGATTCATACCTCTTCGAGATCGTCGATCCCGAGACTTTGCTACCTGTCGAGGAGGGAGAAGTGGGTGAGTTGGTTATCACAACCCTCGACCGCGAGGCTATGCCACTTATCAGATACCGTACACGCGACCTCACGCGAGTGTTGGTGGGCGAGTGCCCATGTGGACGTACACACCGCCGCTTGGATCGCCTAAAGGGACGTAGCGACGATATGTTTATCGTCAAGGGTGTCAATATCTTCCCTATGCAGATCGAGAAGATCCTTATGCAGTTCGAGGAGGTCGGCACAAACTACCTCATCACAATTGATACTGTTGGCATAAATGATGAGATCATAATCGAGGTAGAGTTGGGTAACGATGCCTTCACCGATGATTACTCTAAACTTCAGGATCTGAGCCGTTCGATGACACGCGCACTGCGTGACGAGATCTTGGTTACCCCCAAAATTAAGCTTGTCGGTAGCGGAACACTCCCACAGTCGGAGGGAAAAGCTGTCCGCGTAGTGGATAAACGTGCCAAATAAATTAGATAAACCAATAATCTTTAACCAAAATAAAACTTCATAACTATGAAAACTACACTTCAACAACTATCGATCTTCTTGGAGAATAAGATCGGAAGCCTATATGAGACAATGGATATTTTGAGTAATGCCGATATTCGTATTATCGCCGCTACAGTGGCCGATACCACCGAGTTCGGAATCCTTCGCCTCATAACAAGTGACAACGACCGCGCTTATGGCCTCCTGCGCGATGCACACAAAAATACCAACAATAGCGAAGTGATCGCCCTATCGTGCGACTCTTTGGCTGGCTCTTTCCACGATGAATTGAAGAAATTCTATGCCGAAGGAGTTGTTATCGAGTATATGTACTGCTTCTCTATAGGCCAAAAAGCCGTTATGATTATGCGCGTCAGCGATACAGCTAAAGCCCTCCAAATCGCCGAGGAGAAGGGAATAGTTACCCTCTCTAATGACGATCTCTGCTCGATGTAACTGAGGTTGTAGGCTGTTTTATTAGGCTGGTCTGCCCTCACGCCGGGCAGGTGGTGCGAGCCGCACGGGCTTGGAAACTTCGTTTCCTTTTTGTGTTACTCTTTGTTATGCCGCGACTTTAGTTCATCTTCAGTGAACTT
>JBCQUO010000044.1:0-15245 GCA_047173955.1 Rikenellaceae bacterium
AGTTAGGAGTTAGGAGTTAGGAGTTAGGAGTTAGGAGTTAAGTCTCACCATTCACCATTCACCATTCACCATTCACCATTCACCATTCACCATTCACCATTCACCATTCACCATTCACCATTCACCATTCACCATTCACCATTCACCATTGCGTTAGGGATTGCGGATCAAGTCCGCAATGACGTGCTTTTGGGGCCGCAATGACGTAAGGAGGAGGGGGAGAGCAAGGGTACGGTGATCACGGAGGGAGAGCAGAAGGTGTGGCAAGATAACCAGTTTAAAACTATTTTTTTCGCACACGATAGTAATTCGGGAAATTTTATGTAATTTTGTACGATTATATACATAAATGAAAGAATAGATGAAATTTAAGGTCGAAAACCTAGCCCCAAATAGTAAAGCGCGTGCTGGCGTATTCTCTACAGATCATGGAGAGGTGCCAACACCCATATTCATGCCTGTGGGTACTGCCGCAGCGATGAAGGGTATATTTCACCGAGACGTGGAGCATGAGGCTGGAGCAAAGATTATATTGGCAAACACATACCACCTATACCTCCGCCCCGGAATGGAGATAATAGAGGCCGCTGGTGGTGTGCACCGCTTCAGCGCGTGGGACAAACCGATGCTCACAGACAGCGGTGGCTTTCAAGTTTTTTCGCTCGCGGCGTGTCGTAAGCTCAAAGAGGATGGATGTCACTTCCAAAGTCACATAGATGGATCACGACATTTGTTCACCCCCGAGAGTGTGATCGACACAGAGCGTACCATAGGTGCCGACATAATGATGGCCTTCGATGAGTGCCCTCCGGGGGACTCTCCGCGCGACTATGCGACCAAATCGTTGGGTCTGACGCAGAGGTGGTTGGAGAGATGTTTCAACCAATTCGAAAAGACGCAACCCAAATATGGCCACTACCAATCGCTGTTCCCTATTGTGCAGGGGTGTACATATCCCGACCTGAGGGCAAAGGCGGCTGAGGATGTGAAGCAATACAATGCCGATGGTTATGCCATAGGTGGTTTGGCGGTGGGTGAGCCTGCACCCGTGATGTATGAGATGATAGAGGTGGTGAACGAGGTGTTGCCCACAGATAAACCGAGGTATTTGATGGGGGTAGGTACGCCCATAAATATCTTGGAGGCGATAGATCGCGGTGTAGATATGTTTGACTGCGTGATGCCCACGCGCAATGGCCGCAATGGGCAGCTGTTCACATGGGAGGGGGTAATCAATATCCGCAACAAAAAGTGGGAGCTTGACTTCTCGCCCATAGATCCCCAAGGGACCGCATTTGTGGACCACACATACACCAAATCGTATCTCCACCATTTGGTGGTCTGCAAGGAGATGCTGGCGGCTCAGATAGCCTCGCTCCACAACATCGCCTTCTACTTGAGCTTGGTGACAGAGGCTCGTAAACATATCGTAGCTGGCGATTTCAAGGAGTGGAAAGAACGAGCGGTGGTTAAATTAGCACGTAGATTATAAACGCATAGATTATGCGAATTTAGTTTTGAAAGTTCAAACCTTAATTCGCGTAGATTATAAATAACATTGAAAAGATGAAACTCGGTTGGCCCGGATTAAAGATTCTTGATCGGTATATTATCGGAAAGTTTCTGTCGACATACTTCTTCTCGATACTCATGATTATCATTGTAATCGTGATCTTTGACTATGCCGAAAAGGTAGATAACTTCACAACGAGTAACGCCCCATTTGGTGCTATTGTAGAGTACTACCTCAACTTCATACCCTCGTTCGTTAACCAGTTTAGCGGCCTCTTTGCATTTATATCGGTGATCTTCTTCACCTCGAAGTTGGCCTACCAGACCGAGATAATTGCGATGTTGTCGGGGGGAATGAGCTTCAGGAGGTTGATGTGGCCCTACTTCATCGGTGCGTTGATTATCGCCTCGTTGTCGATGACGCTCAATTTGTGGGTTGTCCCCATTTCGCAGAAGAGCTGCGTCGCCTTTGCTGCCGAGTATATCGACAACAAAAAATCTACGCGATACGACAAGAACATATATCGACAGGTGGACCCGGGGCTCTTTGTATATCTGCGTAACTTCAACGACAATGGCTTAGCTGCGTTTTTGGCGTTGGAGAACTACGAAGATGGCAAGATCACAGCCACTCTGGAGGCCTCCACCGCCACACTAGACAGCCTCACGGGACGATGGCGTGCCGCGAGGTTCACCACCCGAAGTATAGATGAACTGGGGAAAGAGACATTTACCCAACACCGCAACCTAGACACACTCATCAATATTGATCGCCTAGAGCTAGGTAATGTGGCTGAGTTGGTCAAGACGATGAAGATCGGGGAGCTGAATGACTTTTTGGACCAACAGCGCCAAAAGGGTTCCGACTCGATTAGGGTGATCGAGGTGGCCAAACATACGCGCTACGCCTTCCCTGCGGGAACATTTATATTGACGCTCATAGGTGTGTCGCTGTCGTCGCGCAAGGTGCGAGGAGGAACGGGGCTCCATATCGGAATTGGTACAGCTCTCTGTTTCTCGTATATCCTCTTCACGCGCGCATTTGAGGAGTTTGCCAAAGGGGGTACGATGCCGCCCGACATGGCGGTCTGGACACCCAATATCATCTACCTCTTCATCGCGATTTATTGTTACATAAAAGCCCCGAAATAGTGCAAAATATACCTCAACATATATCCCTCATAGCGCAGAAGTGTCGCCAAAAGGAGCGTATCACGGTCGACGAAGCGTTGGCTCTGTGGCACGATGCCCCATTGTGGTTGTTGGCGGAGCTGGCCGTAGGGCGCAAACGCGAAGTGAGTGGAGATGCGGTGTTTTATAATCGTAACTTCCACCTCGAGCCCACCAATACATGCCGCTTTAGGTGTAAGTTCTGTTCGTTTAGGAGGGGCGAGGGGAGCGAAGAAAGCTGGAACTACTCGATCGAGGAGATGGAGCAGATAGCGCGAGGATATGTGAGGAGCGGAGTCACAGAGGTTCATATCGTGGGGGGTGTTCACCCATCGCACAACTTAGAGTTTTTTGTGGAGCTCACGCGTCGCATAAAGTCTATATTGCCCCATGTGACAATCAAGGCATTTACGGCAATCGAGCTCTCGCATATGATCCACGAAGCAGGGCTCACACCTCATGAGGGGCTCACGATGCTCAAAGAGGCTGGTATGGAGTCGATCCCCGGCGGAGGGGCGGAGATCTTTGACGAGGCCATTCGTCGCGAGATCTGTGGCGACAAGGGCTCCACACAAGAGTGGTTCGAGATACACGACACAGCCCATAGGCTCGCCATCCCGACCAACTGCACGATACTCTACGGACACATCGAGAGCGTCGAGCAACGTATAAATCACCTCTCGATGCTTCGCGATCAACAAGATAAGACGGGTGGGTTCAACGCTTTTATACCGCTTAAGTACCGCGCGGCGCACAACGATATGGCACACCTAGGCGAGGTCTCGGTGATGGAGGATCTGAAGATGCTCTCTATCAGCCGCCTCTTTTTGGACAACATAGCCCACATCAAGGCCTACTGGGTGATGTATGGCAAGCAGACCGCGGAGTTGGCGTTGAGCTTCGGGGCCGACGATATAGATGGCACAATAGATGACTCGACCAAGATATATTCTATGGCAGGGGCCGAGGATCAACGTCCGCGCATGACAATAGAGGAGATCCATTCGATGGCAAGTCGCGCAGGATTAAGGGCGGTAGAGAGAGATACAAATTACAATATAATTTCATAAATTATCATAAAACTATGGAAGAGAACAGAGATGAAACACAGGAGCCTCAAACAACTAAACTCGTGGGGTTTAAGAGGCTGTTTATACACATGGCGATAATTGCTGTTTTGGTTGTGGTCGGAGCGGTGGCTGCCCATTTTGGGTTGGTGTTATTCACGCGCCACAGCGCACGATGTGTGGTTCCTGAGTTCAAGGGGCTGATAGTCAACGAGGCGGAGTATGTCGCGTCGAGTAATGACCTACAGATCATAATCAACGACTCGTTATACGCCCCGATGTATGAGGGTGGAATGGTCTTGGAGCAGTTGCCCAAAGCTGGTGTCGAGGTTAAACCCGGCCGCAAGGTCTATGTCACCATCAACGCCTTTGGATCGAAGATGGTCACGGTGCCATATGTGGCAGGAAGGTCGTTGCGTCAGGCCAAGAATATGTTGGAGGTGGCAGGTCTACAGATCGAGAAGTTGGTCTACAAGAACGATATGGCCACGAACTATGTTTTGGCCGAATATGTGGGCGACGTGCAGATCAAGGAGGGTAGCCAGAAGGATGTAGTGGTGGGAAGTGGCGTGACCCTCTATGTGGGTATGAGCCAAGATGAACGCACCACCAAGATGCCTCTTTTGGTTGGCATGACCCTCGCCGAGGCCAAAAGCCGCCTTTGGGAGTTGGGGCTTAATGTGGGCAAGATCAATATGCCCGAGGGTGCCAATATCGAGACGCTTAAGTCTGCACGCGTACACAAGCAGGGGGTATATAGTGGCGCGGATGTCAACTTGGGCACCTACGTATCGTTTGAGTTGACATTAGACACAGAGCAGGTGCAGCAAGCGGCAATCGAGATGGAGAAGGAGAAGGCAGCCAAAAGGGCCGAGACACAAAAAGCCCAAGAGGAGAGCTCTCAGCAGCAGATGGTAACCCCAGCGGAGAGTGTAGAATCAACAACCGCGACACCTACGCAGAGTAGCGTGGAGTCAGCCCCCACAGGTGTGGCTGCAGATAGTTTCTTTGAATAAAATAACTTCTTTCTTATTAAGCCGTCATTGCGGACTCGATCCGCAATCCCTAGCGAAACTCTATAGTGAGATTGCGGCTCGGAGGCCGCAATGACGAAATGGGGAGAGATTGCGGCTCGGAGGCCGCAATGACGAGATATGAAGTAAAGTCCGTTTAACGATTAAAATAGATAAATATATATGTTGGATCAAAAGGTAGATAACACCCCCAAGTGGGAGGATGATGAGTTGATGGATGGTGATATGGGCGAGGAGAGCGCAAGCGAAGATGGCCTCTTTGAGCACTATAAATTTGAGGCCGACAAGGGGCAATCCCCCATCCGCCTCGATAAATACTTGGCCATAAATATGCGCAATACATCGCGCAATAGGATCCAAGATGCAGCCGACGATGGCTCTATTTTGGTCAACGGCAAGCCCCAAAAGTCGAGCTACAAGGTCAAACCCTTGGACCAAATCTCGATCGTTATGCCATACCCCAAATACGAGAATAAGATAATTGCGGAGGATATACCCCTCGATATTGTCTACGAAGATGACGAGGTGTTGGTAATCAACAAAGCCCCCGGGATGGTTGTGCACCCCGGTCATGGAAACTACACAGGTACCCTTGTCAACGCCTTGACATTCCACCTCAAAGGGTTGGAGCTCCTAGATGACGAGGATATGAGGGCTGGATTGGTCCACCGCATAGATAAAAATACATCGGGGTTGTTGGTGATTGCCAAGAGCCTTAAGGCCCATACCTTCTTGGCCAAGCAGTTCTTTGACCACACCACGAGTCGTAAGTATGTGGCTATGGTGTGGGGCAATATCGTAGAGGACGAGGGTACAATCACGGGCAACATCGGCCGCGCGGTGAAGGATAGGCTCAAGATGTTTGTCTTTGAGGATGGTTCGGATGGGAAGCATGCCGTTACCCACTATAGGGTCCTCCAACGCTTTGGTTATGTTACACTTGTGGAGTGTCAGTTGGAGACAGGGCGTACCCACCAGATCCGCGTACATATGGCGTGGAAGGGTCACCACCTCTTCAACGACGAGAGGTATGGAGGCGATCGTGTGCTTAAGGGTACGACATTCTCTAAGTATAAACAATTTGTTGATAACTGCTTCGCTATCATGCCGCGCCAAGCGCTACATGCTAAGTCTCTGGGATTTGTCCACCCCACAACCAAGGAGCGCATGGAGTTCGATTCGCCCCTGCCCGAAGATTTCAACAACTTGATAGCTAAATGGGAGGGGTATGCCGCCAACCGTTTGGCCGCAGAGCGCATAGCAGCTCTTAACGAAGATACAGCCGACGAGAACCTTAGCCACGCAGGATTTTAACAACGCATGATTTAGCCTCTCACGATGAAACAAAATGCGCCTCTATTAAGATTAGCAATGAAGCAAAACTCTCCGCGGCTGAGGTCGTCGATGATGGAGAGCCGCGCCAGATTAAAATTAGAGATGTCGCAAAGCAGGGCCCACCTGAAGCCGTCGATGATGGAGAGCGCTCCGCGATTGAAGTCCGAGATGATGAAACACTTTTTGTGGGTCATACAACAAAAATAATGGTGAATGATCAATGATGAATGATAAATGGCCGCAAAACTATAAAGCCTTCATTGCGGACTCGATCCGCAACCTCAATGTAATGTCTCGCTAGGGATTGCGACTCGGGGGCCGCAATGACGAGATTAATGATTAGTGATTAATGATTACTAGTGATGCGTTAACTTTTTAAAATACACTTTAACCAATTGATATTAAGGAGTATGTGGGTGTTGTTTTAATAAATGATTTGAAATTAAATCTTACACATCCGTCATCCTGAACTTGATTCAGGATCCCTAACTATCAATGTTTCAGACTATTTGCGAGATCCTGAATCAAGTTCAGGATGACGACTTAAGTTTAATGCATCAGTACTAATTAATGATTAACGCCGATAATGATTAATTAAGGGAGCAAAACATAGTTTTGCGACTAAGCCCACTCCCCTAGGGAGGGGGTTTGGGGGTGGGGTAAAATATAGATTAAAAAGAAAGATTTAGATATTTGAAGGCGTAGGATCTGAACTTCAGCTCAAAGCCCAAGGTGCAATGAGCTATAATCCTAGAGCCCTAAGCCCCAATCAGCAATATCAAACATACAAAATAAAACACTCAACCATAGAGTTATGAAAACGCAGCAATCAGCTTTGACCCTCGAAGAGATAGCCTCACGCATTGAGGTTACCACCGACACGCTGCGTAACTGGCAAAGGTTGGGGGTTTTGAAGTTTCCCGTCTCGGAGGAGGAGATCGACTCGATCAAGGAGGAGCTGGTTGCACGCGGCAAGTTATCAAGCAGGGCCAATAAACTATATAAGCAAAAAGCGAAAAAGGGGGCCAAGCGCCACTGGAGCGACTATGAGTCGAGCCTCGATGAATCTTTTCGCGGCAGGGAGGGGATCTACTACACCCCTCAATCTATCGTGGAGGATATGATGATGACAATCCCTCGCCACGATATAGATCGGAAGATCTTTTTGGACCCCTGCTGTGGGAGTGGAAACTTTTTGGTTGAGGCTCTGGGTATGGGTTTTAGCCCCGAGAATATCTATGGTTTCGACACCGATCCCGAGGCTGTGGCTATAGCGCGAGGGAGGGTCCCCGGGGCAAATATTATCTGTGGGGATTTTTTGGAGGCGTGCTCCGATCTAACGATGCGTTTCGACTATATCTACACCAACCCCCCATGGGGCAAGCGGCTCGACAGGGTTCAGAGGCGGCTATATACGCAGCACTATGCTACTCCCCATTCGGCCGACACAACAGCACTTTTTATGGTTGCGGCATGGGGTGTTTTGGCTCGCGGAGGGCGTATGGGATTTTTGGTCCAAGAGGCGGTATTCAACATTGGTACCTGCGCGAGCGGATGGTCGCGGATTTCTATATTCGTTCTCTTAAGGATTATGGCCGCCCATTCCACACCCTGATGACGCGCGCCCAAGGGGTGGTGATGGAGCGTAGGAGTGACGAGATAGAGGGGAGTTATTGCGACTGTTATTGGGATGAAAGCCACCATAGGCGAGAGATATTGACATTTGTTAACAACCCCAAAACAGTGATAAACTTCTGGGCCACTACACAAGATATGGAGTGTATAGAGGTGATATTTAATGCTCCTCACACAACACTCAAAGGGGTGGCACTGTGGGGTTTGGGGATCGTCACAGGAGATAATCGTCGCCACACATCCAAGCTCCCTAGTGAGGAGTTCGACGTGGGGGTGGTCAGAGGGTGCGATATAAATATAGATCAAATTGCGGAGCCTGCCCTCTATATTAACCATGACCTGAGCCGTTATCAACAATCGGCCCCACGCGATATCTACTGCGCTCCCGAGAAGCTCCTCTATCGCTTTATATCGAAGCGGTTGCTCTTCTTTCTGGACACCGAACAGCGATATCCACTCAATAGCGCCAACTGCGTGGTGGTGTCGCCCCAGATAGGGGCTTCTTCGGGACAGATCGCTGCACTCCTCAATTCGAAGGTGATGAACTGGCTCTTTGAGAGGTTATATAGAAGCCATAAGATCCTCCGCTCGGACATCGAGACCCTTCCCCTCCATGTGGGGTATTTCGACCTCCACGACAACTTCGACGAGGAGAGCTATTGTGAATTCTTGGGTATCGAGAGGCGCGAGGATGGAGGGTATCGTATGAATGATAAATGGTGAATGGTGAATGGTGAATGAGTATAGAAAAACGCAGTTTTTCTTGGATCCGCGGAGATCTCTCCGCCGCCGCCCGCGTAGGGCAGTCCTCGGCTTTGACGTTTTTAAAAATCGCCCTCCACTCCTAAAAAGCATCTTTTTTTTGAGTAACAAAAAAAGTGCTAGGAGGGCGAACAGCTCGCAAGAGCTGTAAATGGTTAATGATTAACGCCGATAATGATTAATGATGAATTAACACACAACGTCATTGCGGACTTGATCCGCAATCTCAACCTATGCGTGCAATGTTGCGCTAGGGATTGCGGCTCGGAGGCCGCAATGACGAGACTAATGATTAACGCCGATAATAATTAATGTTGAATTAACACACAACGTCATTGCGGACTTGATCCGCAATCTCAACTTATGCGTGCAATGTTGCGCTAGGGATTGCGGCTCGGAGGCCGCAATGACGAGACTAATGATTAACGCCGATAATGATTAATGTTGAATAAAGGGAGCAAAACTTTAGTTTTGCGACTAAGCCCCCTCCCTAAGGGCAGGGGGTTTGGGGGTGGGGTAAAATATAGATTAAAAAGGAAGATTTAATGGTGTGCGATGTGAACCTCAGCTTGGGTTTAAATGCCATAGGCATTTAAAAAATTATAATGGCTAAACAGATGCGCAAAGAAATTTGCAGCAGCTGATTAGGTATTATAATCTTAGAGCTGAAAAGCTCTAAGCCCAAGCAGCAACAACGAAGCAACAACAAACGAAGCAACAAAAAATATAACGCAATGTTTCTACCAACAACAATAAAGGAGGTTCGAGCTCTCGGCTGGGACTACATAGATGTTATTCTCTTTACGGGTGATGCCTATATCGACCACCCCTCATTTGGTGCGGCGGTGATCGGTCGACTTCTCGAAGCGGCAGGGTATAGGGTGGCTATCGTGCCACAGCCCAACTGGCGAGATGACCTGCGTGACTTCACTAAGCTGGGGACTCCGCGACTCTTCTTTGGGGTCTCGGCTGGATCTATGGACTCTATGGTTAACCACTATACCGCCAATATCCGCCTGCGCAGTAATGATGCCTATACCCCAGCTGGCAAGGCTGGCTTTAGGCCCGACTACGCGGTGACAACATATACTAAGATCCTTAAGCGCCTATTCCCCAACACCCCCGTTGTGGTGGGAGGAATCGAGGCTTCGTTGCGACGACTCACCCACTATGACTATTGGAGCGACTCACTCAAACCCTCTATCTTGGTAGAGAGCGGAGCCGATATCCTGTCGTACGGAATGGGCGAAGGGGTGATTACCGAGATCGCTAAGTCGCTGAGCAATGGGTTCAATATGAAGCTGCTGCGCAAGATCCCACAGGTGGCCTACGTGGCCGACAGAGCTTATGTAGAGCGTCTCGATCCCGACAAGACCCTCCGCATGAACTCCTTCGAGGAGTGTTGCCGCACCAAGCGCGCCTTTGGCGATAACTTCGTACACCTCGAAACACAAAGCAACCTCCGCAACCAAGATAAGTGGATCGTGGAGCCCACGGCGCAGAGCTACGTCGTGGTTAACCCTCCACGCCCAACCCTGAGCGCTGAGCAGATCGACCACTCGTTTGACCTCCCCTATGAGCGAGCTCCCCACCCACGCTATCGCGGCAAGGGGGATATACCTGCGTGGGAGATGATAAAGTTCTCGGTCAACCTCCACCGCGGATGTTTCGGAGGGTGCTCATTCTGCACCATCTCGGCCCACCAAGGGAAGTTCATAGCCTCGCGCTCCGAGAGGTCCATACTCGCGGAGGTGAAAAAAGTGTGCCGCATGGAGGGTTTCAAGGGTAACCTATCCGACATAGGTGGCCCCTCGGCCAATATGTGGGGGATGGGTGGCAAACGGCTAGAGCTATGCGACAGGTGCCGTAGGCCTTCGTGCCTACACCCCAAGCCATGTCCCAACCTCGACAACGACCACCGACCTCTGCTAGACCTATATGCCAAGATACGTCGCACGGAGGGGGTTAAGCGCGCCTACATAGGGAGTGGAATAAGGTACGACCTCTTCGATGATTCGCCATACCTCGCCCATGTGGTTAAGCACCACACATCGGGACGACTCAAAGTGGCCCCCGAACATACTGAGCCCCGAGTGCTCGACATCATGCGTAAGCCCTCATTCGAAGCATTCGAGGAGCTGAACGCAAACTTCAAGGCAATATGCAAAAAGGAGGGACTTCCATATCAGCTCATCCCATACTTCATATCGTCACACCCCGGATGCACGGAGCGAGACATGCAGTCACTAAGTCGCAGGGTCATAGGGAAGTTGAACTTCAACCTCGAGCAGGTTCAAGACCTAACACCCACCCCCATGACCCTCTCGTCGGTGATGTTCTACACGGGCGAGGACCCATATACACACCAGAAACTTTTCGTCGCGCGAAACCAAGAGGATAAACGCCGCCAAAAAAGCTACTTCTTCGGTGGGAAGAGGAGGTAGAGTTTTTTTAGAGGCTAGACTGCCACCGAGGACTGCCTCACGCCGGCGGGCGCACAGCAAGCTGTGATTTGTGTTTCCTTGCGCTTTGTGTTGAGGCCGCGAGCCGTTTTCGCGCTAAAGCGTGAAATTTAATATGAAAGAAGTGGATTCTGTCCTCGAAAGCGACTTTCGGTTCAGTATCCACTTCTTTCATATTATTCACCCGAAAGGGGGAACCCCCTCGCGGCCTCACTCCTCAAAGCGAGGTAGTATAACTCTTAACTCTCCATTGGTCTCGTCATTGCGGCCCACGAGCCGCAATCCATAGATTCAATGATAAATGATTAATGAAGAATAAATCCACCCCTGCGTCATTGCGGCCCACGAGCCGCAATCTCCACCTCGGTTATTTAATGTTTCGTTGGGGATTGCGGCTCGGAGGCCGCAATGACGTATGTGCAGATTAGCCATTTATCATTTACCATTATTTTATCAGTTTCCAGCTCTGCCAGTTCTCGTTGGCTGAGGTGCTTGCTATGGTGTTGGGGCTTTGTAGGCGTGGGCTGATGACTATAGATTTCTGTTTTACGTTTTGTTGGATGTAGTTTGCGAGCTCTCCATACGACACTTGGCCTTTGGTCTCTTGGAGTTTCTTGAGTAGGAAGTAGGTGAACATTCCGTGTCCCTTCTCGTTGAATGCAAAGGCTGTCTCGTCGCCCGAGGCCGCTGCAAAGGCTACGCTATTGCCGCTCAGAACTCCGCTTTTGGCTTTTATCGCCACGCCACGTGCTGCGACCATCATATCGCCCTTGCGATGTGTGCCGCTAAAGCAGGCATCTATGAAGTATGTCACCGAACCTGCTCCTGCTTCGCCTAGCTCGCTGTAGAGGCGATTTATGCTGTAGGCATATTGAAAATCGGAGCCTTGACAATCTGTCGGAAGCAGAAAAGCGTCGCCTGTGGCTTCGTTGGGGATGCCGTGGCCCGAGTAGTAGAAGATCGCATTTGCATCTTGTTTATATACGTCCAACACCTTCTTTAGCCACCCTATACCTGCACCTATGCTACCCAAAGTTCCATTCTCCACAAAGCGGATATTCTCTGAGGGGATGCCGAGGGTTGATTCGCAATAGCTCTTGAATACTCGTCCATCGTTGAGTGCGAAGTCGACCGCGGACTCTGTTGTGTAGTTCTCGTTGGCGATGATTACGACAAATGTATTTTCGTTTTTGAGGGTGGTGGTGGGGATGTTTTGGTCCACGTCCGAGACTATTTGTGGGGGCGTGGGTGTCGCTGCCGCCGCAGGTTGTGGCGCAGGGGCAGAGACAGGCTGTTGAGCCGCGGCATATGTGGCGTTCGAGGCCGCCTGCTGAGGCTCGTCGATGATGGTAATTAAGGGTTTGGGATTATATTTATTATCTGCAATTGTGACATATGGACGAGTGGCCGCCTTGACTTTGATTTCACTGAGATTAAATCGAGGCTTTCCCATATCCTTATATATAAAAAATGTATTTTCATCCATTTTAAGATAGTCGGAGTGTATGGTTACTACACATAAGTTACTACAAAAACCAAAAGAAGCATATTCAGTAAAAATTTTAGGTGATAAAATTTCAACTGATCGTAAATTTTCACAATAACGAAATGCGCTAGAACCGATTGTGGTTACTGACTCGGGAATTGTTACCTGCTCTAAATTCAACTCACAAAATGCAGCTGTACCTATGGTGGTGACGTATGGTGGAATTATAACAGATGTTATATTTATATTATTTCGAAAATAACTAGAATAAATATGTGCATTTTTTTTGTAACCCTCAATTGTTGTAACCTTGTAGCTTTTACCCTCAAATGTCACCTCCGCAGGGATCACAAGTTCGGTAGACTCGGGGTTAGGCTCCTTGTCGTAGTCGTAACCCACCATAGCGACGCTACCTTCGCCCCTGATCTCGAACATATATGGCGCGACCTCGAACTGCGGCGCAGCATCGTCTCCTTTCTTTGACTTCTGCCCAAAACTGACCATCGGCATTAGGGACACCAAAAATATAAGTACAAATCTCTTCATGATTAGTTATTATAATTGTGCATAAATATTTATATATGTAAAATGCAAAGCTATAAAAAATAATACAATAAAATGTGTGATGGGAGAGAAATATTGTAGTGCCGAATGGCTATAAAGTTTTAAAGAGCACCATCTACAATGCAGATAGTGCTCTTTAATTAGGTTAGGTTAGTTAGGTTGTTTGAGATCGTTGTTTCAAATCTTCTATACAAAGGTAAGATTTATTTCTTAATAAACAAATATTTCAGCTGTTTTTTACAATTAATTTTTTGCATCTCTGTTTTATCGCCACTCTTAGAGACGATGATTTTTTAAAAAGTTTCAATTTGCTTGGTTCTGGAGTGGTTGTTGTTGGCACTTGGGGTATGATGGTCTAAAGAGCAGTGCCGTATCTATTGTCTCTAATATTATCGCTAAAAGTTAAATATTATAAAGTTATAATAAAAAAAAAGGCGATAACGTTTGGACATTATATATAAAGTAGCTATTTTTGCAGTTGGATAAAAATAAAAAAGTTTTTTAACAAATAAATCAAAACTATGTCAAAGATCAAAATTGGTATCAACGGTTTCGGACGTATCGGCCGTTTGGTATTCCGTGCAGCTTGCACAAACCCAAATGTTGAGGTTGTAGGAATCAACGACCTTATCTCTGTAGAGTACATGGCTTACATGCTTAAGTACGATTCAGTACACGGAAAATTCGAGGGTACTGTAGACTTCAACGAGACATCTCTTATCGTAAACGGTAACGCTATCCGTGTAACTGCTGAGCGCAACCCAGCTGACCTTAAGTGGGATGCTGTAGGTGCTGAGTATGTTGTAGAGTCAACTGGTTTGTTCCTTACTGAGGATAAGGCTCAAATGCACATCGAGGCTGGTGCAAAGTACGTAGTTATGTCAGCTCCTTCTAAGGACGCTACTCCAATGTTCGTTTGCGGTGTTAACACTGATACTTACGCTGGTCAAGCTATCGTTTCTAACGCATCTTGTACTACTAACTGTCTTGCTCCAGTAGCTAAGGTTCTTAACGATAAATTTGGTATCGTAGAGGGTCTTATGACAACTGTTCACGCTACAACTGCAACACAAAAGACTGTTGACGGTCCATCTATGAAGGACTGGAGAGGTGGTCGTGCTGCTGGTGGCAACATCATCCCATCTTCTACAGGTGCTGCTAAGGCTGTAGGTGTAGTTATCCCTGAGTTGAAGGGTAAACTTACAGGTATGGCATTCCGCGTTCCAACTCTTGACGTATCGGTTGTAGACCTTACATGTCGTTTGGAGAAGAGCGCATCTTATGACGAGATCAAGGCTGCTGTTAAGTCAGCATCTGAGAACGAGATGGCTGGTATCTTGGGTTACACTGAGGATGCAGTTGTATCGGCTGATTTCATCGGTGAGGCTCGCACTTCAGTATTTGATGCTGATGCAGGTATCGCTCTTAACGGTAACTTCGTTAAGCTAGTATCATGGTATGACAACGAGTGGGGTTACTCAAACAAGGTTGTTATGCTAATCGAGAAGATGTCTGCTTACAACAACAAGTAGTCCTCTTATCTCTCTAGCAGAGAATTTCACGCTGACTTCCGCCTTTGGTGGAGGTCAGCTTTTTTTTGAGCTGTATGGAGTGGATATGTTGTATGAAAATAGTTAAGATTCATATATTTTATTACCTTTGTTGATATTAGTAGGGGTGGGATAAGATATAAAAAGATAAAAAACACTAGCTTTAGTTCTTAAATCCGCCCAAATAACGATACAAGTATTCAACCCTTAAGCAGGCATTGATAGTAGCTTGCTAATTGGTGAGGATTGAACTTTAAACAGATTCTTAGATTGTTTTGTTGATTAAAGCGGCATATAGCTCTTCTGCATAGTTCCCTCCGATGGGGAGTGTTGTGTTTTTGTTGTCTCGCATTGTGACCCCCTGTTTGGTGAATGACGCGACGTGTGACTTTGATATTGCATAGGAGCGATGTATGCGCAAAAACTCAGACTCGGGGAGTAGCTCCACGAAGCTCTTAATGCTCATCTTAGTCGATATTTTGCGATTGTTCTCGCAATGAATCTTCACGTAGTTCGCCAATGCTTCGACATAGATTATCTCGGAGTAGGCGATTGTGACATTTTGATAGTCGACTTTGATTGTGATTGAGCCAACCCCATCCTCTTTAGCTTTAAATGCACGGGCGTGGATAGCTGTAATCTGCTCCACTCTTTCGAGCATCGAGGTG
>JBCQUO010000107.1:0-2128 GCA_047173955.1 Rikenellaceae bacterium
CCCTCAGAGGGGGAGGATAATGAAAAAGATGTGTCATGAACCGAAAGTTTACTTTCGAAGTTCGTGACACATCTTTTTTATTATGTACTTTACGCTGCGCGTAAATTCCTCGCGGTCTCAAACGGCACAAAAGCGCAAGGAGGACAAATCACAGCTTGCTGTGCGCCCGCCGGCGTGAGGCGATCCAGCCTCTAACCTAGGGCCTCTTAAACACAGCCTCCAGCCCATGGCCGATATAAACGAGCTCCTTTTAGCAGTGAGCTGAGATAATTTGGATTGAGAGGATCAGGATAACCATTGCGATTGGATAGACCGTAGCATAGGCAACACTTGGGATATTACTATCGACCATTGAGTCTGCGGCGGCCAAACCGGGGGTACTGGTCATACCTCCAGTGATTGTACCCAAAAGGTCGAGCAGACTAATCTTAAATACTCCATACCCTACACATATTGCGACAATCATGGGGATGATTGTGATCGCAGCGCCGACACCAAAGAGCAGAAGACCACTCTCTTGGAATGTAGCCACGAGGTTACGTCCTGCCGATGTTCCGACCTCGGCCAAGAACAACAAAAGACCCAACTGACGAAGGAGTTGGTTGGCTGGACCCGACATAGACCATAGAATAGATCCAGTCTTACCCATAGCACTCAAAATAAGTGCGACCATCAACACTCCACCTGTGAGACCCGGAGAGAAGGACATATCGCCACCAAAGGTGATATTGAGTTTTCCGAAGAGCACTCCAAAGACAATACCCATCGCGATAGGGAAGAAGTCGGTATCCGAGAGGCGTTTAGCATCATTTCCAAAGAGGCGAGCCATATTGGCTAGTGCATTTCGCTCGCCGACACACATTAGTTTATCGCCAAACTTAAGGGCTAGGTCGGGTGAAGGGGAGATCACGATTCCACTACGACGTATACGTGTCACCGTACAACCGAAGTTTCGTTGTAGGTGAAGATCCCCCAGACGTTTATTGACCATACTCTGCTTGGTGAGCAGGAGTGACTCCACAACTTGAGAGTCGTGCCATGGCAACTCACCCTCCTCACGCTCGCCAATCATGATTCCCAAACGCTCTAACGCATCTGAGCTACCTACAGCTTGTACGTAGTCGTTCTCGTCGAGCGGAAGGTCAGATTTAGGCATCAAGATATCGTTACCGTGTCTCACACGCGACACGATAGCTCCTGTAGTGGTACTGATCTTCATCTGAGCCAATGTTTTGCCATAGGCCGCAGGGTTAGATACTCTAAATATACATGTTTGAAGTTCGGGATAGGCACCACGTCTCTCTGCCTCCAACTTTCTGGCTTCGGCCGCCAGATCGACCCTAAGAACAGAGGGAAGGAGCTTAACAAACAAGATCACGCCAATCACACCAAAGGGATAAGCGATACCATAGGCGATAGAGGCCATGGGAGAGTTGGTGCTATCAATAGCCACGGCCAAACCGGGGGTACTGGTCAACGATCCTGCCATGAGTCCCACGATACTTGGGGTGTCGATACCAAAGAGATACTTCGCTCCTACGGCTGTAATGGCTGCCGAGGTGATAATTAGCAACGTGATGACAATTAGGTTTTTACCTTTGCTTTTGAATGAATCGAAGAATCCCGGACCAGCCTGTATTCCGATTGTAAAGATAAAGAGGACCAGACCGAAGTTTCCGAGCTCTTTGGGGATAATGACTCCAAAGTGACCAAAAAGGAGAGCGATGAAAATTACCGCCGAGACATCCAGAGAGAGTCCTCCGATTTTAATTCGTCCCAAAATATAGCCTAATGCCACGATCAAAAAGAGGGCAAAATAGGAGTAATTTAGCAGATCAAGTATCATTGAAATTTTTGTTATTTAAGATAAGTTAATATATGTTATTTAATTTAAAACTTCATCATTTACGAGGGCTCAACATCCGCCTAACCCATCTTAAAATTATGTTACTGTTAACAAAAGTATACATTTTTTTCGATATTACTTCTCTTTTTAGGAGCTATTTTCACGAGATATTGTATTTTTTTGCAGCTGAATTCAACCTGCAAATGCAACTGAATTCATAGTTAATATTTGTTTGAATTTTTCATTTGGCGTGAGGTATCCGAGCCTTTTACGAGGTCGATT
>JBCQUO010000045.1:0-15036 GCA_047173955.1 Rikenellaceae bacterium
CCTGAGCCGTTCGGTGGAGGATTCAGCATCGGTATGTTCGGTATTGGTGCCGTGGAACTCATGCGGAATGACCCAAGCGACGGTTTTGGGTGTGGCGACAATGACATATATTCCTTACTGTATATTTAACCTCATTAGCCCCTTGATGTCGCTTATGGTGGCCTACGTGGGGTACAAAATCAAACAACCAGCAAACGAAAAACTCAAGATATGAAACAGATTGTAATATTTGACCTCGATGGAACCCTTCTCGATACGATCGGGGATTTGGCAGCGTCGTGCAATGAGGTGTTGACCAAACACAACCTTCCGACCCATGAGTTGGAGGAGTATCGTCACTTTGTGGGCAATGGTATCATGCGCTTGGTGGAGCGTGCTCTCCCCGAAGATAAGCGTACTCCCGAATTTGTAGCGGAGGTGAGGGCCGATTTTGTGGCGCACTACACCGCCAATATCGACAAACACACGGCCGTTTACCAAGGAATCACCGAGCTGTTGTGGACGCTCAAAAGGCGAGAGGTGACCTTGGCTGTGGCTTCGAATAAGTTCCAAGAGGGGACGCGTAAATTGGTCAAGAGGTTCTTTCCCGATTTTAGCTTTGCCGCTGTTTTGGGTCAACGTCCCGATGTGCCGCTCAAACCGCACCCACACATTATCCGCGAGATAATCCAGATCACCTCTTACACCCCCGATAAGTTCCTATATATCGGAGATTCGGGTATAGATATGGAGACAGCTAAGGCGGCAGGTGTCGAGTCGGTTGGTGTTACGTGGGGCTTTAGGAGTCGCGAGGAGTTGGAGCAGAGCGGTGCGAACCACATTGTCGATCGTCCGCAGGATATTTTAGCTTTGTTAGATTAGAGACTCAGAATAAAAACTCAGAAAAAATTACTAGCTATGGAACTAAAGGATAGATTTTTGAAATATATCGCTATTCCGACCCAGAGTCAAGAGGGTAGCGACAGATACCCATCGACAGAGGGTCAATGGGTTATGCTCAGAGAGTTGGCCGACGAGATGCGTGCGTTGGGTTTCGAGGGTGTCGTGACCGATAAATATGGCTACACTATGGGGCGAATCCCAGCCACCAAGGGGTGCGAGTTGTCGCCCATCATCGGATTCATTGCCCATGTCGACACCTCTCCCGATATGTGTGGTGAGGGGATAAAGCCATGTATCATTGAAAGCTACGATGGTTCGGATATCTACCTTAACCCCACAACTGTAATGAGTGCCTCTCAGTTCCCCGAACTCAAGGAGTTGGTGGGCCATACCCTTATCCATACCGATGGCCGTACGCTGCTTGGGGCCGACGACAAAGCTGGTGTCGCAGAGATCATGACCGCGGCGGAGTATCTGTTGACCCACCCCGAAGTAGAGCATGGCGAGATACGCGTATGTTTCACCCCCGACGAGGAGATCGGTCGAGGGGTCGACTTCTTCGATGTCAGGGCCTTTGGGGCCGACTTTGCTTATACGGTAGATGGGGGTGTTGAGGGTGAGTTGGAGTACGAGAACTTCAATGCCGCAGGGGTGAGTGTTGTTATTGCGGGTCAAAACGTCCACCCGGGCTACGCTAAGGGAAAAATGATAAATGCAATCGAGGTGGCTTGTGAGCTAAACTCTCTGATCCCAAGGGTCGAGCGCCCCGAATATACCTCGGGTTACGAAGGGTTCTATCACCTCACCTCGATCACGGGTACGGTCGAACGAGCGGAGATGAGCTATATTATCCGCGACCACTCGGCCGAAGAGTTCGAGAACCGTAAGGTTATGTTTTGGAGCTGTGTAGATATGTTGCAGAGGCGCTATGGCGAAGGGGTCGTTTCGTTCACCATCAAGGAGCAGTATCGCAATATGAAGCAGATGGTTGAGCCACATCCACACCTTATCGACAAGGCCAAAGAGGCGATGACGATGGCAGGCGTGGTGCCTATCGTGCGCCCGATTAGAGGTGGAACGGATGGCGCTCGATTGTCGTTTATGGGGCTTCCGTGTCCCAACCTCTTTACGGGGGGGATGAATTTCCATGGCCGTTATGAGTGCTGTTCGCTCAACACAATGCAAAAATCTGTGGAGGTGATTGTTAATTTGGCACAACTGTGGGCGTTTAAAAGTAGGTAATTTATGAGAGAATTTGGTTATTTTAGGGTTGCATCGGCTGTCCCCAACCTGAGGGTTGCAGATTGCAAATATAACACTTCGCAGATCGAGACAATGATGCGCGAAGCTGTGGAGAGCGGCGCGGAGGTTGTTCTCTTTCCCGAGCTCTCGATCACGGGATATACGTGTGGTGACCTTTTCCTGCACGATACATTAATTAAAGCGGCTGAGGAGTCGCTTTATGATCTGGTCGAGGCGACAGACTCGTTGCCGATTGTCGCTATTGTCGGGCTACCGATCGTGGTGAATAACAATACATATAACTGTGCTGTGGCGTTTGGCTATGGCGAGATTTTGGGCGTGGTGCCCAAGATCCATATCCCCAACTATTCGGAGTTCTACGAATCGCGCTGGTTCGCTTCGGGGCGTGACCTCGCGGATGGGGTTGTGATGTTGGCTGGTCAACAGGTGCCGATCTCTGCGCGCATGATCTTTAAGATCAATGGGGTGTCGTGTGGCATTGAGATCTGCGAAGATCTGTGGGTTGCTAATCCTCCTTCGTCGACTCTGTGCGAAGCAGCGCGTGTGATCTTCAATCTCTCGGCCTCGCCCGAAGTTGTGGGTAAGCACGAATATCTGTTGGAGCTCATCAAACAGCAGTCGGCAAGATGTATGGCGGCCTATGTCTACTCCTCGGCTGGTTGTGGAGAGTCATCCACCGATTTGGTCTTTGGGGGCAATGGAATCATTGCCGAAAATGGTCGTCTGTTGGCCACCTCTAAGCGTTTTTTATTGGATGGGCATTTGGTTGTGGCAGATGTAGATATTGACCTGCTCCAAAACCATAGATTGCGAACAACGACTTTTCAGCCGAGCGCGAGCACCGATTTCGAGGTTAGCGAGATCTATATAGATATGGATGGGGTAGATGACCTAAGGCGCGATATTGACCGCATGCCCTTTGTCCCTTCGGACGCTGCGCGCAGGAGTGAGCGTTGCGAAGAGATCTTTGCCATACAGACGAGTGGACTGGCCAAGAGACTGCAACACACATCGTGCAAATGTGCGGTGGTAGGTATCTCGGGCGGTTTGGATTCGACCTTGGCGCTGTTGGTCACGGTGAAGGCTTTCGATAGATTGGGGCTGGATCGCAAGGGGATCATCGGCGTTACGATGCCGGGCTTTGGAACCACGGGGCGCACCTACAACAATGCGGTTAACCTAATCAAGGAGCTGGGTGTTTCGCTGCGCGAGATCTCGATCAAGGAGGCTTGTATGCAGCACTTTGCCGACATTGGGCTCAGCCCCGACGATAGGTCGGTGAGCTACGAGAACTCTCAGGCGCGCGAGCGCACACAAATCCTCATGGATATATCCAACATGATGGGCGGCATGGTTGTCGGCACGGGCGACCTCAGCGAGATGGCTTTGGGGTGGGCGACCTACAACGGAGACCATATGTCTATGTATGGGGTCAATGCCTCGGTGCCCAAAACATTGGTCCGCTACCTTGTGGGATGGGTGGCCGACACGGAGAGCAACGAGAGGGTCGGGGCGATCCTAAGGGATGTGATCGACACACCTGTGAGTCCCGAGCTCCTGCCTGCGGACGAGAATGGAGATATAGCCCAAAAAACAGAGGATCTGGTGGGGCCATATGAGCTTCATGACTTCTTTTTGTACCACTTTGTACGCTCCTCGTTTGCGCCATCCAAAATCCTATATTTGGCCCAGAGAGCCTTTGAGGGGTGTTACGATGATTCTACTATCGAGAGGTGGTTGAAGGTCTTTGTGAGGAGGTTCTTTATGCAACAATTCAAACGTTCAGCAACCCCCGATGCACCCAAAGTAGGTAATGTTTCGCTCTCACCGCGAGGGGATTGGCGCATGCCAAGCGATGCTGTTGCGAGGGTGTGGATGGACGAATTGGAGGGTAAGTAAAAAAATATTGCTTTTTTATTGTTTAAAATTTGGAAAAAAAATTTAAAAATTATAATTTTGCGTCAACGTAAACAAGAAAATGATGATAAATGTTTCAAATAATATCGGTTGGTGGCAATCTTGCGAATTTAAACACTCGTAAGTTGTACAGCCGTATATATTACTGAAACTATATATAATGAGCCTGTCGCACTTGCGGCAGGTTTTTTTTGTATGGAGAAATAAATATTTAAAATAAAATAATAAACGATGCAAAGTTTTAAAGTCAACGAAGAGGGTTACTATGGTGAATTTGGAGGGGCTTATATCCCCGAAATCCTATATGCAACCGTTGAGGAGCTAAAGAAGTCATACCTCAAAATTATCGAGAGTGAGGAGTTCGAGAAGGAGTACAATGACCTATTGCGCGACTATGTAGGTCGCCCCTCACCTCTCTACCATGCCAAACGCCTAAGCGAGAGGTATGGTGCCAAAATCTATCTCAAACGCGAGGATTTGAACCACACGGGAGCCCACAAGATCAACAATACGGTGGGTCAAATCTTGATCGCTCGCAAGATGGGTAAGAACAAGATCATCGCCGAGACTGGTGCTGGTCAACATGGAGTGGCTACAGCTACTGTCTGCGCGCTTATGGGTATGGAGTGTGTGGTTTTTATGGGTAAGACCGATGTCGAGAGGCAGATGCCCAATGTCAAAAAGATGGAGATGTTGGGGGCGAAGGTTGTCCCTGTCACGTCGGGAAATATGACGCTCAAAGATGCCACAAACGACGCTATTAGATATTGGTGTACACACCCAGCCGACACCTTCTATATCATCGGTTCGGTTGTGGGTCCTCACCCCTATCCAGATATGGTCGCTAGACTCCAATCCGTAATCAGCAAAGAGATCAAGTCTCAATTGATGGAGAAGGAGGGGCGCGACTATCCCGACCGTTTGGTGGCATGTATCGGAGGTGGTAGCAATGCCGCAGGTACTATCTTCCACTTTATGGACGACGAGAGGGTGAAGCTCAACTTGGTTGAGGCGGCAGGTCTGGGTGTCGACACCGACCACTCGGCAGCTACTATGGTTTTGGGTAGCAGAGGTATTATCCATGGCTCACGCACAATGCTTATGCAAGACGAAGATGGGCAGATCACAGAGCCATATTCTATATCGGCAGGTTTGGATTACCCGGGAGTTGGTCCCTTGCATGCTCACTTGGCAACTACAGGTCGCGCGGAGGTTCTCTCGGCTACCGACCGCGAGGCTTTGGATGGAGCCTTTGAGTTGACAAGGTTGGAGGGTATAATCCCAGCTATGGAGAGTGCTCACGCTTTGGGTGCGCTCTACAAGATGACCTTCGATCCCAACGAGGTTGTTGTGGTGACCCTCTCGGGACGCGGTGACAAAGATATGGATACCTATGTCAAGGAGTTTGAATCTATGAATAAGTAGTTTGCGTAAATCATGAAACAGTTCAAATATACGATCAATACACGCGAGTTCGAGGGCGATCTGCACACGCCCGTGAGCTTGTACCTCAAACTTCGCGACCTCTATGAGCAGTCGGCATTGTTGGAGGCATCGAACTATAACTCTTCGGAGAATGCACGCTCGATCATTGTCTTTGCCCCCATCTCTTCGATCTCGATCTGCAATGGCGTTGTGAAGAGCTCTATGCCCAGTGGCGAGAAAACAGAGGAGGCTATCACCGAGGAGTTTGGTGTGGCCGAAGCGGTGGCCGACTTTATGACCAAGTTCGATATTGATGGCGACTATGGAGTCTATGGCTACACGGCTTATGACTCGGTTAAGTATCTCGAAAATATCGCTGTTAACCCTCTAACGCCCAAAGATAACGACGCGCCAGATGTGCACTATGTACTCTTTAAATACGCCCTTATTTTCGACCACTTCTACAACACCCTAACCCTCAAAGAGCTAATCAGCGAGGGAGAGCAGGGTGGAAGCGACCAGATCATCCGAGCTATCAATAATCGTAACTTCTCATCCTATGGCTTCACTCGCAAGGGTGCGGTGAGCTCTCCAATCACCGACGACCACTACAAAGGTATGGTCCGCAAGGGGATCAAACACTGCCTGCGCGGAGATGTCTTTCAGATTGTGTTGAGTCGTCGTTTTATCCAGAAGTTCACGGGCGATGACTTTGCTGTATACCGCAAACTTAGGGCTATAAATCCATCTCCATACCTATTCTATTTCGATATGGGAGGTGTGAGAATCTTTGGTTCATCGCCCGAGACGCACTGCAAGGTGGTGGGTCGACGAGCTACGATTGACCCAATCGCAGGTACAGCCTTTAGGACTGGAGACATGGACGAGGATAACCGACGTGCCGAGGCGCTTCGCCAAGACCCCAAAGAGAATGCCGAGCATGTGATGTTGGTCGATTTGGCTCGCAATGACCTTAGCCGTAACGCCTTGAATGTGGGGCTGGAGTTCTACAAACAGACGCAATTCTATTCGCATGTTATCCACTTGGTATCACGCGTTTCGGGAGATATAAAGGAGGGTGTAACGTCGCTCAAAACATTTATGGATACCTTCCCAGCAGGTACACTTAGCGGTTCGCCCAAAGTGCGAGCTATGCAGCTCATAAACGATATTGAGCCACACAATCGCGGAATTTATGGCGGTGCGATTGGCTCTATAGGCTTCGATGGCTCTATCAACCATGCCATTACGATCCGCACGTTCGTGAGCCGCAATGGACAGTTGGAGTTCCAAGCAGGGGCTGGAATCGTGGCTTTGAGCAACCCAGATCGGGAGCTTCAGGAGACCAATAGTAAGTTGGGAGCTTTGTCGAAGGCGATTTTTGAGGATATTAAATATTAAAATGGGGGGATAAGAGAATGAACAAAATATTATTACTCGATAACTATGACTCGTTTGTCTACAATATCGTCCACGCTATAGAGGCTTTGGGATATGAAGTAGATGTTTTCCGTAACGACAAAATCACGTTGGAAGCTGTCGGTGCATACGACAAAATTATCCTCTCTCCGGGGCCGGGTATCCCCTCCGAGGCTGGTATCTTGTGCGATGTGATCCGTACCTATGGAGCCACCAAGAGCCTCTTTGGGGTCTGTTTGGGTGAGCAGGCTATAGGCGAGGTCTATGGCGCAACGCTCACCAATCTGAGCACTGTTTTTCATGGTGTGGCCACCGACATAAATGTCATTGTGGAGGATCCGATCTTCGGTGGTATCCCTCAGAGCTTTGAGGCTGGGCGCTACCACTCGTGGTGTGTGTCGTCCGAAGGGTTGCCCAAGTGTTTGGAGGTGACAGCTTTGGATAGTGTCGAGGGTCGCATTATGGCTCTTCGTCATCGCGAGCACGACGTGAGAGGTGTGCAGTTTCACCCCGAATCAATCCTTACGCCTCTGGGGTCGCAAATAATCGAAAATTGGCTTAAAATGTAGATCGCATGAAAAAGATATTAAATAAACTTTTTGATTACCAGAGCCTCTCGGCAGATGAAGCGAGCGCTCTTTTTAGGGGTATCGCCGAAGGGAGCTACAACGACGCTCAGATAGCATCGCTTATGACGGTCTACCTTATGCGCAATATCACGCTCGATGAGTTGGCTGGTTTTCGTTCGGCCCTTTTGGAGTTCCGCAAACCCATTGATTTTGGTACGCACGACTATATCGACATTGTGGGTACGGGAGGTGATGGTAAGGATACCTTCAATATCAGTAGCTGTTCGTCGGTTGTTGTTGCGGCGGCAGGCTACAAGGTTGTTAAACATGGTAACTATGGAGCTTCGTCGATCAGTGGGGCGAGTAACGTTATGGAGCAACATGGCGTGAAGTTCACCAATGACCAAGATATTTTGAAGAGGTCGTTGGATGAATCAAACCTAGCCTACCTACACGCTCCAGTCTTTAACTCAGCGATGAAGGCGGTGGCTACTGTGCGACGCAATTTGGGTGTGAGGTCATTCTTCAATATGTTGGGTCCACTCATCAACCCTGCGGAGCCCAAAAATCAACTCTTGGGTGTCTACAACTTGGCTATGCAACGTATGTATTGCTATGTGATGCAGAACAACGAGACTAACTTTGCGGTGGTCCACTCGCTGGATGGTTACGATGAGATCTCGCTCACTTCGCAGTTCAAAGTGTGTACATCTATGGGCGAGAAGATCTATAACCCCGAGGATTTGGGCTTTTGCCGTGCTCAACAGTCGGAGCTCTTCTCGGGCGAGACGGTGGAGCAGGCGGCACAAATATTCGATAATGTGTTGAGTGGTGCGGCGACACCTGCTCAGCGTGATTGTGTGGTTGCTAATTCGGCCTATGCGATCAATGTTATGGAGCCCGCAAAGAGTATCGAGGAGTGTGTGGCTATAGCTCGCGAGACGATAGATAGTGGTCGCGCTATGGAGTGCCTAAAGAGATTTGTAGAGATTAATTCGTAGTAAGTAGGAGAGGTAATTATGCAAGATGTATTAGAGAAGATCGTGGCCCACAAAAGGGCCGAGCTGGAGAGATATGATTTTGGAGATGTGGAGGCTATGGCCAAAGCTGAGCGCCGCGCTGTGAACTCAATGTCGGCCTCAATTCGCAATAGCACGAAGGGTGGAATCATCGCGGAGCTTAAGCGTCGCAGTCCATCCAAGGGGTGGATCAACGAGGGGGCCGATGTCGAGGCTACAGTGTCGGGCTACCGTGAGTCGGGAGCCGCTGCATGTTCGGTGCTGACCAACGAGGAGTTCTTTGGCGGTTCGTTGGAGTTCCTCAAACGAGCTCGTTGTGTGGCAGGCGATATGCCACTTCTGCGCAAAGAGTTTATCATCGACCCAAGGCAGATCTACGAAGCACGCGTGGCAGGGGCCGATGCAGTGTTGTTGATTGCAGCCTGTTTGAGCGTTGAGGAGTGTGCACACTTGGCAACCGTGGCCCATAGTGTCGACTTGGAGGTGTTGTTGGAGATCCACTCCGAAGCTGAGCTGTCGCACATAAACGACAATATAGATATGTTGGGGGTCAATAACCGCAACCTAGGTAGCTTTGTTACCGACATCAATAACTCCTTCACTCTGGCCTCGGTTATGCGCGAGAGGGGAGGCGATATAGTCCTTGTCTCGGAGAGTGGGATAGATAGTAGCGACACGATCAAGAGCCTTATGGAGGTTGGCTTTGGAGGCTTCCTGATCGGTGAGACCTTTATGAAGAGCGAGAATCCACCCTTGGTGCTATCGAACCTAATAGCTCAGATATGTTAGTCAAGGTGTGCGGAATGCGCGACACGGAGAATGTGCACGATGTCGCGGAGCTAGGGATCTCTTTTATGGGATTTATCTTCTACGACCGCTCGGCAAGGTTTGTGTCGGGGCAAGCACCCACCACACCTTCGGGGGTCCAACGTGTCGGGGTCTTTGTGAACGCCTCCTCGGAGTATATCATGGATATGGCCCAACGCCAAGGGCTGAACTACATACAGTTGCATGGGGCCGAAAGTGTGGAGCTTTGTCGCGAGGTGAGGGCTCGTGGATTGGGGGTCATAAAGGCTATCTCGGTTGCTTCGCCCTCGGATATTGCCCTCGCCAATCAATATGATGGCGAGGTGGACTACCTGCTCTTCGACACCAAATGTAGCGGATATGGCGGCTCGGGGCAGCGCTTCGACTGGTCGGTTCTGGATAGCTATAGAGGCGAGACTCCATTTTTGTTGAGCGGAGGGATTGACGAGACTATGGCCGACGAAATATCACAGATCTCGCATCCGCAGTTTGTGGGTGTCGACCTGAATAGCCGCTTCGAGATCTCACCAGCCCTTAAGAGTGTCGAAAAATTGAGAAAATTTATAGAAAAATTTAAAAAAATAAAGATATGAATAGAATTGATAAACTATTTGAGACAAAGGGTAAAGATATACTTTCGGTGTACTACCCAGCAGGTTTTCCAAACCTCGACGATACATATCAAATCCTCTCGGAGCTTCAATCTCAAGGGGTCGATATGGTAGAGTTGGGTATCCCTTTTTCGGACCCAATGGCCGATGGCGTTGTGATCCAACAAGCGTCGACCAAGGCGCTATCGAACGGAATGTCGCTCAAAAAACTCTTCTCGCAGATCGAGAATATGAGAGCCGACATAACTATCCCTGTGCTACTTATGGGCTACCTTAACCCCATCATGCACTACGGATTCGAGGCTTTTTGTGCCGACTGTAAACGTGTTGGGGTCGATGGAATGATTATCCCCGACCTTCCTTTCAAAGAGTATATGTCGGATTTTAAGGCCGTGGCCGAGAGGTATGACCTCAAAGTTGTGATGTTCATCTCGCCCGAGACATCCGTGGAGCGTATCCACCTTATCGACACCCACGCTTCGGGATTCATCTATATGGTATCGTGCGCTGGAACAACAGGAGCGCGCGGATCACTCGTCGGCTCAGCGGATGGATACTTCGAGCGTGTGGATGCCCTAAACCTCAAACACCCACGTCTGATAGGCTTCGGGGTATCGAACAAAGAGACCTTCGATGCCGCAACACAAGCATCAAGCGGTGCAATCATCGGAAGCCACTTCGTGAAGTTGCTCGAAAGTAAGAGTTCACCCAAAGAGGCTGTGTCGCAGCTATTGAGCGATATCGGTCGATAGGTTATATTCGTTTGTTGGGAGGCTGGTCTGCCCTCACGAAGGTTACCATGTTCGCTGTTCATCGCAACTTGCCTCAGCCCTACTCAGCACTTCTCAGTTCATTGTCATTATACTCCCTCGGCCTCCGAACCGAAATAAAAGAACTGAGTAATACTGAGTAGGGCTGAGAAAAGCTGAGATATATTGAGTTATGCGAATAAGGTTTGATACTCCAACCTTAATGCGTGGCAAATTTCGGAGCGAAACAAAGTGTAGCGACTAAGCCCACTCCCTAAGGGAGGGGGCTTAGGGGTGGGGTCAAATATGATTTATAAAAATAACGGCAATAACAACACCCGCAATACAAAAAAAGGATACTAAGTTTCTAAGCCCCACCAACTCTTACACCTTATTCACTTTGTCGATCTCTGCGCGACCCTCGAAGAAGTTTATTATATTGCGCGAAACATGTCGAGCCATTTCGTGTCGCACCTCGATTGTCTGTGTCCCTGTGTGTGGGTTCAGCACGACATTATCCATCGTGGTGAGCTCTTGCGAGGGGTAGTGTCCAAACTCAAATACATCGAGGCCAGCGCCCCAAATCTCACCCTCCCTGAGTGCCTCGATCAAAGCCTTCTCGTCGACCAATCCACCGCGCGCGGTGTTTATCAAAATCGCAGAGGGTTTCATCAACCGAAACTCCTTGGTGCTGATAATGTGGTGCGTTTGAGGGGTGTATGGCGCATTTATGGATACCACATCCGACACCTTCAGTAGCTCCTCCAATGATAGTAGTTTGGCTCCATAAGCCTCCTCCTTTTGGGGTGAAATAGCCTTTCTGTTGTGATACACAATCTTCATTCCGCACGCTATAGCGCGCTTGGCCAAAGATTCACCAATGCGTCCCATGCCGACAATTCCAAGTGTGGCTCCACGCAACGAGTGACCCAAATTGTTGAGGAGTTTAACCTCCACATCGCCTATTCGCAGTCGACGATCAAGCTCCGCAATGCGACGCGACACCGCCAACATCAGCCCTAAGGCTTGATCTGCGGTGGGCTCTGTCACGGGGTCGGGGGTGTTGGTTACCTGAACACCCTTAAGGGTTGCGTAGTTCACATCAATATTGTCGTACCCAGCGGCATAGTTAGACACAATACGAAGACGATCTGAGGCGCGGTCCAGCAGCTCCTTGTCGACTGGGAAGTTAAACATCGACTGCAATGCGTCGTACTCGCCAATCATATCCAACACCTCCTCGTATGTGAAGCTCTCGACCCCCTTGGGCGGAAATGTGACATCGTAGAGTTCGCAGAGTTCCGAATATCCTTCTTTGAACATATTGTAGGTTACTAAAACTCGTTTTTTCATAAAATTCTATATTTTTATCCGATCCCCTGCGCGAAGGTAGCTAATCTTGCGGGGGAGTCGTTGTTTCATTATATCATAGGCCATAGCCCCTGTGCAGTGGCAAGTATATATGTCACCTGAGCAGCTACTCGCTAAAATATCGGCCACCTCCTCGATATACTCTGCCGATGAATTTATCGAGGCCGCCTTGTTTCGTCCCACCATATGAAATCCACCAACAATGGTTTTGATCGGGGTGTGGGGGTAGAGCTGTTGCACGCTGCGGACGATATTCACAATTCCATTGTGGCTACAGCTACTAACAATCACCAACCCATCCGCACGCCTAACCGCAACAAAGAGCTCATGGACGAAGCGGTCGGGGATGTAAGTGTCGCTCGTCACCTGCTCCAGAAGATTTGTGCTCTTACAAAAAAAGTGGGGGTCGTGGTTGGTGTTGGAGAGAAGCTCTATATCGTCGCCCAACGCGAGGCTATCCTCCACAAATACAAACCTATCGGCATACTCCTCGATCAACATTTCGGCCCCTCCCAGAGGTTTGTAGGGGACCACGGCGTTGGAGAAAAATCGCCCTTGCGCTGCACGTTTGATATAGACCTTGACCTTAGTGTTTAGTTCTAGCAGGTGGCGCAATCCTCCAACATGGTCGTAGTGGTTGTGCGAGATAATCACCGCGTCGAGGTTGAGTAGGTCGATCCCCAAAGCCTCTGCGTTATGGACAAAAGCGGCCGAGGCTCCAGTGTCTATAAGGTAGTTGCGCCCCTCGAGTGAGAGGTGGAGTGAGAGGCCATGTTCGATGCGTAGGGTCTCACCTTCGAGTTTTGTATTTTCTATTAAAGTGGTGATTTGCGACATGTGTAGATGGTTGGATTTTAGCAAGTTTCTCTCTTTGTAAAACAAAAGTAGATAAAATAAAGTATTAAGTCAAGGAGATAAAGTTAAAATCTCAAAAATTATTTTACCTTTGTAAAAGAATATGAGAAAAGTATGAAGTGTATACACATTATAACACCAGTAAAGGACTCTATAGATTCTACTATAGAGACGGCGAAGGCAATCATGAGTTCGTCGCTCACTGTGCCGTTCACATATACTATCTACAATGACTTCAGCTCTGAGCAGAGTACACAGCGTTTGGAGGCCGCGGCCAAAGAGATGGGATTCGATCTGGTTAATTTGTCCGATATTACGGATCACCCCTCACCTAACTATTTGCTTATATTGCAGTTAGCTCAATCGAAGGCGATCGATTGCGAGGCTGGATTGCTTATTGTGGAGTCAGATGTGGTGGTCGAGAAGCATACCCTCCAAGGGCTTTTCGATGGGGCTATAGAGCGCGTAGAGTGTGGTATCGCAGCGTCGGTCACGGTAGATGATTCGGGGGTGGTGAACTATCCCTACCTATACGCCAAAGGGCGTAAGGCGGAGGTATATAAAGAGTCCAAACACCTTAGTTTCTGCTGTTCGTTGCTTAGCCTTAAGCTCCTTCGGACCTTTGATTTCCGTGAGCTCGACCCCGAGAAGAATTGGCACGATGTGACCATCTCGCATAAATCGTTGAGTGTAGGGTGTTCGAACTACTTGTTTGTGAACCTGCCCGTTGTGCATCGTCCCCACGGCAGTAGACCTTGGAAGCAACTTAAATATACAAACCCACTGAAGTACTATTGGCTGAAATATACCAAAGGACTCGATAAGATATAGGAAAAATGTCTCAGCAACCATTAGTTTCAATTATAATGCCCGTTTACAATATGTCGGAGTTTCTGAGCGAGACTCTCGATTCGGTGTTGGCTACGCAATATCCACAGTTGGAGGTTGTGGTAGTCGATGATGGTTCAACGGATAATTCACTAGATATTTGTCGTGATTATGCCCAAAAGGATCCTAGGGTACAGATCTACACGCAACCCAATGCAGGGGCGTGTGCGGCTCGCAACCATGCCATACGTATGGCCAAAGGTGAGTTTATATTGCCCGTGGATGGCGACAACCTCATAACACCCAATTTTGTGTCGTTGGCCGTTGAGCAGATCCAGAGGGATTCGGAGGTAAAGGTTGTCTGTCCGAGGACTTTTTTTATCGGAGACCGAAGTGGCGAGTGGATACTTCCCAAGTTTTCGTTGAATCTGTTGGCTACCAAAAATCTAATGGATACAACAGCCATGTATCGAAGAGCTGATTGGGTGCGAATAGGGGGGTATTGTGATGAACTGATGACTCGCGAAGATTGGGATTTTTGGATCTCGATGCTTAAGGATGGAGGAAAGGTTGTGAGGCTTACGGAGGTGACATTCTATTATCGTAGACGTGCTGGATCGAAACGCATAAGAGGCCGAAAACTTAAGGGGCACGTAACGGAGATACTTAATAAAAGGCACGCGGAATTTTATGAGAGAGAACTAGGTGGGCCCCTCCACAATAGCCGCTCATGGAGCAAAACAATAAATAGATTTCGTAAATTGGTAGGCAAAAAGTAGTTAAAATGTAATGGATATACATTTCATATATAAATTGATGGTAGCGCTGATCGACCAACTTTTTACAATAAAGACTAGTCGGCCACCCAAACTCATCATGACGCTTTTGGTCAAAAACGAGGAGCATTTGTTGGAGCAGAACCTCATCTTCCACAAAGAGATGGGGGTGGATAGTTTTATTGTAACCGACAATAACTCTACCGACTCGACCCCCGAGATCATAAAGAAGTATGAGGAGAAGGGGTGGATCGTGGAGTCGATCAAGGAGACATCCACAAACTATAACCAGAAGAGGTGGGTCGATCGGATGATATGGTTGGCCAAACGTAAATATAGGGCCAACTGGGTTATCAATGCCGATGCCGATGAGTTTTGGTACTCGCCCCAAGGGGATCTTAAACATGAGATTGTCCCCGAGGCCAATGTGTTGAGGTGTAGGGTTGTAAATATGTATCCCGAAGAGGGTGTCGACTTTTGGGAGTGGAGCAAGGCTGTGTGCCCGATCGACAATGCCGAGGATTACGACCTTTCGAAATATTCGA
>JBCQUO010000046.1:0-15011 GCA_047173955.1 Rikenellaceae bacterium
GGCTTTTTCAAAGCCGATAACCTGCGTTTTGGATAAGAAAAATAATATGAACCAACCTGAAAATAAGAATTTTTCTTATCCAAAACTCAGGTTAAGAGAGGAGGTTTGGGGGAAAAGTATAAAAATAGTTATGCGTTATGAATTATACTAGCTCGCTCTGCTGTGCGCCTGCCCAGCGTGAGGGCAGACCTCGGAGGCGGTCTAGTCTCTGACCAAAAGACTCTTAAAATCCTCAGCGAAAAAAATTATGAAATTTGAAATTTAATAACTATTTTTGGAGATTGAAATAAACTATAATTATGGCACGCGATTACAACCCATCACAACGCAACAGAGAGACATACGACAATATGGTAGATCCCGTGGGGGTTGTACCTCCACAAGCCATTGAGTTAGAGGAGGTTGTGTTGGGGGCGTTGATGCTCGAGAAGGATAGTGTCATCGCTGTTCAGGAGTACATTTCGCCCGAATCGTTTTATGTAGAGTCGCACCAGATAATCTACAAGGCTATTGAGAATCTTTCCACGGAGCTCAAACCCATTGACCTTTTTACAGTTACGGAGAGGTTGAGGGTCGAGCGCAACCTCACTAAGGTGGGAGGGGCGACTTTCCTTGCGCAGTTGACCCAAAAGGTTGACTCGGCGGCCAATGTGGAGTTTCACGCCAAGATCATCGCTCAGAAATATGTACAACGTGAGCTTATTCGCTCGGCCTCGCAGATCCAGAAGAGATCATACGACGAGAGTGTGGATGTCACGGAGCTGATTGGTTATGCTGAGGGTGAGATCTTCAAGGTTGCCGAGGGGCACGTTAAGCGTTCGGTGCAGTCGTCGCGCGACATTTTGGCTATGGCTTTGGCACAGATCGAGGAGGCGGCCAAGAACAAGAACTCTTTCAATGGAGTACCTTCGGGCTTTGCGGCTATCGACAAGAAGACTTTGGGTTGGCAGCTATCGGATTTGGTGATCGTGGCGGCACGTCCCTCTATGGGAAAGACCGCTTTCGTGTTGACTATGGCGCGCAACATGGCTTTGGAGCACGATCAGGGGGTTGCATTCTTCTCGCTGGAGATGTCGTCGGTCCAACTTATGATGCGTCTTATCGTGGCCGAGACGGGGCTGTCGAGTACCGCAATCAAGAGTGGTCAGTTGACCGCCGATCAGTGGAAACATATGGAGGCTTCGGTCAAACCTTTGGGTTCGGCTCCGCTGTTTATCGACGACACCCCAGCCCTTTCGGTCTTCGAGTTTAGGTCTAAGGCTAGGCGACTAAAGATTCACCACGACATCAAGATCATCATCATTGACTACTTGCAGCTGATGACAGGCACCACCGACACGCGCGGAAATCGTGAGCAAGAGGTGGCCTTTATCTCGCGAACGCTCAAGGCTATCGCCAAGGAGTTGAATGTTCCGATCATCGCCCTTTCGCAGTTGAGCCGTGCCACGGAGATGCGTGGAGGGTCGAAGCGCCCTCAGCTGTCGGACCTTCGTGAGTCGGGAGCGATCGAGCAGGATGCCGATATCGTGGCCTTCATCCACCGCCCCGAATACTACGGAATCACCCAAACGGAGGATGGATTGCCCACGGCAGGTATGGCGGAGATTATCTTGGCCAAGCACCGTAACGGTGAGGTGTGCGACATACCGCTCAGGTTCATCAAGGAGCAGGCGCGTTTTGCCGACCTCGACGACTTGGCTATGAGCGGAGTTGCTATTGGAGGCGCGGATGGTTCGAGTGGGGGCTACGAGGATTTCGCTAGTTCGTCGAACGACATGCCTAGTGGAGGCATGGGCACCACACCACTCCAAAGTTCGGAGTTCGATATTTTACCCCCTGCGTTCAACACCGAGGATGCACCTTTTTAATGGTGAATGGTGAATGGTGAATGATGAATGGTGAATGATCAATGGTGAATGATCAATGGTGAATGATCAATGGTGAATGGTGAATGATCAATGATGAATGATAAATGGTTAATTAGGGGTGTGTGAGACACAAACAACCCACGCGTCATTGCGGACTCCGATCCGCAATCCCTAGCGAGGCCAAAAAAGATAAAAGATTATGTTTGTTAGAGGATTTTCGGGAGCTATTGTCGGCATTGATGCTATGATGGTCTCGGTCGAGGTAAACTTGGCCGAGGAGGGAGGTACGGGCCTTACTTTGGTAGGTCTGCCCGACAACGCTATCAAGGAGTCGCAGGAGAGGATCCGCGCCGCTTTCGAAAACTCTAAACTCCATATGACAGCCAAAAAGATGGTTGTAAACCTAGCTCCTGCCGACCTGCGCAAAGAGGGGTCGGGGTTTGACCTCCCCATAGCAGTTGGGATCTTGGGGGCGATGAGGCAGCTCTTTGTCGAGAAGTTTGCCCAGACGATGTTCCTCGGCGAACTCTCTCTGGATGGTTCGATACGTGCTATCAAGGGGGCGCTGCCATTGGCGGTTGCGGCTCGCGATAGAGGGCTTCGATATATAGTTTTACCTGCCGAGAATGCACTGGAGGCGGCTGTGGTCGATGGGATCGAGGTGCTGGGGGTAAACACCCTGCGCGAGGTTGTCGACTGGATGAATGGATTGGTCGAGATAGAGGCTGTGAGGTATACTTTGCCCACGGAGGGTGACGAGAGTGAGATGTTATTTGGCGAAGATTTTTCGGATGTGAAGGGTCAACCCCAAGTTAAGCGCGCTTTGGAGATCGCGGCAGCTGGGGGGCACAACGTCATAATGATAGGTGCTCCGGGGTCGGGCAAGACGATGCTGTCGAGGAGGCTGCCCACGATCATGCCACCGCTCACGATGGAGGAGTCTTTGGAGACAACCAAGATACATTCGGTGGCTGGGAAGTTGGGGGTTAAATCGGGGCTTATGCTCCAGCGCCCTTTTCGTGCACCGCACCACCTAACATCGCAAGTGGCACTCATCGGCGGAGGGCAATCGCCCCAACCCGGAGAGGTATCGTTGGCGCACAATGGGATCTTGTTTTTAGACGAGCTACCCGAATTTGGGCGCAACGTGTTGGAGGTGTTGAGGCAACCCTTGGAGGAGAAGCGCATAACAATATCGAGGGCGCGATATACGGTGGAGTACCCAGCTAACTTCACGCTCATAGCCTCGATGAACCCATGTCCGTGTGGATATTACAACCACCCCGACAAGGAGTGCAGCTGTGCTCCGGGGAGTGTACACCGCTATTTGGGGCGTATTTCGGGGCCTCTGTTGGATCGTATAGATCTCCATATTGAGGTGGCGGCATTGTCGGTAGCCGAGATGTCGAGCACCACAGAGGAGGAGTCGAGCGAGGTGGTTAGGGCCAGAGTGGTCAAGGCGCGAGAGATCCAAGAGCAGAGGTTTAGGGATATAGAGGGGGTACACACCAACTCGATGATGAATAGTCGTATGTTGAGGGTCTACGCACCGTTGGACTCCACGGCACGGATGATGTTGGAGAGGGCGATGGAGCGGATGAAGCTCTCGGCTAGGGCATATGACCGCATAATAAAAGTTGCACGCACGATAGCCGATTTGGAGGGCAAGGAGAGTATCGAGGCTGCCCATATATCGGAGTCTATAAACTACCGCGGATTGGATAGGGAGAATTGGGGGCGATAGCGATCTGCTTAAAAATTGTAAAGATGAAAAAAATAAAGATAATACTTTCGGGAGGTGGCACAGGTGGCCATATCTACCCAGCTGTTGCTGTTGCGGAGGCGCTACAGAGGCGCTATGGCGAGCGTGTGGAGTTGTTGTTTGTGGGGGCAGATGGACGCATGGAGATGGAGAAGGTCCCTGCTTTGGGCTACAAGATCGAGGGGCTCCCTATAGCAGGGCTCCAACGTCGGTTGGATTGGCGCAATATTCAGGTCCCCTTCAAACTCATGAAGAGCATCAGCCGTGCCAAGGCTATCATCAAGCGCTTCGAGGCCGATGTGGTGGTGGGTTTTGGAGGCTACGCTTCGGCCCCAGTGTTGTGGGCGGCCCAGAAGTGTGGTGTGCCAACGATCATCCAAGAGCAGAACTCATATGCTGGGTTGACCAACAAGATTTTGGGTGGCAAGGCCAAATATATATGTGCGGCGTACGACAATATGGATCGCTTCTTCGACCCACAAAAGATCCTCCTCACGGGTAACCCTCTGCGCGGAAACTTCTCGCAGGTGGGCAAACTTAAGTCCGAGGCTCTGGAGCACTTCGGATTCGATGACTCGTTGCCTGTGGTGTTGGTCGTGGGTGGCTCTTTGGGTACGCGCACGCTCAACAATATGATGAAGAGGTGGATATCGTCGCTCGGGGGCGAGGCTCCGAAGTTCCAAGTTATATGGCAGACGGGGCGTTACTACCAAACCGAGATGACGAAGTTCCTCACCGAGAACCCTACGCCACATATTTGGCAGGGGGCATTTTTGGAGCGCATGGATTACGCCTATGGAGCTTCGGATATTGTGATCTCGAGGAGCGGAGCGTGCACCATCTCGGAGCTTTGCGAGGTGGGTCTACCGACGATCTTTGTCCCCTCGCCCAATGTGTCGGAGGATCACCAGACCAAAAATGCACGAGCGTTGGTCGACAAGGATGCAGCGTTGATGGTGGCCGACAAGGATGCCGTGGAGGGGTGCATGGCGATGGTCGAGAGGTGCTTGGCAGACAAGGCGTTGATGGAGTCGCTAAGTAAAAACATAAAATCTTTGGCGGCCGAGGATGCAGCCGAGAGTATAGTGGATGTAATCGAAAAAGTGTTGAAATAATGGGGGTTAAGAGTATATATTTTGTCGGAATTGGCGGCATTGGAATGAGTGCTATAGCGCGATATTTTTTGCACGAAGGTTATCGTGTGGGTGGCTACGACCGCACCGCGACCCCTCTGACCCACGAGTTGGAGGCCGAGGGGGCAGATGTCCACTACACCGATGATATGTCGCTTGTGGCTCCCGAGTTTTTGGATCCCTCGACATGCACGGTGATCTACACACCTGCGATCCCTGCCGACCACACGGAGCTACGATACTTCATGGATGGGGGCTTCGAGGTGGTCAAACGCTCGCAGATGTTGGGGGTTTTGACCCAAGGCAAATATGTGATGGCTGTGGCAGGTACCCACGGCAAGAGCTCCACATCGACGATGGTGGCGTGGTTGAACCACGAGGTCGAGGGGCAGGGGTGCGCCTTCTTGGGGGCCATCTCCAAGAACTTTAACTCCAACTTGGTGTTGGGGTCGGGAGATAGGATCACCGTGGAGGCCGATGAGTTCGACAGATCTTTTTTGAGGCTCACAGCCGATGTCGCTGTGGTCACCTCGGCCGATGCCGACCACCTCGATATATATGGCACTCACGACGCGGTCAAAGAGGCTTTTGCTCAATTCATTAGGCAGATCAAACCGCAGGGGGCGCTGATCCTCAAAAATGGGTTGGATCTGGTGGTTGATAACCCCCAAATTGATGTGTGGAGATATTCGTTCGACGAGCCGTGCGACTTCTATGTGAGCCGCCGCGAGCTGCTCAGCGGAGGGGTATATAGCTACGACATAACCACCCCCAGCGGCACGATCGAGGATTGTCGGTTGGGTGTTCCCGGGTGGGTCAACTTGGAGAATGCCGTGGCGGCTGTAGCGTCGCTATGGTGCGCAGCACGACGCGAAGGGAGAGAGTTAGATTGCGACAAGGTGCGCACAGCGTTGGCTAGTTTTGTGGGTATTAAACGTCGGTTAGAGGTGTGGGTAAACACCCCTCGCGGAGTCTATATGGACGATTACGCCCACCATCCGCGCGAACTGATGGCTACACTCACCTCCGTGGCGGAGATCTACCCCGAGCGCAAGGTGACCGCCATATTCCAGCCCCACCTATTCACTCGTACTCGCGACCTATATGTGGAGTTTGCCGAGGCTCTATCGCATGCCGATGAGGTTATATTGTTGCCGATCTACCCAGCTCGCGAAGAGCCCATTGAGGGGATCACAACCCAGATAATAGCCGATTTGGTGAAGGTTCCATGGACGATTGTGGAGCGCGGAGATTTGGCGGAGTATGTCGCTAAAGCAGCCACCGACGTGGTTATATCGTTTGGCGCAGGAGACATTGATACATGTTGCGAGGCGTTGGCAAAAGTGGTCAAGAAAAAGTTAGGAGTTAGGAGTTAAGAGTTAAGAGTTAGGAGTTAGGAGTTAGGAGTTAGGAGTTAGGAGTTAGGAGTTAGGAGTTAGGAGTTAGGAGTTAGGAGTTAAGAGTTAGGAGTTAGGAGTTAGGAGTGAATTATTAATTAAATAATTAATAATATAAAAGGCAAAAGGCGATGGCAGACAAAAGAGATAGATGGTCGAAAGTGGGCAGGATCGCGCTCTACACTTTGGTGTGGGGGGTGATTGCTGGGTATGTGCTATACTCAGCTAGCTTGACGCGTAGACATCGCCAGAGCCAGAGAATCAACCGCGTAGAGATAATAATCTCGGACAGCGCGATGCACGGCAACTTAATAACAACCCCCATGGTGCGCCAATGGATCACAGAGAGCAAAGTGGAGATCATGGGGCGCACACTCGCGGAGCTAGCTATAGGGGATCTGGAGGGGAGCATGCTCAAGAATGGATTTGTCAACAAAGCGAAGATTTACCCCACGTACAGCGGAGCGCTGAGGGTCGAAGTGGAGCAGCGTCGCCCCGTGATGAGGCTGCTGATGAATGGCTACAATGGCTACACTACGCGCGATGGCTATGTGTTTGAGGCTCCGAACTATGCGTCGCTCTACGTGCCGATCATAACGGGCGACTATAAGCCCCCATTTCCACCCTCTTATCGCGGTTCGGTAGCGGAGTTCATAAAGTCAGAGAGTAAGCGTTTCGAGGAGCAGATAATAGAGATCGAGAGGGAGAAATACCCGCTCTACGAGAGGGAGCAGGAGAACATGGATGATATGCGCGAATTGCGTCGTATGTTTATCAAGCAGGGGTGGTTCGAGAGCAGCGAGGCATTCGACAAGAGGGTTGTGGAGCTTAGGGCCAAAAAGGTCGACCTAAGAAAATTGTATAGATACCGCAGCTCCGTGATAGCTCAACAGATAGAGAAAATATCGCTAAAACAGCGAGCCGTAGAGGAAGAGAAAAAAAAGTTGATAAAAAGGTGCGAAGATTTCATGAATTTGATTAACTTTGTGCATATAGTCGAAAATGATAAGTTTTGGAGTTCGGAGGTGGTGCAAATTGTTGCATATCAAAGCCAAAGTGGAGATCTGAAGGTTAGCCTCATGGTGCGCAGTGGCGACTTCGAAGTGCTCTTTGGGGCTGTCCGCGATGGCGAAGATAGCGATGGTGTCAAACAAAGGTTTGACAAACTATTGGAATTCTACCAAAATGGCCTCAAACGTGTGGGGTGGAACAAATACAAAACGATCAATGTCGAGTATAAAAATCAAGTAGTTTGCAAATAAAAGCATTTCAATAAAAGTGGTGGAAAATAAAAGATATACAGTAGCGATAGATTTAGGCGAATCAAATGTTGTGGCGGTTGTGGGCTCCAAAGATCCGAGGGGGCAGATAGCTATTGATGGTATCGTTAGTCGCCCCTGCGAAGGGGTGAAGGGGGGTATGATCGACAATATTGCACTTGTTGAGGAGTCTGTCAAAAACGCGATTATAGAGATAGAGCAGAGGTTAAACATCCGAATACTAGAGGCTTATGCTGGCATCTCGGGCGAATTCGTGCGCTTTGCATGCCACAGCGACCACGTTTATGTCACCGACCCCCAAAACGGAGTTGGGCAGAACGATGTCGACGCGCTATATGAGCGAATGAGACATGTGCAAGCTCCCGACAATGAGACGATCATGGAGCGCATACCTCAGAACTATGTTGTCGACGAAGCCAAGGAGGTCAAGAACCCTGTGGGGTCGTTCGGCCGCAGGTTGTCGTCGTCGTTCAACTTTATCTTGTGTGCCAACACACCCATGCAGCGACTCGAAAATGCGCTTCGCAGATTGGGTATAAAGATGATAAAGAGCTACCCCAACGCTTTGGCGGTGGCCGATTCGGTACTCACTCCAGACGAGAAGGAGGAGGGAGTAGTGGTGGTAAACATCGGTGGCGGACTCACCGACCTGACGATCTATTACCGCAATGTGGTGAGATACATAATCTCGATCCCGATGGGAGCCACAGCGATCAACCAAGATATACGCTCGATGATGATCCCCGACAAATATATCGAGAAGTTAAAGTGTGACTATGGCTCGGCGGTGGCAGATATGGTCCCCGAGAACAAAGCGGTGAGGGTCAATGGACGCACACCTCGCGAGTCGAGAGATATATTGTTGTATAATTTGGCGGTGGCTATCGAGGCGCGCATGTCGATGTTGGTTGACTTCATCAAGCGCGAGATTAAGGATTCGGGCTACGAGGATCGACTCCCCTATGGAATAGTTATCACGGGAGGATCGGCTAACCTCAAAAATGTGGATGAGCTCTTTAGGCGCATGACCGACATGGAGGTTAGGATCGGCAAGCCGATGGAGGGGATCAACGACGATTCGTTGGATCTCATTGACAACCCTCAATACTCAACCGCCGTTGGAATATTGATACGAGGCATGGCCCAAGGGCACTGTGCCACGGGCGACGTGACCCCGATGGCTATCGAGGAGGTCGAGGAGATTGAGGAGACCCCTCCAGTTACTACGGGACCCACAAATAGGCTAGGTGGAGGCTATACCCCTCCGTATGGTGGTTACACACCTCCAACGCCTCCAACACCTCCAACGCCCCCAACGCCTCCGACACCTCCAGTGTCGAGGCCTCAGCAGGGTGGCTACACTCCACCTACACCACCACCTGCGCGACCTACGGCTCCGCAGGATAGACCAACCCCCGAGCAGCCACCCCAAAAACCTGTGACGAGAGTTGTGGCCGAGGAGCCCAAACCCCAATCAATGAGTGACTATTTGGCTCAACGCGGAGATTTGGAGTTGGTCGAGGATATAGAGGAGACAACACAAACAACCGCGCAGAGAGAGAGGGTCGAGGAGCCAGCGAAGGAGAAGAGTCGCAATTGGAAAGATGTTTTTAAACGTGCAATCGACAAACTCAACGACGGTTTCAATGCCGCAGATGACGAGGAGATATAGAGATATAATTGACGAGGAATTTAATATTTAGGGATGCAAAATTATGAGTGAAGATCTATTAAGAGAGCTATCAGTAGGCCATATTCCCACCTCCATGATTACCGTAATGGGTGTTGGAGGTGCAGGTAGCAATGCTGTAAACCATATGTGGGAGATGGGTATTGAGGGTGTAAACTTTTTGGTGTGTAACACCGACCAGCAAGCCCTAGATAAGAGCCCCGTAGAGAATAAATTGCGCTTGGGCCGCGAAGGCTTGGGTGCAGGAAATGACCCCGAGGAGGGTCGTAGGGCGGCTATGGAGTCGCTCGAGGAGGTTAGGTGTCGAATGGAGGCACTCAACACTCGCATGTTGTTTATCACCGCTGGAATGGGTGGTGGTACGGGCACAGGAGCATCGCCTGCGTTGGCTCGTTTGGCTCGCGAGATGGGGATCTTGACGGTGGGTATTGTCACCTCTCCGCTTGTTGTGGAGGGTAACACGCGCTACAACCAAGCGATGGTGGGCATTGAGCAGATGAGGGAGAGCGTTGACTCGCTGTTGGTGCTCAACAACGAAAATATTTTGGAGCTGTATGGCCGCCTGTCGTTGAAGATGGCCTTTAGCAAGGCGGATGATATATTGTGTTCGGCGGCGAAGGGTATAGCGGAGATTATCACCGTGGAGAGCGACTTGGTGAATGTGGACTTCGCGGATGTGTGCAAGGTTATGCGCAGAAGTGGACGAGCACACATGAGTGTGGAGGTTGCCGAGGGCGAGAATAGAGCCGAGGTGGTGGCCCACAAAGCGTTGAACTCACCCCTTTTGGACAACAACAGGATCGTGGGGGCCAAGAATATCCTCCTTAACTTCTCGGTGGCAAGTGCCGAGGATCTGGTTTTGGACGAGGTGACACAGGTGATGCGATATATACAGTCTCACGCCACTACATACGACAAACATGGCGAGCCGATCAATGCCAACATCATATGGGGAACGAGCGAGAAGCCATCTTTGGGTGGAGCTATGGAGCTTGTTTTGGTCGCTACGGGTTTGGAGAATAACTCGGAGGAGGAGGATCAATACCCCGAGAAGGCTCAATCTTTGGAGCCCCCCAAACAGCGTGTCGCTACTCAGCGTTTGGAGCCCAAGGTGACAACCATAACGAGTGATTTGGATCCATACAAACCCTCAACGTCGCAGGTGTTGCCTCCGTCGTTGTCGCAACATCCTCACCGTCAGGTGATATTGGGTGGTAGTATGTCGAACAAATATGCAGATATAGGGCAGCTTTTGGAGCGTCCAGCCTACAAGAGCCGCAACGCACAATTTATAACCGAGGTCCCATCGGTCAAGCGCGAAACCTTTAATAAGGATCGTGGTGGGCGACGCGGACATGAGCAGGAGGATGATAGGAATCTTCTTTTTCCTAGATTAGATTAATTAGAGTCTGACTAACAAGGCGATTTTCGGCACTTCCCTCGCCCCTCAAATCCTCACGTACTCATAAGTACGCTGCGGTCTGAGTGGCTTCACGAAGCCCCAAAACTCATCCTTGTTACTCAAACTCCCTCCAATAAAAGAGATAAAAATTAGATTAATTCGGCGTGGATATAGGTACAGACTTAGGTATAACTTTCAACGGTTTTAATGCAGATGACACTATATTGCTTAGTGTGACGGTGCTGCTGCTGATGTTTTCGGCATTGGTCTCGGGTGCGGAGGCTGCATTTTTTTCGTTCAACCACAACGACATAAGCGACCTAAAGAGGGAGAACACACCTCGCAATAATGCAATATTGGAGCTTCTTTCGGATGTTGACTTGTTGTTGGCTACAATCTTGGTTGTCAACAATTTGGTTAATATCTGCATCTCTATTATGGCGGCCAACCTCATAGATTCTGTCTTTACATTTGGCCGTTTTGAGTTCCTTTTCAAGATGGTCTTTGTGACCTTCTTGCTGCTTCTCTTTGGCGAGATCGCCCCCAAGGTTTTGGCGCAGACATCCCCCGTGGGATTTGCACGCATGGCGGCACGCCCTCTGAAGATATTGCGCAAGATTTTCTACCCACTCTCCGTGTTGCTGCTCAAGGCAGGCTCTTCGCTCGGACAGCGCGCTATGCACCACAGCGAGATCTCGCTCGACGAGTTGGCCGACGCTGTGGATATGACCGAGAGCGCCACCAAGGAGGAGAAGGGGATCTTGTCGGGGATATTGAATTTCATCAATACCGAGGTTCAGGAGATCATGCGCTCGCGCGTCGATATGGTCACCATGTCGCTCACGGAGCCCTATGCCAAGGTGCGTGAGCTGATTATAGAGTCGGGATATTCGCGTATTCCCGTTCACGACGAGAATCTGGATAATATATGTGGAATCCTCTATGTCAAGGATCTGCTCCCCTATGTCGACCAAGAGGATGTCAAGTGGCAACAGCTCATGCGCAAGCCATACTTCGTCCCCGAGCACAAGAAGATCAACGACCTATTGGGGGAGTTCCAAAACAATAAGGTCCATGTCGCTATTGTTGTCGATGAATATGGTTCGACCTTGGGTTTGGTCTCGTTGGAGGATATTATAGAGGAGATCGTGGGCGAGATTTCGGACGAGAGCGATAACGACGAGAAGTTGTACACGCGCCTCGACCAACGCACATATATATTTGAGGGTAAGACCCATATAGGTGATTTCGAGAGGATCATGAGCCTCGACGAAGATATGTTTAAGGATACACAAGGCGACGCGGAGACCCTCGCAGGTCTGATCCTCGAGATCAAACGCTCGCTCCCCAAACTCGGAGACTCAGTCACCGCACACTCTATCCAATTCACCGTGGAGGCTATGGGTGGCGAGAGCGGCAGACGAATAGAGAAGATCCGCGTTCTAATGCCTCAGGGCCATGAGTAGGCGGCTTATTGTCGGGCCTATACTCTCCATGGATGAACTCCAACGCGAAGCACTTCCCTATGAGTGGATCAAAAGTCAAACGGCGTTCGGGGCCGAGCGTCGTCGTCGAGAGTGGCTGTCGTGGAGGGTACACCTCAGGCGCGAATTGGCGCGATCGCCCTTCTGTGGTGTGGGGGCGGCAACCTTAGAGATCGAATATGACGAAAATGGCGCTCCGCGGATCGTTGGCTCCGATATATATATAGGTGTGACCCACACTTCGCACTACGTTGCGGTGATGCTCTCCACCTCCAAATGTGGGATCGACATGGAGTCCGTAGGCAGAAATTTTGGTCGCGTGGCACATAAGTATCTAAGCGAGGTCGACCAATCGTACCCCCTAGCCCTCGCAATAGGGTGGTGCACAAAGGAGGCGGCTTATAAGTATGGTGCAATCACGGGGGTTGACTTCGGGCGCGATATAAAGATCCTTGGGATCAACTACCAAACAGGCGAGGTGACCCTCAAGCTCCTCGACACCCCCCTAACTGCCCACTTCACACACCTCGAGGAGGAGAAACACGTAATTGTAGTTATGAGTTATGAGTTATGAGTTATGAGTTATGAGTTAAGAGTTATGAGTTATGAGTTATGAGTTAAGAGTTAGGTCTCGTCATTGCGGCCATTAACCATTAACCATTAACCATTAACCATTAACCATTAACCATTAACCATTAACCATTAACCATTGCCCCTTAATATTATCAATGAAAAAAATACCAAAGACAAAGAGCCGAACAAAAGAGATCTACCACGTCACGATGGTGGGCTTCGTGGTGAACCTACTGCTGAGCGTAGGGAAGCTAGCGGCTGGAGTTTTGGGACACAGCTCGGCCATGGTTGCCGACGCTATCCACTCCGCCTCGGACTTCGCCACAGACGCTGTGGTGATGCTCTTTGTGCGTATATCATCCAAGCCCCAAGATGCCGACCATAACTACGGCCACGGAAAGTACGAGACCCTAGCCTCTATACTGATAGGCGTGGTGCTCGCGGTTGTGGGATGCAATATAGCCATCAGCGGCGCAAAGACAATTGTGGCCATTTACAATGGCGAGGAGATAGCTCGCCCGCGACTTATAGCCCTCGTTGCCGCTGGCGTGTCAATCATCATTAAGGAGCTCCTATATAGGTACACCAAGGTGGTTGGCCAGAGGGTCAACTCCCCAATCGTTATAGCCAACGCATGGCACCACCGCACGGATGCCCTCTCGTCGGTGGGCACACTCCTCGGTGTGGGGTGCGCATTCTTTATGGGCGAAGCGTGGCGCATAGCCGACCCTATAGCGGCCGTCGTTGTCTCGATAATGATCCTAAAGGTAGCATATGACCTATGTCACGTCGGGATAGATGACCTCCTCGAAAAATCCCTCCCCCGAGATGTCGAGGGCGAAATAATAGCCATCATATCTATGGACCCCAAAGTCCTCATGGCCCACAACCTCCGCACACGACGCATAGGCAGCAATATATCCATTGAGGCCAATATCCACGTCGATGGCCAAATGAGCGTCAACGAAGCTCACCTCCTAACCGACGAAATAGAAAACAGACTGCTAGAGTGCTACGGCGAAAACACCCTCGTGAGTATCCACGTCGAACCAATGTCACATAGTCTGTAGGTTATGTTAGAGTTTTTTAAGAGGCTGTTTTAAGAGCCTCTAAAAAGCCTCTGACCAAAGGCCAAACGACCAAAACCGAAAACTCTACTTCGCAGCTATAACTTCGACTTCGATCATAACTCCGAGGGGAAGTTTAGATACTTCGAAGCAGGCGCGAGCTGGGAGGGAGGTGAAGTAGGTAGCATAGATCTCGCTCATCTGGGCGCTATCGGCTATATTATCGAGCAGGACAGTTGCTTTAACCACATCGTCATATGTATATCTAGCCTCGGTAAGGATAGCTCCGATATTGCGGAACACTTGGTGTGCTTGGGCTTCGAAACCTTCGGCTATTTGTCCATTCTCGGGGATTATAGCGATTTGTCCCGACACGTAGAGGGTGCCGTTAGCCTCTATAGCTTGTGAGTATGGGCCGACAGGTTTGGGTGCTAGGGGGGTGTTGATAACTCTTTTCATAATCTTTTCTTAAAATATATATTTGTTAATGGATATAATAATTTTACCAATTACAAAGTTAATACATAAAGTGTAGTTAAGCTACAAAAATTTATATATTATGAAAAAAATCACTCTATTTGTCTTTGCGGCTATCATTGCTGTTGTCGCATTATCGTGTTGTCCGTGTCGCAAGAGCACATCGTCGACGGATTGGAATTTAAGCTCTACGTCGTGGCAGCTAACACAAATTAACGGACGCAGTGTAAAGCCTCAGGAGGAGCAATACACCCTACGTCTCTCGGCCCAAGGTGAGGTGTCGGGTGTGGCGCAGTGCAATCGTATAATGGGAAGTTACACCTTTGACGCAGATAGAGCGCTCAAGTTCGACCATATGGGTATGACGCGCATGATGTGCCCGGGGCCTGAGTTTGAGGATGAGTATGGCCGCATGTTGGGCGAGGTGACCCACTACGAGGTGGATGGAGATATGCTCATCATGTTGAGCAATGGCAGCACGGTGGCCCTATTCCAAAAGGTGGATGGCCAATAAAGCCGAGGTCAAGTGCCTCTAATCGCCTTTGTGCCGTTTGGGGCCGCGAGGGGGTTTCGCGCTAAAGCGTGAAATTTAAAATATTTAATGGTGGACCCAGATCTCGAAAGTAAACTTTCGGCTCCGAGTCCACCATTAAACATTTATTCCCCCTATGGGGGAACGCCCTCGCGGCCCCACCCCCAAACCCCCTCCCTAGGGGAGTGGGCTTAGTCGCAAAACCAAGGTTTTGCTCCCTTAAATTTACCATTTACCATTTATCATTCACTATTTAGTCGACCCTTATATATAAATTACCATCTTGATTTATAATGAATTACGACTGGTTTAGGTTTGGAAATATCTGCAAGTTTTTGTATCTTTA
>JBCQUO010000108.1:0-2105 GCA_047173955.1 Rikenellaceae bacterium
ATATATACAGCCCCTATGACTTTATCCAGAACCGTTTGGGAAAGAATGTGAGTCAACTCTCGCGCCTCTTCTTTTTGTTGGGCGCTACCCTCAGCCAAGGTGTAAGGTTGGTCGGCACGGGGTTGGTGTTGAGCGTAATCACGGGGCTGGATTCGATCACATGTATCGCTATTGTGGCGGCCTTTGCTGTGGCGTGGTCCTACATCGGAGGTATAGCGACTGTTGTGTGGACCGATGTGATCCAATTTGTGATCTTCATCGCAGGTGCGCTCTTTGCTCTATACTTCGCGGTGGATGGAATCCCCGGAGGCTTTGGCGAGATTATAGCTATTGCCGATGCTAAGGCTAAGTTGGTGTTGTTGGATCTCTCTATGGACCCCACCAAGACCTATACCCTCTGGGTCGGAATCCTCGGATCGTCATTCTTTGAGTTTGGTTCGGACGCTATCGACCAAGTTACAACCCAACGTGCACTCTGCTGCAAGGATATAAAGGAGGCGCGTAAGGCGGTAGCTTTTTCGGCTATTGGAGCCTCAACGACTTGGATTATGTTGTTGGTGGGTTTGGCGTTGGTGGCTTTCTACCATATCAATCCTCTCGGCCCCGATATGGCCGAGGCGGTGATTAGTGAGCCCGATAAGATCTTCCCATACTTCGTGATGACTCAGTTGCCCGATGGAGTCTCGGGACTTATTATCGCCGCGATGTTTGCCGCAGGAATATCTACGTTGGACTCTGCTTTGGCAGCCCTCTCGCAGACAACAGTGATGGGTGTAGGGCCTTTGTTGTTCCCCAAGATGAAGGAGATGGACGACAAAAAGGTGGTGCGCATATCGAAGGTGGCGATTATCGTTTGGGGCGTTATCCTCGCTCTTTTTGGCTGTTTGTTTAGCATGTCGCAGTCGCAGGGGTTGTTGTCGCTGGGATTCAAGATGCCGGGATACGTATATGGAATTTTGATCGGTATAGCATTCCTCTCGCTTATGCGTAAGGGGCGCTTCGGAGCTATTCTGATCGGCTCGATCTGCTCCATATCATTTATTTTGTGGCTCAACGCAGTGGGTGTAAGCTCATTCTGGTGGTACCCTATGGGGGCGATCATCGTGATGGGCGTGACGCTGTTCGATCATTATTTTATTAGAAAAAAGTAGAACGTTATGAATACATTACAAAAATATAATGTCGTTGTGGTCGGTGGTGGCCCTTCGGGATCTCACACAGCACTTGCCGCAGCACGCGAAGGGGCAAAGGTGCTCCTCATCGAACAGTTTGGATTCTTGGGCGGTGCACTCACGATGATGGGTGTAGGGCCGATGATGAGCTTCCATAATCGCGACGCTGAGCAGGTGATCTTTGGGTCGGCACAAGAGATGGTCGACCGCATGGTCGAGATGGGTGCTAGCACGGGCCATATCTTCGACACCACAGGCTACTGCTCTACGGTGACCCCATTCGACAGCGAAGGGATGAAGATCGCCTTAGAGGAGATGTTGATCGAGGCAGGTGTGGATATCCTCTACCACACACGCCTTATCGACGCAGAGCTAGATGCGCAGTCGGGCAAAATCACCGCACTTATGATCCACAATAGATGTGGCGTGCAGAGGGTCGAAGCCGATATATTTGTCGACGCTTCGGGAGATGGAGAGTTGGTCGAGAGGTGTGGCGTGGAGTACACCTTGGGGCGCGAGGAGGATAACAAGACTCAACCTATGACCATGAACCTTAAGGTCGGAGGTGTCGATAGCCAACGACTCAAAGAGTATATAGCCCAAAATTGGGATCAGTTTGTCGATGGTGAGCGTGCGGAGCAGGGGGCTGAGATACTTACCAAATCGAGCCGCCTATCTATGTGGGGATTTTACGATCTATGGCAAAAGGCCAAGGAGGAGGGTGAGATCTCTATTCCGCGCAACAATATTCTCTTCTTCGAGACCAACACCGCAGGGGTCTATATCTTCAACACCTCGCGCGTGTTGGAGCTCAATCCCACCGATGGTTTCGACCTATCGCGCGCCGAGACAATAGGCCGCAAGCAGTGTTGGGAGCTATTTAAGTTCCTCAAAAAGTATGCTCCGGGGTTCGAGAATGCAACGCTCATAGGC
>JBCQUO010000003.1:0-67061 GCA_047173955.1 Rikenellaceae bacterium
CTGACCAAGGCCTCTGACCAAGGCCTCTGACCAAGGCCTCTGACCAAGGCCTCTGACCAAGGCCTCTGACCAAGGCCTCTGACCAAGGCCTCTAAATACAGCCTATTAGCATACTTTAACCTTATCGGCAGCGGCTTTGACTTTATCGCGTAGGGCGTTGAGGTCGGAGCCTATGGGGGCGTGTCCTACGACGACACCCATGCGTCTATTGTTGCGAGCTGTAGGTTTCCCGAACAGGCGAAGGTCGACATCCTCGATCTTTAAGACCTCCTCTATGCCTACAAACTGAGGTGTCTGCTCAATCACTTTGTCGGAGAGGATCACGGCGCTCACACCCATGCGCTCCAATTTGATAGATGGGATCGGCAGCGACAAAACAGCACGTAGATGCAATTCGAACTCGCTATGACTCTGCGTGCCAGCGAGGGTCACCATGCCGGTGTCGTGCGGACGAGGTGATAGCTCCGAGAAGTAGACCCCATTTTTGTCGCTCAAGAAAAACTCCACGCCCCAAAGTCCTGCGCCACCCAATGCGGCTGTCACCTTGCGTGCCATATCCTGTGCCTCGAGCAAGTGCTCGGGCGAGATGGGTGCTGGCTGGAAGCTCTCGCGATAGTCTCCGCCCTTCTGCACATGACCAATCGGGGGACAGAATAGGGTCTCCGCGCCATTTTGTGTCACGGTCAAGAGGGTGATTTCGCTGTCGAACTGGATAAACTCCTCGACGATCAGCTCCATGATGTCGCCTCTACTTCCGCTACATCCATACTCCCATGCAGCCTCGATCTCCTCGCGGCTCTTGACCAATGACTGCCCTTTGCCCGACGACGACATAAGTGGCTTCACGACACATGGAAAGCCGACTTTCTCGGCTCCATCGCGTAGCTCCTCCAATGTAGTTGCGTAAAAATATTTTGCTGTCTTGAGGTTTAGCTCTTGGGCTGCGAGGTCGCGAATAGCTTTGCGATTCATGGTGAAGTTCACCGCCCTAGCGCTAGGGGCCACAGTGACACCTTGGGCCTCGCAATCGTAGAGACACTCCGTGCGGATAGCCTCGATCTCGGGGACGATAAAGTCGGGTTTATGCCTCTCGACAACCCTCATAAGTGCCTCTCCATCGAGCATGTCGAAGATCTCGAACTCGTCGGCCACCTGCATCGCTGGGGCGCGTTCATAGCGATCGCACGCCACCACATATTGTCCCTTGCGTTGTGCCGCAATAGTAAACTCTTTGCCTAGCTCGCCCGAGCCTAAAAGTAAGATCTTCTTTGTCATAAGTGTAGAAAAATTTTATATTGTGACCACAAAGGTAATATATTTGATATTGATTTGCAAGTCAAGTTAGTAACCTAATATCCTCATCATAGAACGATACGACTGCTCCTTGGCAAAGAGACGAGTGTAGTACTGCGCATCGCCCTTGTCGCGGTCGATAATAATATGTTTGGGGGCAGGGATCAAGCAGTGCTGAATACCTCCGAAACCGCCCAACGACTCTTGGTATGCTCCCGTGTGGAAGAAACCGATGTATTGAGGGTTATTGGGTTCGAGCTTGGGGAGGAAAATGGCGTTGGTGTGCGACTCTGCATTGTAGAAATCCTCGCTATCGCACGTCAGTCCTCCGAGGAAAACACGGTGATACTCCTTATCCCAGTTGTTGATAGCAAGCATAATGTAGCGCTGGTTGATTCCCCATGTGTCGGGAAGTGTAGTGATGAAAGATGAATCGATCATATACCAAAACTCGCGGTCGTTTTGCTGCTTTTGGTTGACAATAGAGTAGAGCGAAGCGCCACTCTCGCCCACGGTGAACGACCCAAACTCGGTGAAGATATTGGGTTCGTCGATGCAGTTCTGCTCGCATATATGTTTAATCTGAGCGACGATCTCTTCGGTCAGGTACTCATAATCGTACTCGAAGTTAAGGGAGTTTTTGAATGGGAAACCTCCTCCGATGTTGAGGCTATCGAGCTCTGGGCATATCGCTTTGAGCTCGCAATATACATTCAAACACTTCGACAACTCATTCCAATAGTAGGCTGTATCTTTGATTCCAGTGTTGATAAAGAAGTGGAGCATTTTGAGCTGAAACTTCTTGTTTTTCTTGATTTTAGTTTTGTAGAAATCTATGATCTCGTGGTAACGAATACCCAAACGAGAGGTGTAGAAGTCGAACTTTGGCCCCTCCTCCGATGCAATGCGGATTCCTACCTTGCAAGGTTTATCTATTGCTGCATCAAGTAGTTCAATCTCGTCCATATTGTCGATCACGGTCACCGTATTCTCGAACCCTTCGTTGACAAGCAGAGCGATATTCTCGACGTATTGAGGGCGTTTGAAGCCGTTACATATAATAAATCTATCTTTGTCGAAGATTCCGCCATCGTAGAGCGCTTTGATGATATGTATGTCGTATGCCGACGATGTTTCGAGGTGGATATCGTTCTTCAGGGCCTCCTCCATCACAAACGAAAAGTGGCTCGATTTGGAGCAGTAGCAATAGTTATAGGTACCCTTATAATCGACCTTCGCCATCGCAACATTGAACATACGCTTGGCACGATTGATCTGTTGTGAGATCTTTGGTAGGTATGTTATTTTGAGCGGTGTACCATACTGTTTGATGATATCCATGAGTGGGATATCGTGGAAGTTTAGTTCGTTGTCCTCTACAGAAAATTCATCTTGAGGGAAGTCAAAAGTTTGGTCAATAAGGTCTATGTACTTATTCTTCATTGATTAATTCTACTATTTTTAATAATCCATCTTCGCTACTTTGGCAAAATTCAAACAATGTAACTAAGTTACATTCTCTATTTCGCGCCACAAAGCTGGTGATAATTTTCGAGATTGCCAACACTTAACGTTACATTTTATACATATACTGAATATTTTCTAGCTACTTAGCTTTTATTTTAGCGATAATTTTACTATTTTTGACCTCTAAAACAAGAAGTTTACAGTAGTGATTATAGAAATAATTTCAGAATATCTTAAAACTCATCGTCGATTGATTATTCCGACCTTGGGTGCGTTTATGGTCAAGGATAGCCAAAGCAAGATTCTCTTTTCGCCTCTACTCAAAAAGGATGATGGGGTTTTGCGTAGCTTGCTCCAAGAGAGCGGATTGGGAGAGATAGAGGTTGCAGCGACTATAGATAGATTTATTTTTGAGCTCAAGCACGCAACCGCAGAGGTTGGTGGTGAGTTTGAGTTGGCGGAGTTTGGTGTTTTGCGCCACGATGAGGGTGGAAAATTGATCTTTATCTCAGTCGAGGAGGTCATCGCTCAGCGTGAGGCCGAGGCTAAAAAAGCAGAGGATGCAGAGAGGGCAGAGCGCGCGCAAGCAGCTAAGATGGAGCAGGTGTCTCAAGATGCGGAGAGGTCCGAGGATATGAAGGAGGCGAAGGAGGTGGAGGCCGCAGATGTTGTAGCTGCTCCCCCAGCGGCGATCGTTGCGCCCGAGGTGGTTGGAGTTGTTGGGGCTGAGCCTCAAAAGCGTACTGCACCAACTCAAGAGTCAACCCCCGAGTCGCAACAACACGGGTCGACCGACTCTCACACGAGCCGTTACTCGGCCGACAAGATCAAGGAGCTATATTCGCGTCCGCAGTCGTTCAGAGAGAAGGATCCCGAGATTGAGGATTTGACATATTCGAAGCGCCAAAAACCTCTCGCTGGTTACACCTTTGCGCAGAGGGGGCCTCGCAAAAAGAAGATGGACAAGGTTCTGTTGTTTGGAATCATAGCGGCCGTGATAGCTGTTGTGGCTATAGCTTATGGGTATTATGTTAGCCACCTAGATGAGATCTATGGACTAATGATCGACTGGGGGCTAATGTCGGTGGATGGCGCAGATCAGATCATCGAGGCTGGTGAGGTTCTGGATGCAACGGAGGTTGTGGAGTGATAAAATTAGGGTTTGGTGGTTATCGAACCCACTTTAAATAAACAGACTCAAATAAAGGTAGAATGGAGTTAAACTCAATAAAGCAACGTTTTTCGATTATCGGAAGCTCTCCGCTGCTCAATCGAGCACTGGAGGTTGCTGTGCGTGTGGCATCGACCGACCTGTCGGTTCTGGTCACTGGAGAGAGTGGTGTGGGTAAGGAGTTTTTTCCGCAAGTTATACATGCTTACTCCTCGAGAAAGCACAACAAATATATAGCCGTGAACTGCGGCGCGATCCCCGAAGGGACTATCGACTCGGAACTCTTTGGCCACGAGAAGGGGTCATTCACAGGGGCTTTGGAGGCGCGTAAGGGATACTTCGAGGAGGCCGATGGGGGGACTATCTTCCTCGATGAGGTGGCCGAGCTGCCCCTCTCGACCCAAGTGAGGTTGCTTAGGATCTTGCAGACGGGAGAGTTTATGAGGGTCGGATCGGCTAAGGTTCAAAAGACAAATGTGAGGGTTGTGGCCGCAACAAATGTGATGTTGCAACAAGCAATTGACGAGGGGCGTTTCCGCGAGGATCTGTTCTATAGGCTCAACACGGTGCCAATTGTGGTGCCTCCTCTGCGCGAAAGACGCGAAGATATACATCTGTTGTTTCGCAAATTTGCGTCGGATGTGGCGGTGCAGTATCGCATGCCTGCAATCTCGCTTAACGATCAAGCGCGCGTGATGTTGGAGAGTTACTATTGGCGCGGAAATATCCGCCAACTCAAAAACGTCGCGGAGCAGATCTCGGCAGTCGAGCAGGCGCGCGTCATAACGCCCGAAATTTTGGAGAGATATTTGCCCAACCAAGAGGGGTCAATGGCCTCGGGGTCGGTGGTGATGTCGAATGTCGGAGGTGGAGCGAGCTCTGCGGATGGAGGGATGTCGACAGAGAGGGAGTTGCTATACAAAATCCTGTTCGATATGCGTTCCGATATCAATGACCTCAAACGCATGATGTTGGAGATGATGCACTCGGGTGTGGGGGGAGGAGTCCCTGCGTCGACGCAATCTGCGCAACACGATGCCTCGTCGTCGATCGTTGGATTGTTGCCATCCTCACCGCCCCAAGAGGAGGATTACGCCGAGAGTGAGGTGGTGGTTGACGAGGTGCCGCGTGAATACACAAAGGCAGATATGCAGCGCGAACAGATCATAAAAGCCCTCAGACGCAATGGAGGCAAGAGGCGTGAAGCTGCTGCGGAGCTGTTTATGTCGGAGAGGACTCTGTATCGCAAGATTAAGGAGTTGGGCATAGAGGAGAGAGATTAATATTTGGAGAGAGCGATATGATCCGAAGTAAGTGGAGTGAGAGAAGGGGTGAGAAGGGGTGAGTAGAGAGAGTAATAAGGTTATACCTATATAATAAATAAGAGTTGAAAAAGATTTTAAACATACTAATCCCATGCCTATCACTATTTTTGATAGGCTGCGGCTTCACGGTGAAGTACTCGCTCTCGGGTGCATCTATACCCCCCGATGCCAAGACATTCTCGGTGGCGTACTTCCCCAACAATGCCACCATGGTGGCCCCTATCCTTAGTTCGACGATGACCGATGAGCTGAAGGATATGTTCCTCAAACGCACGCGCCTCACCCAAGTCGAGGAGAATGGAGACTTCGCATTTGAGGGCGAGATTGTTAGCTACACATCGACCACAGCATCTGTAACCGCAGGAACGACTAATGACTACGGTTCGCTCAATAGACTCACGATTGTGGTGAAGGTGACCTTCACAAACGCTGTGGACGAAACGGCTTCGTTCAGCAAGAGCTTCTCTGCGTTTGCCGATTACGACTCGACGAGCCTATTGACCGAAGTGGAGGGCGAATTGATCCCCGAGATTGTGGAGCAGTTGGTCGACGATATTTTCCAAGCATCTGCATCAAACTGGTAGACTTATGAGCCATAACCACATAACCCCAACCTTCCCATGGTATAACCCCTCTCGCATCTCGACATGGAACACGAGCGGTGAGGGAGAGGCTATAGCCAAACTTCTGATCAAAAACCGCCCGTTGATAGTGGCTAAGTTGCACGAGATCGACGTTGAGGCGATCACTCGCGTGACGACGTTGGATGTGATCGAGATATTTTTGAAGTGCGACAATCTAAAGATCGTGGCGCAGGAGGGAGAGGTGAGTGGAGAGATCACCATCGAGGTCGAATTGGAGGATATAGATGATCTTGTAACCGAAGAGTTAGCAGAAATATATCACGAACAAGGACTTATAGTGGAGGCAAAAGCTATTTATACCAAATTAAGTTTGTTAAATTCAGAAAAAAGTGTTTACTTTGCCGAACTTATTGAAAAAATGGAGCAAAATAATTAAAAAATAGAGAATATGTTATACACAATTTTTATCGCGTTGATCCTTGTTGCAAGTGTACTTGTGATCCTAGCGATCTTGGTGCAGAGCCCCAAGAGCGGAATGGCTGCAAATTTCGGAGCATCAAACCAAGTTATGGGTGTGCGCCAAACTTCTGATTTCTTAGAGAAGTTTACATGGACAATGGCTATCGCTATCTTGGCGTTGAGCTTGTTGGCTACAGTTGTTATGGATGGTTCACTCGTTAGCCGCAGCAATTCGGAGATCAGCCGCGACGCGGAGGCTATCATGCAGATGCAGAGTGAGCAAACTCCAGCAATCCCACAGGTGGAGCTTCCAGTAGAGGCAGCCGTAGAGGGTGTTGAGGCTCCAGCGGAGGAGTAAAAAAGTAAGAAACAACTGTGGGGGTGTCCGATGGGCGCGTCCGAGTATCATAAAGCTTTGTCAATCAAAGTGATAGATAGGTTGGGTTTATAACAAAGGTCGTGATCAAAATTGATTATGACCTTTTGTTATGTAAATAAGTTTGTATTTTTTTGTTAATTATTCGTTTGTTTAAAAAATAATTATTAACTTAGTGACACTAAACCAAATTCACCTTAAAACTTTATCACTATGATTATCACATTTAATGAACTCCGAAAGATTAAGGATAGACTACCAAGTGGTAGCATGCAACGTATTGCAGACGAACTTAGCATAGATGGCGACACAGTTAGAAACTACTTTGGCGGTAATGCTGCGGCATGTGCAGGTGTGCATTTCGAGCAGGGACCCGATGGAGGTGTTGTTACGCTAGACGATACTGCAATTCTAGACGCTGCAATGCGAATCTTGAAGAGCAACTAAATCGTTTATATTATGGGTGGGGAGGTTTGTTTAGGCCTCTCCAACTCGTAATCCAAATGAGAGAAGAAATCAAAAAACAGAATGAATAGCGCATTTGAAATTATCCAAATCAATATCTCGGGCGAAGATAAACCGGGATTAACATCAATGATAACCTCTACTCTGGCAAAGTACGACGCTTTTGTTTTGGATATCGGACAGGCAAATATCCACCACTCTTTGGCTTTGGGTATATTGTTCAAAACCACCCCCGACCAGTCGGGATCCATAATGAAGGATCTACTTTTTACCACCTCTCGGTTGGGCGTGAGTATTAAGTTCACCCCCATTAGCGAGGAGGAGTACAACGATTGGGTTGGTCAGCAGGGTAAAAATCGCTATATCGTCACGCTGTTGGGTCGTCAGATCACGGCAGCAAATATTGCGCAGATCACAAGTGCAGTTGCGGAGCAGGGGCTTAATATCGACGATATTAAACGCCTCACTGGTCGTGTGCCTGTGGCCGAGGGTGCGCGTGCGCCGAAGTCTTGTATCGAGCTCTCGGTGCGTGGTAACCTCCGCGACAGAAACCATTTGCAGCAGAAATTCATCGAGTTCTCGAACGATGGAGTCGATGTATCGTTGCAGAAGGATGACTACTTCCGCAGGTGTAGACGTTTGATCTGCTTCGATATGGACTCTACGCTCATCGAGACCGAGGTGATCGACGAGTTGGCCGAGAGGGCTGGCGTGGGCGATCAGGTGAGGGAGATCACCGAGCAGGCGATGAGGGGCGAGATAGATTTCAAGGAGAGCTTCACACGTCGCGTAGCGATGCTCAAAGGGTTGGACGTGAGCGTGATGGAGGATATAGCCAACAATCTGCCAATCACCGAGGGGTTGGAGCGAATGATGTCTATACTCAAACGCGTGGGATTCAAAACGGCAATCTTGTCGGGTGGATTCACATACTTTGGTAACCACCTGCGCAAAAAATTTGGCTTCGATTATGTCTATGCTAATGAGTTGGAGATTGTGGATGGCAAACTCACAGGGCGATATACGGGCCAAGTTGTCGATGGGCAGCGCAAAGCGGAGCTGTTGCAGTTGCTGTGTCAGTTCGAGAAGATAGATGTGGAGCAGGCGATCGCTGTGGGCGATGGGGCCAATGACCTCCCGATGTTGAACCTCGCAGGTCTGGGTATAGCTTTCCACGCTAAACCCAAGGTGAAGGCGACCGCCAAACAGTCGATCTCGACAATTGGGTTGGATGGAATTTTATACTTCGTAGGACTCAAAGATTCATGGGTCGAGTCTTAAAATATTTAGTTTTGATCGTAGCGGCATCCACTCTGGGTAGCTGCTACGACTCTTTTGAGGGGAGTAGCAACCTCGATGGGAGCGATGCGCCTCTGGCCAATATCACCATCGAGAGGCTATGTGCGATGTTGGAGAGCGACATGTTGCTGATATACGACGATATGGTGGTTCGTGGATCGGTAACATCGACCGATCGCAATGGAAACTTCTACAAAACGTTTGTCATCGAGGAGGATGGCTATGGGCTCGAGATTATGGAGGGGTTGTATGACTCCTATGCGCGCCACGATGTGGGGAGTGTGGTGTCGGTGAAGTTGCAGGGGCTAGCGCTCTCGACCTATAGGGGTGTTCACCAAGTGGGTGTTGAATCTGTCGAGGGTAGTTATTATACGTTAGATTACCTCAGTGCCGAGGCGGTTATCGACCAGCATATATTTAACACTTATACATATGCAGAGGTGGAGCCATATGTGGTTAATTTCGAGGATCTTAGCGAGGCGATGTGTGGGCGGTTAGTATGCCTCGAGTCGTTGATTCATGTTCCCACCGAGGGCGACACTCAACCCTACACATGGGGAAGTTATCAACAATTTGTTGATAACTCTGGTAATTCAATCTGGGTCTACACGAGCGACTACGCCAACTTCTCCCTTCTGGAGATCCCCCAACAGAGTGTTGCGTTGAGCGGAATCCTGCAATATGGCTCCATATCAGGGGTCTCGGGTGACCAATATATGCTAGAGATGCGCGGTGTGGATGATTGCGTGTACGAAAGTATCTCGGAGTGATTGAGCGCTAAGGTGCCGAGGTGCCGAGGTGCCGAGGTGCTGAGGGCAGAGGCTAGACTGCCTAACGCCGGCGGGCGCACAGCAAGCTGTGATTTGTACTCCTTGCGCTTTGTGTATTGGGGCCGCGAGGGGCTTTCTCGCTAAAGCGAGAAATTTAAATATTTAATGGTGGACCCAGATCTCGAAAGTAAACTTTCGGCTCCGAGTACACCATTAAACATTTATTCCCCCAGAAGGGGGAACCCCCTCGCGGCCCCACATACATAAGCGATGTGGCTACATGCGAAGGTCCACGAAAAATAATGGTCAATGGTTAATGGTCAATGGTTAATGGTTAATGGTGAATGGTGAATGATGAATGGTTAATGGTGAATGGTGAATGTTGAATGGTCAATGGTTAATGGTTAATGGTTAATGGTTAATGGTTAATGGTGAATGTTGAATGGTCAATGGTCAATGGTCAATGGTCAATGGTTAATCATTGATCATTATCGGTGTTAATCATTGTTTTCGTCATTGCGGCCCCCGAGCCGCAATCCCTAACGAAACATTGCACGGCCGACGTAGAGATTGCGGTTCGGAGGCCGCAATGACGTATGTGTTCAATATAAACCATTAGCCATTTATCATTCATCGTTCATCATTAATTTGAAATAAAGAGGCAAAAATTGGTATGTTCGAAACTTTTTTTATAATTTTGAGACATAAATTATAATGCGAATTTAGGTTTGTATTTTCAGACCTAAATTCGTGCCGCTTAAGGAAGTAAAATGTAAGTTTTGCGACTAAGTCCCCACCCATAGGGAGGGGATTTAGGGGAGGGGTGAAGTTTAATAAATGTATAAACGTCTGGATTGTTCCAAACTATAAGAAGTATATCAACGTCATGAAATCAAACGAACAGCTACTCTCCCAAGTTGAGAGCTACATATCACAAATCGCTCTGCCCGAGGAGCCTAAGCGCTTGTATGAGCCAATCACCTATACGCTGACAGGTGGGGGTAAACGCCTGCGTCCGATGCTCACGATGCTTGCGTGTGGGATCTTTTGTGACGATACACAACATGCTCTGCCAGCCGCTGCGGCCATAGAGATCTTCCATAACTTCACGTTGCTTCATGACGATATTATGGATAACGCACCCATCCGCAGATCTAAACCCACGGTGCATGCCGCGTGGGGGCAGAATGTAGCAATCCTGTCGGGCGATGTGATGATGATTTTGGCATATAGTTACCTCAACTCGCTGCCTGCTAAGTACCTCCCCGATGTGTTGGCTAGGTTCAATCGCTTTGCGATAGATGTGTGCGAGGGGCAGCAGTACGATATGGATTTCGAGGGTGAGGAGGTTGTTTCGATCGAGGAGTATATGCGCATGATTGAGCTCAAGACATCGGTGTTGTTGGGCGGAGCCACAGTTGTTGGGGCTATCTTGGGCGATGCAACAGCGGAACAACGCGCTAAGTTAGATAAGTTTGCTACGGAGTTGGGTCTTGCTTTTCAGTTGCAAGACGACCTCTTGGATTCGTATGGCGATGAGGCGTTGGGCAAGAGCATTGGAGGCGATATTTTGGAGGGTAAAAAGACCTTCTTGATGATTACGGCCCTTAATCGAGCCAATGACGAGGAGCGCCAAAAGCTCAAAACAATATATAAGGATTCGACCAAAAGTGATGCGGAGAAGATCGCGGAGGTGAAGGCAATATACGACGCGCTGGATGTGCCTCGCCTCACCGAGGAGCTGATAAGCGCGAAGTTTAATGACGCGCTCGCGATCCTCGATAGTTTGGATGTGGAGCCCCAGAGAATAGTGGCTATGCGTCAATATGCAGAGGGGTTGGTAGATCGAAAGAGTTAGATAATGCAGAGAAAAGATATAGAGATAATGGCACCTGTGGGCTCCTATGAGTCGTTGCATGCAGCAATCAACGCAGGTGCAGATTCAATCTACTTTGGGGTTGAACAGCTAAATATGAGGGCTAAATCGGCCGCGAACTTCACACTGGATGAAGATCTGTCGCGGATCGTGGCCATATGTAAAGAGCATGGGGTAAAGACATACCTCACGGTCAATATCACCATCTATGGCGACGAGATCGAGACCATGCGAATGATTATAGATAGAGCCAAGGCGGAGGGCGTGGATGCAATTATCGCCACCGATTTTGCCGCTATTTTGTATGCGCGCAGCATCGGTGTGGAGGTACACATCTCGACTCAGAGCAATATCTCGAATATCGAGGCGGTGGAGTTCTTCGCGCAGTGGGCCGATGTAGTTGTGTTGGCTAGGGAGTTATCTTTGGAGCAGATTGCCCAAATCAGCAAGCAGATTGTGGAGCGCGATGTTAGAGGTCCGCGAGGGGAGTTGGTCGAGATCGAGATGTTTGCCCACGGGGCGTTGTGTATGTCGATTTCGGGCAAGTGCTATTTGAGTCTGCATGAGTGCAATAACTCAGCCAATAGGGGTGCTTGTAGGCAAATCTGCCGACGTAAATATACAATCACAGATACACAAACGGGTGAGGCTTTGGATACCGATGGGCAATATATCCTCTCGCCGAAGGATCTATGCACGATTGATTTCTTGGATAAATTTATAGGCGCTGGTGTTAAGGTCCTCAAAATAGAGGGTCGCGCACGTGGCGGAGAGTATGTCAAGAGGGTCGTGGAGAGCTACGACGCGGCATTGCGCGCTATGGAGAGTGGGGAGTACACGCCACACTTTGCCTCTGAGCTAAAGGAGAAGTTGGTGACGGTCTTTAACCGTGGTTTTTGGGGCGGCTACTACGCTGGCAAAACCATCGCGGAGCAGACCCAATCGTATGGTTCATCGGCCACGCACCGTAAAGTATATGTGGGCAAGGTGACAAATTTCTTCAAGAACCTCTCCGTTGCGGAGATCTTGATCGAGGCTACACCACTCAGCGTTGGTGATGAGGTGATGTTTATGGGCGAGACAACGGGTGTTGTCGAACACAATGTCGATAGCGTCTATGTGGACGACAAGTCGGTGGAGAGCGCACCTCAAAAGGTTAAGTGTTCGGTCAAAACCGCGCAGATCGTCAGACGAGGAGATAAACTTTATAAAATGGTCGAGGCTGAATAGTTATGTTTTTGGTTGATACATACAAAAAACGTCGCGAAGAGCTTATGACGAAGCTTCGCGGAGGAGTTGCGATAATCCCAGCTAACCTCCATGCGCCCAACTCATACCCCAACAACCCATACTACTTTAGGCAAGATAGCACGTTTAGGTATTTCTTTGGTATAAACTCACCTGCCTTGGTGGGGGTTATGGATATTGACTCTGGGGAGACGACTTTGTATGGTGATGACCCCACGCTCGACGATCTGATATGGACTGGGGCTCTGCCCACCACCGCGGAGCAGGCGGCGGAGTGTGGGGTAGAGAGGGGCGCTTCACTCAGCTCGCTAAATGAATTTGTGGCTCGTGCCCAACAGTCGGGACGCGAGATACATATATTGCCTCCTTATAGGGGCGAGAGCAAACTCCAACTCGCTGAGCTGTTGGGGTGCAGCCCTTTTGAATTTAAAAAATATATCTCCGCAGATCTGATTTTTGGAGTGGCGGAACTTCGCGAGGTGAAGAGTCCCGAGGAGATCGCACAGATGGAGGAGGCCTACTTGATTGGCTATGAGATGCACACCGCAGCTATGAGCCTCACGCGCGAGGGTATCACCGAGCGCGAGGTGTCGGGGGTGCTTGATGGCGTGGCACGCAGACGAGGCGGAGGTGTTTCGTTCCCCACCATATATACCCAACATGGCGAGATCCTACACAATATATCCCAAGAGGGGGTGCTCAAAAATGGGCGGTTGGTGCTGTGTGATGCTGGTGCCGAGACTCTGAGCGGCTACTGTTCGGACCACACGCGCACATACCCCGTGAGCGGACGCTTTAGCGACGTGCAACGCGACATATATAATATAGTTCTCGAAGCCCATAACCATGTGGCCCAAACCGCTAAGGCCAATATGTTGTACCAAGATCTGCACCGCGCAGCTCAACGAAAATTGGCTGAGGGGCTTAAGGATTTTGGCCTCTTGCGTGGATCCATCGAGGAGATCGAGGAGTCGGAGGCGGTGCGCCTATTTATGCCCCATGGCACGGGTCATGGCTTGGGGATGGATGTTCACGACTGTGAGGCTTTCGGGGAGCGGAGTTTTGACTTTGGGGAGTATAAATCGCGTGCCCAAAAATCTGGAACTTGCATCTTTCGCGATGGGTGGATCCTTCGCGAAGGGGCGGTGATTACCAACGAGCCGGGCATATATTTTATCGAGGCGCTGATCCGCAAATCCCAAAGCGAGGGGCTCTATTCGCAAACGGTCAACTACCCCTTGGCGCTCTCGATGTGTGATTTTGGAGGTGTGAGAATCGAAGATGACCTTATTATAACCTCCTCGGGAGCTCGCCAGATAGGGGGCCATTGCCCTATACCCAAGAGTGTCGAAGAGATCGAAAAATTTATGGAGGAGACAAAAAAGTATGATTTTAATTTTCCCAACACAACTAGAGGCTAGACTTTTTAAGTTGTACTCGCCCGAATCGCATGTTGAGATCTGCGGTGTGGGCATGGCTGCATGTGCAGCGACAGTGGCGCGTATAGCGGCTGACTTTCCCGACGATATGTTGATTCTGGCAGGCATAGCGGGGACTTATGATTCGGAGGATATAGCTGTGGGAGAGGTTGTTGAGATTGTTGAGGAGGAGATCGAGGAGCTTCCCGAGATGTTTCAAGTCAAGTATCGCAACCTGCCATACTTCTCGCAGTTCCGAACAGCTATCTCCAACACCGTGAGCCGCTCGGGCCATAAGGCCGAAGTGGCACAGATCGAAAATATGGAGGGGGCCGCTTTCTTTGCTATATGTCAATCTTTGGGGGTGCAGCACACCCAAATCCGCGCTATTTCGAACCGCGTGGGGGAGCCATTCGCGGAGTGGAAAATCAATGAGGCACTCAAAGCCCTCACCGACAAACTAATCGAGATCGTCGTATGGTAATCAAGCTCTATATCTCGCCCTGCCCCAACGATACATTTATGTTCGATGCACTTATCAATGGCCGTATCGACACACGAGGGCTCGCGTTTGATGTTGAGTATCTGGATATTGAGGAGCTCAACAGCCGCGCTTTGGAGGGTGAGGCCCATATCTCGAAGATTAGTTGTGCTCTGTTGCCTGCCATCGGAGAGAGCTATAAACTATGTGGTTGCGGAGCTGCTTTGGGGCGCGGCAATGGACCTCTTTTGGTGAGGCGACGAGGCGAAAGAGGACCGCTTAAAAGTGTCGCCGTTCCGGGGGTGCACACCACGGCCAATGCCCTTATGACCAAACTTTTTCCTCAGATTGATGATCGACATGCAGTGCTCTTCTCGGAGGTTGCCGCTCGCGTTGAGAGCGGTGATTTTGATTGTGGAGTGTTGATCCACGAGGGGCGTTTTGTCTACCAAAATCGTGACCTCGAACTAGTTGCCGACTTAGGTGAATTGTGGGAGGAGCGCACAGGGTTGCCTCTGCCATTGGGGGGGATTGTTATGCGTAACGACCTAGGGGAGGAGATCCATGCCACCTTCGAAAAGGTGCTGAGCCAATCTGTCGAATATGCCTTTGCCAATCCGCAAGCCTCCAGAGAGTATATTAAATCTCACGCTCAGGAGCTCGATGACGAAGTTATAGATTCACACATTCGACTCTTTGTCAATAAATATTCGCTCTCGCTGGGCGAGGATGGCCGCGAGGCGTTGAAGTTGTTTGGGGCTAAAATTGACTCTTGAACCTAACCCCCTTTGATCGCTCACCCCCGATCCATACTAGCTAGAAGGTTTAGAAAAACGCAGTTTTTCTTGGATCAGCGGAGATCTCTCCGCCGCTGCCCGCGCAGGGCAGTCCTCGGTTTTGACTCGCTCTAAAACACCCCCTCCACTCCTAAAGAGCATCTTTTTTTGAGTAGCAAAAAAAGTGCTAGGAGGGCGACAGCTCGCCAGAGCTGTAAAGATGTTCGGAGAGCGCAATATAACTTTTCATCTCTTTACTTTGATAGAACTCGTTTTAAATTTCTTTTAGTGAAAAATTATATTTATATTTGTAAACTACTATAAATTTATACCTAAAGAAATGAGAAGGAGTTTAATCTTTGCTGCGACGTTGGCAATTATGGCCAGTGGGCTAACCACCACAACCTACAGCGCACAAAAGCGAGATAAAAAAGTTAAGGCGATCGAGAGTGTCGCTACTGTAGAGCCACAGGGCCCTGTTTTGGTCGAGGTCTCATCTTTGGATGAGTTGATGACATACCTCCCACAGGATAACATAACCCTCAAAATGGCCGCTGGGGAGTATCTAATCACGGCCGACGATATCAAGGCTGGGAAGTTCACTAAACCCTTCGAGATCTCGCCGGGGAGAATCACATATGCAATACTTCCTTTTGAGGGAAACAACTGTACATATGACTTTTCGGGTGTCACCATCGGGGTGGAGTCGGGGGCGATAAACTCATTCCCGGGGTCATACTTCGAGGTGTCGGAGCTCCATATGTTTGGTAACGACAATGTTGTCAAAAACCTTAAGCTCGTGGATCGAGGCAGTGTGCACGACTTCCCCAAATGTAGTTGGGTGAATGTCATAATGGATGGTGCTCGCAACCGCCTCGATGGGGTAGAGATCAATAGCCAAGGATCCAAACCATATGGCTATGGAGAGGTCTTTGGTAAGGGTAAAGACCATGTTATAGCACACAAAAAACATTGCGGATGGTTGGTGCGCGGAGATGCAAACCATGTGAAGGATTGCCGAATTATCCACCACTCATATGGCCACTACCTATTTATACAAGGGTGCGATGGCGCTCTAATCGAGGGAGTCTACATCGAGGGCGAGGTGGTCACCACGGACTCTATCTTGGCCGAAGAGGGTTCGGGCTCGGCAGCCGATAAGATCGGATTCAAAACAGTCTTTGGTTACACACTCCCCAAAGGTTACACCCTCTCTACGGGCGAAGATGGAATACGCACATACGCTAATGGTTCGACAATGATTGATGGGGTGGCTGTTCAGCGTCCCACGGGTGGCGATATAGTGGTTAAGGATTGTGTCGTGAAACATGCACGAAGCGGTATATCTTTGACCGAGGGTAGTGGTACTCGATATGTCGAGAACTGCACACTCATAGGTTGTCAAGATGGCTACTCGATCAGAAGTGGAGGCAAGATCGTTAACTGTCGCGCCGATGCAGCTTTTGGTCCAGCACTTAGATTTGTTAGCAGTAGGGATCGCGCTTGCGATATTGACATCACAATTACCCCATACGAAGGGGATAAACTTAGCGGAAATGGAAGTCGCCACTTGGCTCATATTTTTGGTAGCGACCACAAGATCACCCTTCGCAAAGGTGAGGGGTTGGAGGTTGACGATGAACTAAGTATTTGGATCGGTGGAGATAGCTTCACGATCGGAAACTTGGGTAAGGATCAGAACTTCTTGGCTCCCAATGTGACACTCATAAACGAGACTGGTTACCGAGTCGTGGTGGATGAAGATGCTACGGATACAAAAGTAACATCCAATGGTCAAGTGGTTGACAATGGAGTAAATAGTACAATTAATTAATAAAACTATATTTAAGTAAAGATGAAAAAGAGACTAATGACTTTGATGGCTCTCTGTTTTGCTGCGTCGAACCTAAACTTCGCCAACGCACAGAGTGTTGACCTTGCAACGAGCAAGGCAGTTGATTTAGAGCACTTTTGGAGCTTGGGTTGTGGCGCAGGTCGCGCAAACGAGGGTCTGAGAGCAGATTGGTTGGAGCAACTTGAGCAGGCGCACAAAGATTGCGGATTCCGCTATGTACGTATGCACGGACTCTTCCACGACGATATGCATGTGTGCCATATACAACGTAATGGCGAGCTGATCTATAGCTGGCAATATATCGACGTGCTGTTTGACCGCATGCTCGACATGGGGGTTAGACCATTCGTTGAGTTGGGATTCTTCCCCGAAGAGATCGCAAAGAAGGATGGAAAGACTCAGTTCTGGTGGAAAGGAAATGTCACTCCAGAGTACGAGACATTCGACAAATGGTATGACTTGGTGAAGAACTTCACCCAACACGTAGTCGATAGATATGGAATCGAAGAGGTTAGAAGTTGGTATTTCGAGGTGTGGAATGAGCCAAACCTATACCCAAGTTTCCTCGATGGCACAAAGTCTGACTACTTCTTGCTATACAAAAAAGCAGTTACGGCAATCAAGGAGGTAGATAGCAAACTTCGCGTCGGAGGTCCTTCGACAAGTAACTTCACCGCAGATGCACGCTACGAAGGCGAGGTGATGGACCACAGCAAATCGAGATTCTATGAGGCTGATATTATCAATAAGCAACAGTGGAAATCTCCATGGATGGAGGATTTCTTGGCTTACTGTGCCGAGGAGAATCTCCCCGTTGACTTTATTTCAACTCACCCTTACCCAACAGATTACGCTTTGGATCCCGAGGCTGGACGTAGCAAGAGTGCGACACGTTATATCCACTCTACACGCGACGATATACAGTGGCTCAACGATGTGTTGGCTAAGAGCAAATACCCCAACGCAGAGATCCACCTCACGGAGTGGAGCACAAGTCCAAGTAGCCGCGACGCTATGCACGACGAGCTTCCACCTGCTGCGTTCATCATCAAGGTGAACTTGGAGAATGTCGGCAAGACTCACTCTTTGATGTATTGGACCTTCACCGATGTGTTCGAGGAGAAGGGTGGCGCAGAGAAGATCTTCCACGGCGGTTTCGGAATGTTCAACCTCCAAGGAATTGTCAAGCCTAGCTACCACGCATACAGAATGTTGAACCAATTGGGCGACAAGCTTATCTACAACACAGACCCAGTTTGTGTGACTCGCAATAGCGCAAATAACAAGGTCGTAGCTTTGGCATACAACTACCCAGAGGAGTATATCCAACGTGTGCCTGCTGGTAACAACGCAGGCTCATACATGAAGAGCTCAAGCAAAGAGTTGGATTTCACGCTATCTGGATTGTCTCCTCGTGCAAATGTTATTGTTGAGACTCTCGACAATGAACACGGTAATGTGATGCAGGCTTATAGAGCTATGGGTAAACCACATAGCCCTAACCGTGAGCAGATCGAGGAGCTTAAGGCTGCTGGTTGGAACACCAAGAAAGAGGTCCTCAGAGCTGACGATAATGGTACACTTACAGTTAAGCGCACAATGACCCCTTGGACTTGTATCCTAATGACTGAGATGTAATTTTTGCGGCCTCCGAAGTCAGAGGCTTTTGGTTTGGCGGTTAAGAGGCTAGCTGCCTCACGCCGGCAGGCGCACAGCAAGCTGTGATTTGTTTTCCTTGCGCTTTGTTGTGGCCGCGACTTTTGTTCACCTTCAGTGAACGAAAAATATTTAATGGTGGACCCAGATCTCGAAAATTTATTTTCGGCTCCGTGTCCACCATTAAATATTTACTACCCCGTTGGGGGGGCTTAAAAGTCGCGACACCACACATAAGCGAGGTGACATAACTCATCACTCACAACCCATAATTTTTTTCATATTTTACCTCACCCCCAAACCCCCTTCCCTAGGGAGTGGGCTTAGTCGCAAAACCTCCGTTTTGCTCCCTTAAATTCACCATTCATCATTTATCATTCACCATTTATCATTCACCTAAAGTTCCCTTTCCAACAAAAAGAATAGGTATATGGGCAAATATGAGCTATATCCTCCATAGTAACGATTTTTAGATATTGTGGGTTTGGGACCAGAGTGGTCGTTATGGAGAAGCCACGAGTTGATGTAGACTCCACTTTTGTATATATCGACATGGTCGCTTATGCCTATGCGGTGGCGCATGTACCACCCTCTATACGACATAGCATTGCCACGCCCGAGGCGTTCGTGTGGCTCCATATGGTCGACAAGCCCCATCTTCGAGAGGTCGTTCTTGTAGAGCCCACCTGCCACAATTACCATATCTACATCGTGAGTATGGGGCGGTGAGGCAGATTTTTGGAGGTAGCTAAATCTTGTGAGCCATATCCCAATGCGCTGGGTGTCGATAACCCCCTCGATATATATTCTACCATAGAACGACTGAACATAATCTATAAAAAACAGATCACCAAAATAGAGCAGCGCGAAATCCAAACCATCGCGCCCATCTATTGTGCGGTGCAGATAGCTATAGTCGAGCTGTGAGTTCACCACAATATCGCGAACGACATCCTCCGTCTCGACTCCAAAGAGCGCCACCAGAGGCATGTGCATCGAGTCGATTACCGAGGCTATATGCTTCACTTTGGTTTGGTAGCGACGTGTGTCCCATCTATATTTGCCACTTGGGGTATAGTCCGAGTCATCGTAGAAAAGCGAGGGGATAGTGTCGTAGCAACGTCCGACATCCCAGTAGGTGAGACCTATGGGGATGCGCGACTCCCCGTGAGCAAAGGCACTGAGGAGCAGAAGGAGTGTGGTAAGAAGTTTGCGTTTCGACATCGTACTACAAATATTGGCAAAGTTTTTGGAAATAGAGGTAAAAAACATCTAAAATTTTTAATCTCATGGCAAAATCTACCAAAACAGACCACACAGCAATCTACGCTTCGGAGCAGATGCTCCACCCAGCCCCCACGCAACACATCCCCTCGGGGGTGACCGCGCCCGAGATCGCATACCAAATGGTCAAGAACGAGACCTATGCACAGACCCAGTCGAGGCTTAATCTCGCCACTTTTGTCACCACCTATATGGACGAGCACGCCACCAAACTCATGAACGAGGCGATCGACATCAACTACATAGACGAGACGGAGTACCCTCGCGTTGCGGTTATGTGCGGACGTTGCATCAACATCATAGCTAACCTCTGGAACACCCCCGAGAAGGGCGAGTGGAAGAGCGGAGCGGTGGGTATAGGATCGTCGGAGGCGTGCATGTTGGGTGGTGTCGCGGCATGGCTCCGCTGGCGAAAACTTCGTGCCGAGCAGGGCAAACCCTTCGATAAACCAAATTTGGTGATGAGCGCAGCTTTTCAGGTCGTGTGGGAGAAGTTCTGCCAATTGTGGCAAATCGAACTTCGCACCGTCCCCCTCTCGGCTGAGTCGCAGACCCTCGATCCGCAAAAGGCGTTGGAGATATGCGATGAAAATACAATCTGCATTGTCCCAATCGTCGGGGTGACATGGACAGGGCTTAACGACGATGTAGAGGCGCTCGACAAAGCCCTCGAAGAGTATAACACACAACATGGACTCCAGATCTCTATACATGTAGATGCCGCATCGGGCGGATTTATCCTCCCCTTCATCGAGCCCGAGAAGCGTTGGGACTTTAGGCTCAAATGGGTATACTCAATATCCACCTCGGGACATAAATATGGTTTGGTCTATCCCGGATTGGGGTGGGTCATATGGCGCGACAAAACCCTCCTCCCCGACGAGATGTCCTTTAGTGTCAACTACCTAGGTGCAAGCATCACCCAAGTGGGGCTCAACTTCTCGCGCCCTGCCGCACAGATCCTCGGGCAGTATTACAACTTTATACGCCTAGGGTTTGATGGCTACCGCGACATACAACAAAATTCCATGGAGATAGCCAAATATTGCCACAAAGAGATTGGCTCGATCCACTGCTTCGCAAATTTCGCATCTACGGTCGACAACCCTCTGTTCATATGGCATATGGATGAAAAGTACAACAAAAACGCAAAGTGGACTCTCTACGACCTGCAAGATAAACTCCAACAGAGCGGATGGATGGTCCCAGCCTACACCATGCCCAAGGATATAGACGAGATGGTCGTTATGCGCGTAGTGGTACGTCAGGGTATGTCGCGCGACATGGCCGATATGCTCCTCTCGGATATTCATAACGCTATCACAGAGTTTGAAAAACTCCAATACCCAACACAAAGCCGATTGGCCTACGAAACAAAAATCCACCAAAAAGGTCACGTCTATACCCATTGAGGTTTCTGGTGAGAGTTTTTTTTGTTAGAGGTTGTGTTTTACACTACATAAGTAGTGTAAAACACAACCTCTAACCTCTAGCACCTGAGATCACTGTGATGAGTGATTCGTGGGTGAGATATCTCTCTGCGAGGAGTTGAAGGGTTTGGGGTGTTATGCTCTCTATTTGTGCGACATTTTGTGCTATAGCTTCGTTGGTGCGTCCGCAGAGGATATTCTCGATTGTGACATCAGCAATTCCAAATGGGCCATCCAAGATACGCATGATCTCGCCAATCATAATTTTTTTGACCATTTCGAGTTCTTCGTTGCTTATAGGCTCGCTGCGTAACATCTCTATCTGCTCATATATGAGCTCCAGAGCATCATCCACAACCTCGACCCCCACCTGCGTAGCGATTGCGAAATATCCGCTTTTGGCGAAGTTGACCATCGCCGACATCACACCATATGTATACCCACGCTCTTCGCGGAGGCTCTTCATGAGTCTCGATCCGAAGTATCCGCCTAGCACTGTGGCCAACACCTGCATCCCCACGAAGTCGGGATGTGTACGCTCAAATAGGAGTCGTCCGATACGAATAGATGATTGAACAGCATCGGCCTTTTCGACGAGGTGGTATGGGCGTTGTTGGGGCTCGGGGAAATCTACCCTAGAGGGCTCCTCGCGCTGAGGGATAGCCTCGGCCACACGCTCGACCAATGAGGTAACTTCATCGGTTATCTTGCCGCTCACCACCACAAAGCAGTTCGATGCGACATAAAACTTATTATATATATATATAAGATCTTCGCGCGTGAGGTTGTCGTACTCACTCTCACTAAATGTTTTTCCATATGGGTGCCCCTCTCCGAACAACGACTTAGCGAACTCCTCGCGCGCTTTGGTCTCGACCTTTTGACGCTCTATGGCCAGCCGTTGTTTACGTTTGTTGCAATATGTATCGAGCTCGCATTGTGGAAATGTGGGGTAGAGGATGATCTGCTCGGCAACCTCGAGGGTTGGCTCCACAAATTTGGAGAGCGAGCAGAAGCTAATGTAAGAGTAGTCGCGGTCGATGTTCACATCGAAGTACGACCCATAGTAATCCAACTTCTCGGCTATCTCGCGCGATGATAGGTCGCGGCTACCCTCATACATCATATTGGCAGTTGCGGTGGCCGAAAAGGGGACACTTTGGACCACCGACCCAGCACCAAAAACAAAGGTCACACGCACCACCTCGAATTCGTTGCATGGTAGGGTGTAGAGCTTCACGCCATTAGTTAGGGTGCGACACTCGGCATTTTGGAGGGCTAGCTCCTCGGTTATATTGTGATTCATGGTCTTTTGATTTGAAAAATCGTTCTTTATTTGTGACGATAAATTAATGTATTACTGCGCTCTGGGGTGAATGTCCTCTTGCAAAACTCCTTGATTTGGTCGGAGTCCAAAGAACGATATATATCCACTTCGCGATTGATGATTGTGAGGTCGCCAATCATGGAGTAGAAACCCAGATTCATCGCCTTGTTCATCACATTGATCTCTCCGAAAAGAGTGTTGGCCTCGAACTTATTCTTCACCTTCTCTAGCTCGTAGTCGCTGGCCCCCTCTACTTTGAGCTGCTCAATCTCGTGCCACAGAGCCTCTTCGGCCTCTTCGACCGATGTCTGGGGCAAAAGTTGAGCGGTGAAGAGAAAGAGCCCCGGGTCGCAATCCCCCGTGATGTAGGCATTGACGCTCGAAAAGAGTCCGCGCCCTTTGACCAAACGTTGGTATAGTCTGCCCGAATCTCCGCCAGCCAATAGATCTGACACTAAGTCCGAGAGGTGAAACCCTACACTCAAGCGTCCACCCATGGGGAAGGCGATGGTTACGTGTGTGGCAGGTACGTCGCGCTCCACTTCGACCCTACGCGGTTGGGTTTGCTCGGGCTCGGGGGTGATAGGGGCAATCTTTGCACCCGTATCGGGGATCTGTGAAAACCACTTACGAGCCAAATCGAACATCTCCTCCTCGTCCATATTGGCCGAAATCGAGAGAATTGCGTTGGAGGGGGTGTAGAACCTATTGTAGAAGCTCTCGACATCCTCCATTGTAGCGGCCAAGATATGGTCGGGTGAGAGGCCAATTGTGGCCCAACGATATGGGTGAGTTTTGTAGCATAGGTCGCGAAGAAGCATTATGGTGTCGCCATAGGGTTGGTTCAAGTATCGCTGCTTGTACTCCTCGACCACAACCATCTTCTCCAACTCCAACTTCTCGGGGGTGAGCGCTAGTCCACGCATACGGTCCGCCTCAAGCTCCAAAGCAACCTCGATATTGGCTTGGGGGAGGGTGATGTAGAAGTCCGTATAGTCGTTATTTGTGAATGCGTTATTCTCGCCCGAAGCCATCTGCACCTTCACATCGAACTCGGGGTTGAGGGTGGTGCCACGAAACATCAAGTGCTCGAAGAGGTGGGCAAAACCCGTGCGCAAAGGGTCCTCGTTGCGCGCACCTACTTTATATAATAAATTCACCGCAGCGAGTCTCGACACTCCATCGCGGTTAACAATGACTGTTAGGCCATTATCCAATTTTCGTTGTTTGTAATTAATCATAGTGCGCAAATATAGTCATAAATTTTGAACCCAAAACAATCGGGCCAAAATATCTGTTAAAAGAATAACAGGTACGTGTTATTGAAATAACATTAAGTTGTTATAAAAATAACACAATTTTTAATTAAATTAATCAAAAATAGCCATTGCAAATGTAAATGATTTTTGTATCTTTGCCATACTCTATGGAGTATTTAGTTGACAAAGTACCAAAAATAATAACAAACAATAACTAATAATAACGAAGAAAATGGCAGAAAAGAAATTTATTACCTGTGATGGTAACTACGCTGCTGCTCACGTGGCTTACATGTTTTCAGAGGTTGCGGCGATCTATCCTATCACACCTTCGTCTACTATGGCAGAGCTCGTTGACGAGTGGGCTGCGCAGGGACGTAAGAACATGTTTGGCGAAACAGTAGAGGTTGTAGAGTTGCAATCTGAGGCGGGTGCAGCAGGAGCTGTACACGGATCGCTACAGAGTGGTGCGTTGACTTCAACATTCACTGCATCGCAGGGTTTGTTGCTTATGGTTCCAAATATGTACAAGATTGCTGGAGAGTTGCTCCCGGGAGTATTCCACGTTTCAGCTCGTGCATTGGCAGCCTCTTCACTTTCGATCTTTGGTGACCACCAAGACGTTATGGCAGCTCGCCAGACAGGTTTTGCGATGTTGGCTACTTCATCTGTCCAAGAGGTTATGGACCTCGCAGGTGTTGCACACATCGTAGCTCTTAAGGCTCGTATCCCTTTCCTACACTTCTTCGACGGATTCCGTACATCTCACGAGATCCAAAAAATCGAGCTTATCGACGAGGCTGCACTTACAGCAATGTTCGATCGCGATGCGTTGAAGGCTTTCCGCGACGCAGCTCTTAACCCTAACCACCCAGTGGCTCGTGGTACTGCTCAAAACCCAGATATCTACTTCCAAACACGCGAGGCTTCAAACAAGTTCTATGATGTGATTCCAGATATGGTAGCTGAGACAATGGCTAAAATCTCTGAGATGACAGGTCGTAAATATGCTCCATTCACATTCTATGGTGCTGAGGATGCTGAGGAGATCTTGGTTGCTATGGGTTCTGCTTGCGACACAATCAAAGAGACTGTTGATTACCTTTGCGCTCAAGGTCGCAAGGTGGGTCTTATCACTGTTCACTTGTATCGTCCATTCTCAGACAAATACTTCTTCGATGTATTGCCAGCTTCTGTAAAGAAGATCTGTGTTCTTGATCGTACAAAAGAGCCGGGATGTCACGCAGAGCCTTTGTTCTTGGATGTCGTTGAGATGTTTAACGGCAAGGAGAACACTCCAGAGATCATCGGTGGACGTTATGGTCTATCTTCAAAGGATACAACTCCAGCTCATATCGTAGCTGTATTCGATAACTTGGCTGCTGCTGAGCCAAAGAACCACTTCACAGTGGGTATCGAGGATGATGTTACATTCCTTTCATTGCCAGTGGGCGAGCCTATCGCTATTGGTTCTGAGGGTACTTTCGAGGGTCTATTCTTCGGTTTGGGTGCTGACGGTACTGTGGGTGCTAACAAGAACTCGATCAAGATCATCGGTGGTACAACAGATAAGTATTGCCAAGCATACTTCGCTTATGACTCAAAGAAGTCGGGCGGTTACACATCATCTCACCTTCGTTTCGGTGACAACCCAATCAAATCTCCATACTTGGTGACTACTCCAGACTTCGTGGCTTGTCACGTTCCATCTTATGTAGATAAGTATGATGTATTGAAGGGTCTCAAAAAGGGTGGTTCATTCCTTTTGAACTCTGTACACGACGCTGAGACTACTTGCGCATCTTTGCCAGACCACATGAAGGTTTACATGGCTAAAAACGATATTAAGTTCTACATCATCAACGCTACAAAGATCGGTGCTGAGTTGGGTCTTGGTTCAAGAACTAACACAGTTATGCAATCTGCATTCTTTAAGATCGCAAACGTGATTCCTTTCGACGAGGCGGTTAAGGAGATGAAGAAGGCTATCTTGAAATCTTACGGAAAGAAGGGTGAGGATATCGTTAATATGAACTACGCTGCCGTAGATGCAGGTTCTACAGCAGTTGTCGAGGTTCCTGTTCCAGCTCAGTGGGCAAACATCGAGGTTAAGGCTGCTGAGGCTGTAGTTGACGAGTCACGCACTCCATTCGTTCGCAATATCGTAGATCCAATCAATGCACTTAAGGGTGACGATTTGAAGGTATCTGATTTCAATGGCTACGAGGATGGTACTTGGGAGGCTGGTACAGCTGCTTACGAGAAGCGCGGTATCGCTGTAAATGTTCCTGAGTGGATCATGGATAACTGTATCCAATGTAACCAATGTTCTTATGTTTGTCCTCACGCTGCTATTCGCCCATTCTTGGCTACAGACGAAGAGGCTGCTGCTTCAGGTTTGGAGTGGAAGCAAGGTATCGGTGAGACTAAGATCTACAAGTTCCGTATGCAGGTTACTCCACTCGATTGTACAGGATGTAGCAACTGTGTTGACGTTTGTCCATCTAAGCAAAAGGCTTTGGTTATGAAGCCATTGGATAGTCAACTTGGCGAGGCTAAGAACTGGGATTACGTAATCAAGAACATCGGCTACAAGAAGGATTTCGATCGTCGCAAGAGCGTTAAGAATATGCAATTTGCTCAACCATTGTTCGAGTTCTCTGGAGCTTGTGCTGGTTGTGGTGAGACTCCATATGTTAAGTCACTTACTCAATTGTTCGGTGAGAACATGATGGTTGCAAATGCAACTGGTTGTAGCTCTATCTTCTCTGGATCAGCTCCATCAACTCCATATTGTACAAACGATGAGGGTCAAGGTCCAGCTTGGGCTAACTCACTCTTCGAGGATAATGCAGAGTTCGGTATGGGTATGCGCATGGGTATCGAGAAACTTCGTGACCGTTTGCAACTCACAATGGAGGATGCTATCGCAAACTGCGCAGATTGCTCTGAGGAGTTGAAGGGCGCTATGAGCGAGTGGATCGCTTCTCGCGGTTCGACAGTAGATTCAGCTGCTGCATCGGCTAAGTTGTTGCCACTCGCTGAGGCTTGTGATTGCGACGCTTGCAACAAAATCGTCGAGATGAAGGATTGGTTGGTTAAGAAGTCACAATGGATCATCGGTGGTGATGGTTGGGCTTACGACATCGGCTTCGGTGGTGTAGACCACGCTTTGGCTTCGGGTATGGATATCAATATCCTTGTTCTCGATACTGAGGTTTACTCAAACACTGGAGGTCAATCTTCTAAATCTACACCAGTGGGTGCTATCGCTAAGTTCGCTTCTAAGGGTAAGAGAATCCGTAAGAAAGATTTGGGTGCTATCGCAATGACTTATGGTTATGTTTATGTAGCTCAAGTATCTATCGGTGCTTCTCAAGCTCAATTGTTCAACGTATTGAAGGAGGCTGAGGCATATCCCGGACCATCATTGGTTATCGCTTATGCACCATGTATCAACCACGGTATCAAGGGCGGTATGACACGTACTCAAACTATTGGTAAGGATGCTGTTGCTGCTGGTTACTGGCACCTATGGCGTTACAACCCACAGCTTGAGGCTGCAGGAAAGAACCCATTCGTACTTGACTCTAAGGAGCCAGATTGGACTAAGTTCCAAGCATTCTTGGCACGCGAGGTACGTTACACATCTTTGAAGAAGGCATTCCCTGCTGAGGCTGACGAGTTGTTCGTGGCTGCTGAGGAGAACGCTAAGTGGAGATATAACGGTTACAAGCGTCTCTCTAAAATGGAGTTCTAATATTTAGATAAATATTATTCCCTTTCTCGGGTGGTTGACAAATGTTGTTAGCCACCCGATTTTTTTGTGTATATAGAACGTTGCAAGGCGGCGAACTTTCAAAGATACTCTAGAGTTCTGATCGGTCACGTACACAAAGTATGCTCCCTCGCAGCCCTATAGGCCATCTTTAAAATTTCATCCACCTATCAACGTTCTCTGAAGTCGGAGCAAAACAAATGTTTTGCAATGGTCTCTTTTGGGATGCTGGTCTGCCCTAACAGCAGGCGGCCGCACAACAAGCTGTGATTTGTACTCCTTGCGCTTATGATATGGCCACGAGCGATTTTAGCGCTAAATGTCATCATCTCACTCGCAACCATTTACCATTAAAAAAGCAAAAGCCGACCTACATATGTAGATCGGCTTTGTACCCCCTCAGGGGCTCGAACCCTGGACCCCAACATTAAGAGTGTCGTGCTCTACCAACTGAGCTAAAGAGGCATTTGCGATTGCAAAGGTAGGCAAAAAATCTTTATCTCCAAATTTTAATGGGATTATTTTTTTACTATTTTTTGTGTCACATATCTAACTATTTGTCTTATAGGTGATTTAGCCACAAACTACTTTTGACCTTTATTTGGACATTTGTTATTGGGGTGAAGAAATTAATTCAAAGTTTGATGTTTCTGCAAAAGAATAGCTATCTTTGTCGGACTTAATGGTAATCATAAAATAAAAATATATAGTATGGCTCTTCAATGTGGCATCGTAGGTCTGCCTAACGTAGGTAAATCGACCCTTTTTAACTGCCTCTCAAACGCTAAAGCGCAGGCGGCAAATTTTCCTTTTTGCACGATCGAACCCAATGTGGGGGTAATCACCGTTCCAGACGAAAGACTTATCAACTTGGCGAAGATCGACAAGCCAAAGAAGATAATCCCAACAACTATCGAGATCGTCGACATCGCGGGATTGGTGAAGGGTGCATCCAAAGGTGAGGGTTTGGGTAACAAATTCTTGGGCAATATCCGCAACACAAACGCAATTATTCATGTACTCAGATGTTTCGAGGATGGCAATATCACCCACGTCGATGGCTCGGTAGATCCTGTTCGCGACAAAGAGGTGATCGACACGGAGCTTCAACTTAAGGACCTTGAGTCGGTTGAAAGCCGCATGAGCAAGTGCCAAAAGCAGGCTGCTGGAGGCGATAAGACAGCAAAGAGGCTCTACGACATCTTGGTGCAATACAAAGACCTTTTGGTGCAGGGTAAGAGTGCGCGCACGCTTGTGTTGGACAAGGAGGACAAAAAGTTGGTTGCTGATTTGAACCTTTTGACCGACAAGCCTGTTTTGTATCTGTGCAACGTCGACGAGGCGAGTGCATCGTCGGGTAACGCCCACACGGAGGCTGTGGCAAAGGCTATAGCGGAGGAGAATGCAGAGATGTTGATTGTGGCAACTGCTACCGAGGCCGACATCGCGGAGTTGGAGACGCACGAGGAGAGACAGATGTTTTTGGAGGATATGGGGCTCACGGAGTCGGGCGTTGCGCGTCTAATCAAGGCGGCATACAAATTGTTGGAGTTGGAGACATACTTCACCACAGGAGTTCAAGAGACCCACGCGTGGACCTACACCAAGGGTATGAAGGCTCCACAGGCGGCAGGAGTTATCCATACCGATTTCGAGAGAGGCTTTATCCGTGCCGAGGTGATGAAATATTCGGACTACATGGAGTTGGGTTCCGAGAAGGCGTGCCGCGATGCAGGTAAGATCGGCGTTGAGGGTAAGGAGTATGTGGTGCAAGATGGCGACATTATGCACTTCTTGTTTAATGTTTAAGTTGAGAGCAGAAAAAATTTAACTATAAATTCGTACAAAATAATTATATGTCAAGACCAGTACGCGTGCGTTTTGCACCAAGCCCTACGGGGGCACTACATATGGGTGGTGTGCGCACAGCCCTATACAACTACCTCTTTGCTCGCAATAATGGCGGAAAGATGATCCTCAGAATCGAGGATACCGACTCTCAACGTTTTGTCGCTGGGGCGGAGGAGTATATCATCGAGTCACTAGAGTGGTGTGGCATCACAATCGACGAGGGTGTCGGCGTGGGAGGACCACATGCGCCATATCGCCAAAGTGAGCGTAGGGAGATATATTTGCAATATGCGTTGCAGCTAGTTGAGGCTGGTTGGGCATATTACGCTTTCGACACATCGGCTGAGTTGGAGGCTAAGCGTGCGGAGGCAGAGGCGGCTGGAGCAGCTTTTGCATATAACTATTCGGTACGCGAGGAGTTGCCCACATCGTTGAGCCTCGCGGCCGAGGAGGTCAAGGCGAGAATCGAGAGGGGGGATCAATGGGTCATCCGCTTCAAGATGCCTCAAGGCGAGGTGGTCGCTATGGATGATTTGATCCGCGGACATGTGGAGGTTAACACCTCGACGCTGGACGATAAGGTGTTGTATAAATCGGCCGATAAGTTGCCGACATATCACCTCGCAAATGTTGTGGACGATAAGCTCATGGAGATCTCGCATGTGATTCGTGGCGAGGAGTGGTTGCCATCGTTGCCGCTTCACTATCTGTTGTATAGCGCCTTTGGGTGGGAGGATGTACGCCCAGAGTTTGCCCACTTGCCGCTGTTGTTGAAGCCTACGGGAGGTGGTAAACTTTCGAAGAGGGATGGAGATAAATTAGGATTCCCAGTCTTTCCTCTCCTTTGGAATGCACCCACGGGTGAGAGTTCGCGCGGTTACCGCGAGGATGGATACTTCAGCGAGGCGTTTATCAATATGTTGGCTCTGCTGGGGTGGAACCCCGGCACGGAGCAGGAGATCTTCTCTATGGAGGAGCTCATCGGTGCCTTCTCGTTGGAGAGGGTATCGAAGTCGGGGGCACGTTTCCAACCCGACAAAGCTAAGTGGTTCAATGCTCAATATATGCACACAAAGTCCGAGGCGGAGTTTGCAGAGCTGTTCCAACCTATCCTCAAGGCCAATGGTGTCGACACGACGGATGAGTTGGCAGGGCGTGCGGCTTGGATCATGCGCGAGCGTACTACATTTATGAGCGATATGTGGGATCTCACCAACTACTTCTTTGTGGCCCCTGCGGAGTACGATGCTAAGCAGACCAAGAAGTATTGGAAGGGTGACAACCCACGCATCTTGGCTGAGGTGAGAGATGTGTTGGCATCTATCGAGGATTTCTCGCTGGAGAACACCGAGTCTGTAGTTCACGCATGGATCGTGGAGAAGGGCTATGGCATGGGTCAGGTGATGAATACATTGCGTTTGGCTTTGGTGGGGGCTGGTAAGGGTCCCGGAATGTATGATGTGACATCGTTTATCGGCCGCGAGGAGTGTGTCAAGCGTATTGATGCAGCGATTGCGACTTTGCCTGCTATAGAGTAACTTTTATGGATTTCGAACAACATATATATGGAATGACCGAGGAGGGAGAGGCTGCGATTGTCTATATCCTCCGCGCTGATAATGGGGCCGAGGTCCATATATCGAACTATGGAGCTTCGATCATTGCGGTTCGGGTCCCCGACTCGAATGGAAAGATAGAGAACGTCCTTTTGTCACACAATGACTTGGACTCTATGATCAAAGACCGCGAGTATATCGGTCGTTCGATAGATTGGTCGGTGGGGCTGAGGAGCTTAGGGCTTCATAACTCAATGTGGGAGAGTCGCTTCGAGACCAACCGCGTGGTTATGTCGCTGGATATGGAGGGTACGCCCAACATCTCTTTTGAGGCGATCTTTGACTTCGATGACGATATGTCGTTGGAGGTGACCTATTTAGCCAAAAGCGATGGGGCCACTCAGATGGATATTGCGCCTAATATATTCTTTAATCTCTCTGGCGTGAGCGAATCTACCTTATCGGGCCACACGCTGAGGGTTAACTCCGAGGAGTTTAGCTCCATAGAGGAGATAGCTCCGAGGCGAGGCGAGGCAGATATAGAGGTGAAGGGTACGAAGGCAGGCATACTCTCATTTATGGCAGAGCTTCGCGACTCAAAGAGCGGTCGAGGGGTAGAGATATTGTCGTCCAAAGAGGTGATGAATATATGTAGCGGAGGGGCGCGCGAGACCATCGCCCTTACGCCTCGCAACTTGAGCATACGAGAGATTGCGGCCGAGGAGCTATATTGCGAAAAGATGGTCTATAAATTCTCAGTACACTAAGAGCCATGAAATTAATATTTGCAACAAATAACGCCCATAAATTATCTGAAGTTCAACAACTTCTCGACGAGTCGTTTAGCTTAGTTACACTTCGCGATGTGGGTGTTGTGGAGGATATTCCCGAGACAGAGCCTACTCTGGAGGGCAACGCGCTTCTAAAGGCTAGATATATATATGAGCGCACAGGCGAGAGCTGCTTTGCCGACGACACAGGTTTGGAGGTGGAGGCTTTGGGCGGAGAGCCCGGTGTGAGGTCGGCTAGATATGCAACCGATGGCCATGACCCCAAAGCCAACAATGCGTTGTTGATTAAAAATTTGGAGGGTCAAGAGAGTCGCAAGGCTCAGTTTCGCACCGTCGTAGCTCTAGTGTTGGATGGCGAGGAGTATCTTTTTGAGGGTGTCGTTAAGGGGCATATCACCACGGAGCCTTTGGGCGATGGTGGATTTGGGTATGACCCATTCTTCGTGGCCGATGGCCACACAAAGAGTTTTGCGGAGATGACCACGGCCCAAAAGGGTGAGATCTCGCACAGAGGACGTGCGGTGTCACAGTTGGTAGCTTTCTTAAATAAGCGTTAATATATTACCACAAAATTAATGCGTCATTGCGGACTCCGATCCGCAATCTCAAAGATATTATTCACATGTTTCGCTAGGGATTGCGGATCGGAGTCCGCAATGACGTAGGTTAAACAATATTAATCAGAATACAACTCGTCAAAAATAAAGTAAAAAAATGGAAGATTTTAACTACAGAAAGGAGGAGCACTACTCGCCCGAAAAGATCGAGAAGCTGAGTTATCACTACAAAGAGATCCTATCTCTGTTGGGTGAGGATGTCGATCGTGAGGGGCTGATTAAGACCCCCGAACGTGTTGCCAAGGCGATGAGCTTTTTGACAAAGGGGTATGCTGAAGATCCGATGGAGATAATCCGTTCGGCAACATTCAAGGAGGAGTACGACCACATGGTTTTGGTCAAGGATATTGAGTTGTATTCGTTGTGCGAGCACCATATGTTGCCTTTTTATGGCAAGGCGCATGTCGCTTATATACCCAATGGTTACATCACAGGGCTTTCGAAAATAGCGCGTGTCGTGGAGTCATTTGCGCGCCGAATGCAGGTTCAAGAGAGGTTGACGATGGATATTAGCCGCTGCATAGAGGAGGCTCTGAACCCCAAAGGTGTAGCGGTGGTGATCGAGGCGAGCCACACATGTATGCAGATGAGGGGTATTGAAAAGCAGGGTTCGGCCACCACAACATCGGTTTTGACGGGTAGTTTCTTGTCGGACCCACGAACGCGAGAGGAGTTTATGACCCTTATATCGAATAAGTATAGATAGAGGAGCGGGAGGGCGAGAGGGGAGAGATCTCTTAAAATATTTTAAAAATAGAAGAAAAAGTACTATATGGCGGATTAATTCCACCATATAGTATTTTTTTTGTAGTAATATTGTAACAACGTAATTAGTCTGTAATATAGTGTTTTACATTTGTTACAATTGTGTTATAGGTCGATAATATGTTTGTAAAAAATTTGCATATATACAACATAAGCTCTACCTTTGTAGCGATTTGGTATGGTATGCAGCGATGTGAACAGACCAAACAAACCCATTTTAAATTCTAAAAATTAGATTATGAGAAGAAATTTACTTCTGATGGCTGTGTTGCTAGCGCCCCAAGCGTTGTTGGCACAGGTGACAATCAAGAGCTCTGTCATTGACAAAGCTACACAGCAACCTCTCGTAGGCGTTACTGTCATTGAGGTAGACAGACCCAGCAATGGTGTGGCTACGGATGTTGATGGAAATTTTTCCCTCAAAGTATCGGACTCTAAGGATTCGGTCACTCTCTCTTACCTAAACTACAAATCTCAAGTGTTGAGCGTAGCGCAGGTTAATAGTCACAGCATTATCGAGTTGGAGCCAGATGTAATTGGCCTTAACGACGTGGTTGTAACTTCGTCAATCGCTAGAACTCGTCACACTCCAGTGGCTTCGTTCTCTGTTGAGCCATTGCAAATCGAGCAACAGTTGGGTACAAAGGATCTTCCAGAGATGTTGAACTCGACACCGGGTATCTACGCAACAAAGCAGGGTGGTGGTTACGGAGACACAAAGGTTAACCTTCGTGGATTTACATCTGCCAATGTCGCTGTTATGGTCAACGGTGTTCCGATGAACGACATGGAGTGGGGAGGTGTATATTGGTCAAACTGGGCTGGTTTGTCGGATGTGACTCGCACAATGCAGGTTCAACGCGGACTAGGAGCATCGAAGGTATCTTCTCCTTCGGTTGGAGGTTCTATCAATATCATCACCAAGACTGTTGATGCAAAGAAGGGCGGATCATTCTCATATGGTATGGGTAACGATGGTTACAACAAGATCGTTGCTAACTTCTCGACAGGTTTGATGGAGAACGGTTGGGCTATGAGCTTCCTTTTGGGTAAGACATGGGGAGATGGTTACGTCCAAGGAACTGAGTTCGAGGCATACAACTACTTCGTGAACTTGACAAAGCGTTTCAATAGCCAACACCAACTATCATTCACCGCATTTGGTGCTCCACAGTGGCACAACCAACGTAGTAGCTACGACGGTTTCACAATCGAGGGATGGCAAGAGGTTAAGAACTATATGAATGGCGAGAGCGCATACAAATATAACGCTACATATGGTTATGGACTCAACGGTGAGCGTAAGACTTCTGCTTACAACGCATACCACAAACCACAAATCTCGTTGAACCACATCTGGGAGATCGACGAGAAGTCTAACTTGACAACTTCGGTCTACACATCTATCGGTCACGGATATGGTTACTCGGGTCAAGGTGAGAACCGAAGTGATTGGTATGGTAGCTCATATGGTACACTCAACACAACTTACCGCAACGAGGATGGTACGTTCGACTATGCAGGCGTATATGAGCTCAATGCATCGAGCAACACAGGTTCGTTGATGGCGATGTCTAAGTCTGTAAATGACCACATTTGGGTTGGAGGTCTCTCGACATACTCTACAAAGCTCAACGATAAATTGGATTTCTACGGAGGTCTTGATCTTCGCTACTACAAAGGTACCCACACAAATATCCTTGTTGACTTGTATGGTGGTGACTACTATATCGACTCTAGCCGCGAGGATGTAGATCCATCGTTGAACTCAGCTGCTGCGAATGGTTCATTCGCATCGGAGAAGTTGCAAGTTGGAGATGTTGTATATCGTGACTACGATGGTTTCGTTCTCCAAGAGGGTCTATTCACTCAGTTGGAGTATAGCGATGGCCGCCTTAGCGCATTTGCTTCGGCTTCACTCTCTCAGACTAACTACTGGAGATATGACCGCTACTACTACGACGCTGCACACGCTAAATCAGATGTTGTTTCGTTCTGGGGATTCACCGCTAAGGCTGGTTTGAACTACAATATCGACGCACATCACAATGTATTCGTCAATGGTGGTGTGATTAGCCGTGCTCCATTCTTGTCGGGAGGTGCATTCCTTCAATCTACTGTAAGTAACCTTACTAACCCTAACGCTGTAAACGAGAAGATCTACTCTTTGGAGGCTGGTTATGGCTATCGTTCGGAGGGTGTAGCGGTAAATGTTAATGGTTACTACACAATGTGGAAGGATAAGACAATGACTAAGAGTACCGATTTCGTTGATGCTGATGGCAACGACGATCGCGCGATCTTGAACATGGAGGGTGTAAATGCACGTCACATGGGTGTTGAGCTTGACTTCAAAGCGAGCGTTACCGATTGGTTGGATGTCACAGGTATGGCATCTATCGGAGATTGGATCTGGAGCGACGACGCAACAGGTTACTTCTACAACTCAAACGGTCAACCTTTGGCAGATAGCAAGGGTACAGTCGCTTCGGGCATCATGGCCGATGACCACGCAAAGATGACTCTTGTGCTTGATGGTGTTAAGGTCGGTGGTTCGGCTCAAACGACAGCTGCATTGGGTGTGAATGTTCGTCCATTCAAGGGATTCCGTGCAGGTTTGCAAGCTCGTTACATTGGTAACAACTACTCTGACTGGTCATTTAGCTCTAGCGACCTTTCGTTCAACGGCACAAAGACATACTCAACACCATGGGTTATCCCATCGGCTGTAGTGTGTGACTTGAATGCAAGTTATAACTTTAACCTAGGTAAATACAACGCTACATTCTCAGGAAACATCGACAATGTATTTAACCAAGAGTATATCACAGATGCAACCAATGGTTCAAGCAACGACTGGGACACTGCATACTACATATTCTACGGTTTTGGTCGCACAACATCTGTTCGCCTTAAAATTTATTTCTAAAAAATAATGCGAATTGAGGTTTGAGATTTCAAACCTCGAGAAGCACCGCTGGAGGGAGCAAAACCTTGGTTTTGTGACTAAGTCCCCACCCTTGGGGGGGGGATTTAGGGAGGGGGTGAAATATAACAACACTTAAAGAAGAGATGATTTGGTGTTAAACCTTGATTCGCAAAAATAAATCACGACAGTTAAAGATATGAAAATGAAAAATATATATTCAGCAGCCGTAGCGTTCGCCTTGCTTTTGGGAGCGGGATCATGCGACTACAACGACCAGTTCGATGGACTCGAGGAGCTAGTAAAGCCATCGGATGTCCGCGCAATTACCTACACCTTGACCGAGGATGATTACTCATCTTTTAGCGGCCTTTCGGGAAGCTACTTCAGTGAGTCGACTCCAGCGCAAGACTACATGCCATCGTTCCTCGATGCGATGTTGCCTACCGTCGACAATGGATCGTCTGTGAAGGTTACATACAACTACATGGATGGTGTGCCAGCTTACCTTTCGGATTTGTCGGGGGCAGGTGACTACACAGTCTCTAGCTCAGACTACACATCGGTATGGGGGGCTATCAGCGCTTCTTACTTCACCCCTGAGCGTCCACTTTCGGGTTATGCTAGCAAGTTCTTGGCTGCGGCTTATCCCGATGCAACTTCTGGTGAGGTTGTCGTTGTGGAGTACAACTACTCAGCATCTGAGCCTAGCGCTTCGGGCGATAGCTCTTATAGCGTAACGGAGATCTATGAGGATTTCAATACGATAGCTACAGCAGGCGCAACAACCGAGATCATGGGTTGGATCAACTACGCCGAGGAGGGTGGTATCTACTGGGTCGACAAACTATATAGCGGCAATGGTTACATCCAATGTAGCGCCTATGGTGCAACTGGTGACGTTGCTACATGGTTGATCTCGCCACTTGTAGATTTCACGGATGTCACATCTGCACAATTCTCATTCGACGTTTGTTTGGGATATGCTAATGGTGCAGAGCTTCAAATCCTTATCTCTGAGGATTTCAATGGCGACGAGTCGGGTTGCTCAACTGCAACTTGGGTCGATGTAACTAGCAACTTCGCATTCGAGATCCCATCGAGCAGCTACGGTACTTTGTCGCCATCTGGACTTATGGATATGAGCGACTATGTAGGTAAGAAGTTCTACGTAGCATTTAAATATGTAGGTAGCTCAACGTTGACAACAACTTTCCAAATCGACAATATCGAGTTGGGAGAGAGCTCAACAGTGGCTGAGAATATCACCCTTTCACAATCGTTTGTCTCGTCGGAGGATGATTGGACGCTAGAGTCTGTATCGGGTACACTTGCTTGGTCTCAGGCTTCATATGGTTCAGATAGCTACATGAAGGCATCTGCTTATGGATACTCTGGTACTCAAGAGGCATTCTTGATCTCGCCTGCAATTACTGTTGCGGATGGTGCTAGATTCTCGTTCGATGTTTTGGCTGGTTATTACAACGCAACTTGCCTATCGGTTCTTATCTCTACAGACTATGTAGACAGCGCAGCATCGGCAACTTGGACAGATGTATCTTCATCATTGGCTATTCCAGACTACCCTACTAGCGGTTATGGAAGTTTCGAAAGTTCGGGCATCATGTTGCTTAGCGACTATGAGGGGCAAACAATCCGTATCGCATTTAAGTATACAGGTGATGGTGACAATAGTGCAACAACAACTTATGAGGTAACCAACGTTGTTGTGTTGGCTCTTGAGCGCGTAGCTGCTAAATCAGCATCCGCAACTCGTGCAATTGATGGTGTTCACACCCTAGAGGCTGTATACACATACAACGGTTCAGCTTGGGTTGCATACTCAGATGCATTGTCAATCTCTTCGGACAACTACGCAGAGATGGGTCTTACAACATTCAGCAGTTCAGCAACACCTGCTTCTTATATCCCAACATGGCTCAAGGAGCAACGTCCATACGCTGTTGAGGCTGACGTAGTGGCTGTAGTTTACGACTACTACACTTCACGCTACGCTGCGGAGTACACATACACTGGTGGTGCATGGGTTGAGAACAACGGAGTTGTAGAGGTTACAGACCAATTCGTGAAGAGCAACGACGAGTGGGCATTTGATCCAAGTACAGTTATCACTTTGGATTCTGACTACTACCAAGCAGCTGTAGATTGGGTTTGGGCAAATGTCGACCAAGCACAATTGGGAGCTACGTCTTATGGTCAAGGTTATGTTTCGTCGTACGGAACAAACGAGTACTACACAGGTTGTTCGGCTTACTACAACAATGTCGATATGCGTACATCATCGGCATATAGCCAATACCCAGATGGATACTCAGGTCTAAGCGACGACGAGATCACAGCCCTTATGACAGAGCACCTAATCGAGGTTATGGCGCATGTACTTGCAAGCAAGCACTCAGACGCTACAACAGTAGATGGAATTGATGTTATCTACACTCTCAATTTCACATTATACAACGGTTCTTCTTACTCATATACAATGCAGTATGAGGTTGTAGGAAACGGGGTATTTGAATACGTTGAGGATTCATTCCAAGCTCTATAGTATCATCCGCTGATTATAACTTACTTAATCACTCTATAATGACTCACCCCGAGGCTGATTGCTCAGCTTTCGGGGTGAGATTTTTTTGGCTATTGAGTTTAGAGGCCTTTGGCCAGAGGCTGGACCGCCCTAACAGCGGCCGGCCGCATCCCCTAATCGAGGTGACTACATGCGAAAATAATGATGAATGGTCAATGATAAATGGTGAATGGTACGTAAGGCCATAATCCGTCATTGCGGCCTCAGAGCCGCAATCCCTAGCGAAACAATGCATGGCCGATGTAGAGATTGCGGCTCTGAGGCCGCAATGACGAGATTAATGATTAACGCCGATAGTGATGAATGGTCAATGATGAATTCTAGGGAGCGAAATGAAGTGTAGCGACTAAGCCCACTCCCCAAGGGAGGGGGTAAAACATGAAAAAAAATAATTGTGAGTTGTGTGTGTTGAGTTATGAGTGAATGAACGAAAACCTTCGCATGTAGCCACCTCGCTTATGTGAGGGGCCGCGACTTTGAGTCCCCAACGGGGGAATAATATAAAAATAGTGTCTCGAACCGAAAGTTTACTTTCAAGGTTCGAGACACTATTTTTATATTAAGCGTTCACTGAAGGTGAACAAAAGTCGCGGCCACAATACAAAGCGCAAGGATAATAAATCACAGCTTGCTGTGCGCCCGCCGGCGTGAGGCAGTCCAGCCTCTGACCAAAGGCCTCTAACCAAAAGTCAAAATCCGAAAATTTACTTCTGGCGGAAGTAGATTTGGATTGGCACGCCCGAGAACTCCCACTCTGTGCGGAGTTTATTTTCGAGGAATCGGCGATATGGATCTTTAATGTATTGAGGCAAGTTCACGAAGAACGCGAATTGGGGCGTTGGTGTGGGTAGCTGCATTACATATTTGATCTTTATGTATTTACCTTTGATTGACGGTGGTGGGTAGTTCTCGATAATAGGCAAGAAGAAGTCATTGAGCTTGTGTGTAGCTACGCGACGTTTGCGGTTCTCGAATACTTGGATAGCTGTTTGGAGCACATCCAAGATACGCTGCTTGTTGATTACCGATGTAAAGATAATTGGAATATCATTAAATGGAGCCAATCGTCTTTCTATCTGCTCGGTCCACTCCTTCATAGTGTTGCTATTCTTCTCTATGAGGTCCCATTTGTTGACCACCACCACGCACCCTTTGCGGTTACGCACGATGAGGTTATGGATATTGAGATCTTGTTGTTCGAGTCCTTGTTGAGCGTCGAGCATCAGCACGCATACATCCGACGACTCTATGGCGCGGATAGATCGCATCACCGAGTAGAACTCCAGATCCTCCATCTCGCGATTCTTGCGGCGCATACCAGCTGTATCGACGAGGTAGAAATCCATTCCGAACTTATTGTATCGCGAGTTGATAGAGTCGCGCGTAGTACCAGCTATTGGGGTGACGATATTTCTCTCCTCGCCCAACAGAGCGTTTGTGATTGATGATTTACCCACATTTGGACGGCCCACGATTGTGATACGAGGGAGCGTAGGGTCTAGCTCCTCGGCGAGCTCATCCGCTGGGAGTGACGCTACAATCTCGTCCATAAGGTCACCTGTACCCGATCCGCTCATGGATGAGATACAGTGAATTTGGTCGCCTAGCCCCAACGAGTAGAACTCGTGCGACATATATACTTGGTTATTGTTATCTACCTTGTTACAGACCAAGATAACCTTCTTTGATGTACGTCTAAGGACCTTTGCCACCATTTCGTCTAGGTCGGTGATTCCGGTCATCACCTCTACGAGGAAGAGGATTACATCTGCCTCCTCGATTGCGAGCAACACCTGACGGCGGATTTCATCTTCGAAGATATCGTCTGTATTTACGGCATAACCACCCGTGTCGATTATTGAGAACTCTCTACCACACCAATCTGTTTTGCCGTAGTGACGATCACGAGTTGTACCTGCTGTCGAGTCTACAATCGCCTTACGCTCACCCACCAATCGGTTAAAAAGAGTACTTTTTCCGACGTTCGGTCGGCCTACTATCGCAACTAATGCCATATCTGAAACTTAAATTATTATTCTACGCCACAAAGATAGTCTATTTTTTGCTGATAGCGAAACTTTTAGAGTGAATGACCTCGTAATTAAAGAAAAAAGTGTAACTTTGGGGGAGGTAATTATAAAAATTGCTATCTTTAGGTTTGAAACTTCAAACCTAAAGATAGTACCACTTAGGGGAGGGGTTAAGTATAACAAATATAAAAAACAAAAAAGTCAAATAATAATTCTCATTATAATATTCACGATTATGAAACTTAGGTATATATTAACCATGTTGGTTATGGCGGCCTTTTTGTCGCCTTTGTCGGCTCAGAATCGCCAAGGTGGTGGTGGTAATTACAAAGTAGTAAGCAGTAAGGGTGGCGGATATTCACAACAGCAATCGCGCACGACATACTCCCAATACAACAATAGCTATAGCATCACCATGGTCTATGGCTTAGCGGCTGGTGTGACATGTCCAATACTCAAGGTCGATGGCAACAATGCCGATGTCTCGACCAACGCAGGCTTCAAAGGCGGAATGATGTGGGGCGTGGATTTCGGAGTCGTACGCGTTGTTCCCGAGTTGTGGTATAGCACCTTTAAGATGGACTTTAGGGAGGATGGCGCAGGGCTCAAAGGATCGGAGTTGGTCAACAGAAGTATCGACTTCCCGATCATGGTTGGCTTTAATTTGGGCAATAGCCCCTTTAGGTTTAACTGTGGACCTTCGTTCTCGTTGATGTGTAAAAATACACTTAAGGATGGAGGCAAGGAGTATGACTATGGCCGTATTAAGAGCAACGTCGGATATGTCTTGGGGTTGTCGTGCGATGTTATCTCGAATCTATTTTTGGACCTCCGCTACACAGGACGTTTCACCGCCAATAGCAATGAGTGGAACACGGTGGGTGATCCCTACAATATCACAATGTATACGATTGATATTACAGCAGGTGTGAGGTTCTAATGTCGACAAATTTTAAATACCCAAGCCACAAAGTTACAATGCCAATGAGCGATATGCACAAAGAGATAGAGTTAGAGGGGGTTGATCCGCGCGAGCTGTATGGCCACAAAGATCAATACTTGGAACAGATCAGGGAGCTCAATCCCGAGCTGAAGATCGTAGCCCGAGGGGGGATGGTCAAGGTGCTGGGCGATGAGGCTGCCACGGCTAAGTTCGAACAACGATTGGAGGGGTTGGTGGCATACTACACCAAGTATGGCCATATATCCGAAGAGGTTGTGGCACAGGCCTTCTCGGGGGTGAAGATCGAAGCGGAGAGTCGTGTCGACAAAGATGTTATAGTATATGGTAATAATGGCGCTATAATCCGCGCGCGTACGGTCAACCAACAAAAATTGGTCACCCTTTTCGACCAAACCGATCTGCTTTTTGGTGTGGGGCCTGCTGGTTCGGGTAAGACATATACGGCAATAGCCTTGGCAGTTAAGCTCCTCAAGGAGAGGCGTGTGAAACGAATTATCATGACCCGTCCTGCTGTCGAGGCAGGTGAGAAGTTAGGCTTCCTGCCCGGCGATATGAAGGAGAAGCTGGACCCATATTTGCAACCCCTGTACGACGCTCTCAACGATATGATCCCACCCTCTAAGCTCCAAAAATTCATGGAGGAGGGGACCGTTCAGATCGCACCTTTGGCCTATATGCGTGGCCGCACGCTCGACAATGCGGTGGTTATTTTGGATGAGGCACAGAACACAACTCTCTCGCAGATCAAGATGTTTCTGACTCGCATGGGGCGCAACGCGAAATTTATTGTCACGGGCGATGTCACTCAAATCGACCTCCCCCACAAAAATGATAGCGGACTCACCAAGGCAATGGAGAACCTGCGAGGGGTCAATGGCATAGGGATCGTGGAGTTCGACAAACGCGATATAGTGCGCCACCCACTAGTCAAAAGTATAGTGGCGGCCTTTGAGCGCGGCGAGGGGGCTCCGATCCTAAAGATCAAGGAGCCGACAAAATAAATATAGGGGAGTGTTTTAATTTCTCCTCTCTTTTATATAAATACTAAAATAAATGTCTGATACAGATACAAATAGATGGTTCGTGGTTGTTAATCCCGTGGCAGGTCAAGGTAAAGGGCTCGATGATTTCCCCCTGATCTCTAAGCTGCTCCGCGATGCCGACATATCGTGCGAGCCAGTCTTTACAGAGCATAAGTTCCATGCCGTAGAGCTCACCGTGGCAGCCATAAATCGTGGACATCGCAAAGTCTTGGTTGTGGGTGGCGATGGCACTGTGCACGAAGTGGTCAATGGACTCTTTATCCAGAATATAGTAGACCCCACGGAGGTGAAGTTGGGGGTGATAGCTGTGGGTACAGGCAACGACTGGGTGAGGACCTTCGGTATGCCAAGCAGGTATCAAGATGCAATCAAAGCGATCAAAGAGGAGCGCTCGTTCCTCCAAGATGTCGGCAAGGTGAGCTACTGCGAATCGCAATTCACCCAGAGCAGATATATGGCCAACGTGGCAGGTGTGGGGTTCGATGCACATGTCCAAAAGACATTTATGCACCTCAGGCGCAAAGGACGTACAAATAAACTCTCCTACATATGGAGCATGCTCCGCGCATTCTTCTCATACAAACCCACGGGGGTGAAGATCTGGGTCGACGATAAACTGACCTACAATAACCTCATGTTCAGTGCCGCAATCGGAATATGTAAGTACAACGGAGGCGGTATGCAGCAGCTCCCAACAGCAATTGCTGATGATGGATTGTTGGATATATTGATGATCCGCCCCGTAAGGATATGGCATATACTATTTAGGTTTAGGCTCATCTTCAATGGAGGTATACACCGCATAGGTCATGTTCGCGGAGCGCGCGGAGCCAAAATCCGTATAGAGTCAACCCCCGAAATAAAAATCGAAGTCGATGGTGAACTCCTAGGCGAAACCCCCTTCGAGTTCACCGTGCTCCATAAAGCCATCCGCGTAATCGTCTCCGAAAGATTCCTCCGCGAAGTCGAAGAGCAAAATAAATTACAAGCCTAGGGTTAGAGGTTGTTAAGAGGCTATGCCTCACGCCGGCGGGCGCACAGCAAGCTGTGATTTATTATTCTTGCGCTTTGTGTGCTGAGCCCGCGAGCCGTTTTCTCGCTAAAGCGTGAAATTTAATATAAAAGAAGTGGATTCTGTCCTCGAAAGCGAGCTTTCGGTTCAGTATCCACTTCTTTTATATTACTCCCTCCTATGGGGGAAACTCCTCGCGGCCACACTCCCCAAAGCGAGGTGGTATCACTCATAACTCAACATTTAGTTTGCGATCTTTTTCAGCTTGTCTCAGGTTTTCTCAGTTCATTCACCATTATATGTTCACCAGAGGTGAACCTCCGCGCTCGCAACAGCATACTCAACCGCAATAAACACAAATCACAGCTTGCTGTGCGCCCGCCGGCGTGAGGCAGCCCAGCCTTCCCAGCAGTCGAAAAATTTACTCTACGACATCAGCCTCCGAGTCATAGACAAGGATACGGCCGCAGTACTCACAGACGATAATTTTCTTGCTTTGTCTCACTTCGAGTTGGCGTTGAGGTGGGATTCGGTTGAAGCATCCGCCACAAGCGTCACGTTTAACGGTAACCACAGCGAGGCCGTTACGCACGTTTGAGCGAATACGGTTGTATGCTGTAAGTAGGCGCTCGTCGATTTTAGACTTTGCACCACCTGTTTTAGCCTCTAGGACAGCTAGTTGGTTAGCTGTTTGAGCTTCGATAGTATCCAACTCAGCGCGTTTAGCAGCGAGGTCGGCCTCACGATCTTTGGCTACAGCCACAGCTTCATCGAGTTGCACTTTTTTCGCTTTGATAGCGACGCTATACTCTCTAAGGCGTTTCTCAGCTAGCTCGATCTCGAGCTCTTGGTACTCGATCTCTTTGGTGATAGCGTCGAACTCGCGGTTGTTGCGCACGTTATTATGTTGCTCTTTGTAGTTGCCAATCTGGAGCTTAGACTGATCTATCTCGCGTTTACGTTGCTTTGTTAGGGTATTAAACTCCTCGATCTCGGCGCTAATATTCTCGGTACGGGTATTAAGTCCCACCAAACTATCCTCTAGGTCTTGAACCTCAAGTGGAAGTTCTCCTTTGATTTTGTTGATCTCATCTATTTGAGAGTCAATCTTTTGGAGTTCATAGAGGGCCATGATCTTCTCTTGCATCGAGTAATCTGCTTCAACTACTTTTTTTTGTGCCATAATTATTATATTTATGTTGTGTGGGAAGTCCCACATTTAACTTATTTTGACCTTTGACAAATTCATATCCCACAAATCTACCCACTATAGTGATATATAGTTTATTGGGTTACACGCACAATGGCTCTTGTGGAGCGCAAAGTTAATCATTTTTTTTGATAAAATATCAAATATTAAATCAATTGCGCAATATTCGCTCTCATAATGGCCTACATCGACCACTGTTAGCTCTCCGCTAGGGGTCATAAAGTCGTTATACTTCAAGTCCGAGGTGATATATATGTCTGCCTCGGCATCTTGTGCCGCAGAGATTAATGATCCTCCCGACCCTGTGCATATAGCTACGCGGTAACACAAGAGAGAATGAATATCGCTATGTCTGACCATCGAGCAGTTAAGTTTTTTACCCACATATTTGATGTACTCCATTGTGCCGACGGGTTCGCTGAGGTCGGCCACGACACCATAACCCACATTTGGGTCCGACGGCGAGGGGGCCAAAACTCTCATATCCTTCAGTCCAAGAATCTCGCCAAGTCTCCAACTCATACCCTGAGGCATGGAGTCTAGGTTGGTGTGGGCGGCATAGATAACAATATCGTTCTTGATGGCTAGCTCCACACATCGCTCCACATATGTAGCCGACGTGAGGCGCTTTAGGGGGGTGAAGATTATGGGGTGGTGGGTGACGATCATATCGGCACCGATGGCCATAGCCTCCTCTATCACCTCCTCTGTCACATCGACCGCCACGAGTATATTTGATATAATAGTCGAGGGGTTGCCCACGATGAATCCTGCATTGTCGTAGCTCTCTTGGAGGGTGAGTGGCGCACTCGCCTCAATTATTTGTGCTATATACGAAGCTGATGGCATTGTTCTATTGAATTAAAAAAGTGATTGTTCATAAAATGCAAATAGCTCCTTGGGCTTTGCATCGGGAGTTCTATTTGTGGCTCGCGCGGAGTGGTCTATAGGCTCGCCTGCCGGGGCTTGCGATGGCTCTTGACCTTTTTCCTCTTCATTTTTCTCTCCCTCACCCTCTTCATCTGCTATCTCTTCGAGCCCTATGCTACAGCGCATTGACTCCTCATAATCCTTACAGTCGATCGTGTCGTCCGCGTCATCTTGTAGCTCCAGTAGCGAGGGGTCATCCTCCTTGAGCTCCTCCCTAACCTCTAGGAGTAGCGAGCGAATATGTTGTAGCCTCTCGAGGAGCTCCGCATCGCGCGAATATCCCTTTTTATTTTGGCGCATAGTGCGTTGCGCACCCTCCAAAGTCATTCCGCGCTCCTTTACGAGGTGGTATATAATCTTGAAATTCTCGACATCGGAGGCGGTGAATAGTCTGTTTCCCTTCTTATTACGCTGTGGTTTGATAACACTAAAGTGCTTCTCCCAATACCTAATAAGTGAGGGGGCGACACAAAACATCTCTGAGACCTCTCCCATTGTGTAGTATAACTTTTTCACCTACATAGTTACGAAAATTTACTTTAAAATTCTTACTTCGAGAAATTTACTTTAAAATCCTTAAAGAGTTGGGATATAGGTTGTTGACCCTGCGGCCGACCCTCTTGACCCATCCCACAGCATATCCCTCTTGCGAGCAGACTAGATTGATCCCCTCCTCTTCGAAGAGTTCAGCCGAGAGCTCCGCCTTGCGAAGGTACGACAAAATATCGACATTATCAAGCTCTGCCACAGCAACTACCTCTCTATTAAGCGCATGATAATGGGCCAAGGCACTGTCGGGTTTCAATTTACCCTTAAATATCTGCCCCATAGCCACACCCGAATAGAGCACCGTGAGGGACTCCGCCAATCGCTTAACGCTGTCGGCCTGCGAGGCGTAGTAGCCATAGATTGTATCGGCCACAACACAAAAGCTCATCAGTGAGCTCTGCTCCACCCATCGGCTTACCTCTTTTAGTGAGTTGCGATCAACGGCTGAGAATATACTCTTGCGCGCTTTGGGCAGGCGATTTCGACCTCCAACATCATACCCCTTACACGCCACCGCGGCAAAGAACCCTTCGCCCTTGGCTTTGTGGGGGAAGAATCTAAAGCATTGGAAATCCCCCTCGCGAGATGACTCCACACCCCACGCCTCATCGCAGTTGATATCCTCGAAGGGGACAATCTCATCTTGGGCATACTCCGCGAAGTCGCGCAGCACCCCTTCGTTCTCTGAGGTGTTAAAAGTGCATGTACTATATATAAGTACCCCTCCGGGTTTAAGTGCCCTCCATGCGTTTTTGAGGATCTCGCCCTGACGCTCCGCGCACATCTTGACATTGGCCACGCTCCACTCTTCGCGCGCCTCCTCCATCTTGCGAAACATACCCTCGCCCGAGCAGGGGGCATCCACAGCAACAACATCGTACCACGCCTCGAATTGAGCCAAGTGGCTTGTGTCGTTATTGGTCACAACGACATTTCCCAGCCCCCACTTGCGGATATTGTCCGCCAAAATAGAGCAACGTTGACGATTGATCTCATTGGCCACAACCAATCCATCCAGCCCAACGAGAGTAGAGTAGAGTGTACTTTTGCCCCCCGGGGCAGCGCACATATCCAACACCTTTGCCCCCTCGACATCTATATGCGAGAGGATATGGCCCACAAACTGTGAGCTAGCCTCTTGGACGTAGTAGACCCCAGCGTGAAACGTGCTATCCAACGTAAAGGATGGACGCTCAGTCAAATAGAAGCCATATCGGCTCCATCCAATTGGCTCCAACCCCTCGGGCGGAGAGGTGAGCTTAAAGGGGTTGAAACGAATAGAGGTAGGCGAGGGGCCATTCAGAGCCTCGCACAGCTGCACAGAAAATGCTTCGTCAAACTGAGAGTTCAGTTGATCTATAAATTGTGATGGTAAACTTCTCACTATAGCGAATCTATTTGGTTACAGATCTCCTCGAAAACATTCTGGTCGCAGACAAAATCTTGGCTATCTTTATCTACCACGTAGAGCTTCCCCTCATATATATTGTTGATCCAATTCTCATACTTATCGTTGAGGCTCTGCAAATACTCAGCATCTATATTGCTCTCATATTCGCGTCCGCGCTTTTTGATCTGCTCAACCAATTTAGGCACAGAAGATCGCAGGTATATCAAAATGTCGGGCTTGGGGACAAACCTCTCGAAGAGGTTAAATGTCTTCATGTAGGTCGAGAAATCGCGCGTCGAGAGCAGCCCCATATCGTGGAGGTTGGTAGCAAAGATATGTGCATCCTCATATATGGTGCGATCTTGGATCAGGTGCGTGACCTCGCCCCCTTTGGCCAACATCTCGGTGGTTTGTTGTATACGACTCGACAGAAAATAGATCTGAAGGTTAAACGACCAACGACTCATGTCGTCGTAAAAATCCCCGATATAGGGGTTGTTGGGATCCTCAAAATAGGCATGCGCACCATAATGTTTGGTGAGCATCTCGGTGAGGGTGGTCTTTCCACTCCCTATATTTCCTGCTATAGCTATATACATAAAAAGTCTTAGTTAAAATAATATCCAATCTTGCCTACCGATTCGGGCATCGAGAATACCACAACTCTGTCGTAGGCTTGAATAGAGCTGTTTCCTGTGGCGATAAATACTTTGTCTCCGCGCACGATACCTCCGATGATTGTGTCGTCGGGGAGCTCCAAATCCTTGACCATATGTTTGGTGGCTGGGGAGTTGGGCTTGACGATAAACTCCAAAACCTCTGCGTCGCTGCCGTTGAGGCACTTTATGGCCTGCACATCTGTCGACATCGTGAAGCGGAAGATGTTCGAAGCGGTGACCATCTTTTTGTTGATGATCGTATCTATACCCATACTCTCGGCCAAACCGATGTAGTTTAGATTCTCGATCTCGGCGATCACCTTTTTGACCCCCATTCTTTTGGCCAACATAGCCGCCAAGATATTGGTCTCGCTGCGCCCTGTGACCGCGACGAAGGCATCCATATTGGATATTCCCTCCTCCAACATAGCCTCCGTGTTGCGCCCATCGACATTGATGATAAGTGTCTTTTCCAACATCTCGGCTAGTCGATATGCCTTTTGTGGGTCGTAATCCACCAACTTGATATTGACCTCATCTTGGAGTTGCATAGCGGTACGTATTCCTATTCGCGAGCCCCCCAAAATCATAAGGTTCTTGATCTCTATATTGCTCTTGCCCGAGTATGTCATCACCTCCGACATCGTATCTTGACGCGTGATAACATATATCACATCCTCCTCCATAAAGACCTCATCTTTAGTTGGTATAATCGTGGCTTTGTTGCGCGTGATGGCCACCGTGCGGTAGCTCAGCGGAGTGTCGTCGTCCGAGAAACCCTGCAATTCGCGACCAAGGAGCGGAGATGTAGAGTCCAATTTAAAGACCACCAACGAGAGCTTGCCCCCCGAGAAGTCGACATACTCGCTCGTCGAGGTGTGGCCCAAGAGGTTTATGACCTCCAGAGCGGCATCCTTTTCGGGGTAGAAGAGGTAGTCGATACCCATGTTAATGAACATCTCTTTGTTGTTGGGCTCCAGATATTCGTTGTTGTCGATTCGCGCGATAGACTTCTTGACACCCAACTGTTTGGCCAAAACCGCCGAGACGATATTGTCGTTCTCTTTGACGCACACCGCAATAAAGAGATCACTCTTACGAACCATCGCTTTGCGTAGTGTGGCAAAGGTGGTCGGGTCGCCCTCGATTGTGATAACATCGGCTAGGCTTGTCACCTCCGACAACAGCTTAGGATCTAGGTCTATAACCGTGATATCGTGGCTATTACCGCTCAACATTTTGGCTAAGTGACACCCCATCTCACCTGCTCCAGCAATTACAATTCGCATATTATGTTTTAAATTGAGACATTAGTTTGTTATTCAGCAACAAATATAGTAACTTTGTGCTATTATTTCAAACTTAATATCAAGAGTTTTATGCCAAGTTGGTTAATTGTAGTTCTATTTTCGATGGGGGCTGTTGCCTTCTTTATGGTTGGGATGTCGATCACGCTGATGGTCAAGGGTCACTTTATAGACTCCGAGATCTCGACAAATAAGCATATGAAGGCTTTGGGAATCAAGTGCGCGGTCCAAGATACACGCTCGAGCGATGGCGATGTGACGTGCCACGACGCTGGGTGCCATAGCAACTGTGCAGGTTGCGACATCGACCACGAGCAGTACAAAAAAGAGCACGGCGAAGCGTAATAAAAGTAAACAAATTTTCAAGATGACAAATATAGAGACACTTATAGGTACCATCGCCCTCGAGGCGGTTACCGCTCTTTATGGTGAGACAACACCCCAAGAGATCCAAATACAAAAGACCCGCAAGGAGTTCGAAGGCGACTATACATTGGTCGTTTTCCCACTGTTGCGCAAGAGTCGCAAATCACCCGAGATGACTGCCAATGAGGTGGGTGCATATATCGTGGAGCATAGCCCCGAGGTCGAGGCTTTTAATGTAATCAAGGGATTTTTGAACCTCTCGCTAAGCTACGATTTCTGGCGCACGCAGTTCGAGCAGATCACCGCTAATCCATCTTTTGGTCAAGCGGAGCCTTCGGGTCGCACAATGATGGTGGAGTATTCGTCGCCCAATACCAACAAACCTCTACACTTGGGACACGTGCGCAACAACTTGCTCGGATTCTCGGTGGCTCAGATCCTAAAGGCCGCAGGACACAATGTCTTGAAGGTTAATTTGGTCAACGACCGCGGAATCCACATCTGCAAATCAATGTTGGCGTGGAAGCTATTTGGAGGGGGAGAGACCCCTGCTTCGTCGGGAATGAAGGGCGACCACTTGGTTGGTAAATACTACGTTGAGTTCGACAAACAATACAAGGCCCAAATCAAAGAGTTGATGGCTGGCGGCGCGTCAGAAGAGGAGGCTAAAAAGAGCGCTCCACTGATTTTGCAGGCACAAGATATGCTTCGCAAATGGGAGGCTAAGGATCCCGAGGTCTATGGCTTGTGGGAGATGATGAACGGTTGGGTATACGAAGGTTTCGATGTCACATACAAAGCTATGGGTGTCGATTTCGATAAGGTGTACTACGAGTCTCAGACATATCTTTTGGGTAAGAGCATCGTCGACCAAGGTCTCGAAAAAGGGGTCTTTTTCCGTAAGGAGGACAACTCCGTGTGGATCGACTTGGAGGCAGATGGCTTGGACCAAAAATTGCTCCTTCGCGGAGATGGAACATCTGTATATATGACACAAGATTTGGGAACTGCATTTAGCCGATTCGACGAGGAGAAGTTGGATGATTTGATCTATGTCGTAGGAAATGAGCAGAACTACCACTTCCAAGTCTTGAAGTTGATACTCAAGAAGTTGGGATTTAATTGGAGCGATCATATCACCCACCTTTCATACGGAATGGTCGAGCTCCCCGAGGGAAAGATGAAGTCGCGCGAGGGTACGGTTGTCGATGCAGATGATCTTATCGCAGCGATGATTAAAGATGCACGCGAGATATCTTCGGAGGCTGGCAAGATTGATGGATTGTCGGAGGAGGAGATCCTCGAGATCTCGACAACTGTAGGTATGGGTGCTTTGAAATACTTTATTTTGAAGGTCGACCCCAAGAAGACAATGCTCTTTGATCCACGCGAATCTATCGACTTTAACGGTAACACAGGTCCATTTATCCAATACTCACACGCGCGTATCAGATCAATCATGCGTAAGGCTCAAGAGCTTAATATTAATGTCGATTCTAAGATCACCAACGAACTCAACAAGGCAGATGTGGAGCTTATAAAGTTGATCGCCGATTTCCCTAATGTTGTCGCAGCAGCGGCCGAGAATTTCGCCCCCTCGATCGTAGGAGCCTACGCATATGAGTTGGCCAAGACATTTAATGGATACTACCACGAGAACCCCGTGATTAAGGAGGAGCGAGAGGATATACGTAACCTAAGATTGAACCTAAGCGCTTCGATTGCTTCGACAATCAAAAAGGCTATGCTCCTGCTCGGAATCACCGTTCCCGAACGAATGTAATATTATCCCTCCGAAGGGGCGGTTGCCCTGCCTCCTCTTTGGAGATGTAATACCATAATGAGACCGTTGCAAGGCGGCGAAATTTCAAAGATACCATAGAGTTCTGATCGGTTACGTACCCAAAGTACGCTCCCTCACAGCCCTATATGCCATCTTTAAAATTTCATCCACCTATCAACGTTCTCTGAAGTCAGAGTAAAACTAACGTTTTGCAATGGTCTGATAATGTATAAATAACCTAAAACCCTGACATTATGAAAACTAAACCCAAAACTTCATTCGCGAAAATTATCACGATAATTCTTTTCGCAATATTTGCGTCGAGCCCTTTAGCCATAGCCTCGACATCTCAACAACGCCAATATTTCGAACTCAGTGACGACGAGATCACAACATCGACACCAATTTACGGAGGCGATGATATATCATACAGCTCAGATGACAACCTCGACAAGGACGACCTGCGGACTGAGGATTTAGTGCTCTACTCCAACGATAGCGGAAGTTTTAACCTCTTCGTAGATATGAGCGATGCCTCTAACATCAAGGAGTTCGAGACGGTAATCACCAGCGGAATATATGTCGTTCAAGACAAGGAGAAGGGCAAGTCCAAAGGTAAAAAGAAGAAAAGCAAAGGCGCGAAGGATGAAAACCTTGATGATGATATTATCATAAAGATTAAATACAACAACGGTCGCGTAACGGTCGATGCCCCCACGGTGACAAATATTGTTGTCTACACAGTCGATATCACGATCCTCAATATCAACGATCGCGAGACTAAACCCCAGAGACCCTTCACCGTAACAGTCTACCCAACTACCTACAAGGTCACAAATGCCTCTGTAGCTGAGGTCATGTTGCCATCGTCGGTGCAAGAGATTGAGACAATAGCCGACTTTAGCCCTATTTTGTCGCAAGGGTTCACATACGACTTTACCAAAGCCAAAATATCTGCTACATTTGAGTCGGCTGACCCCAACGCAACAATGAGCAACGAGGTTGCAACATCACACATAAGCGGCTTTAAGTACGAAAGCCCCTCGAGCATCAAATACCAAATGGCAGGTAACGACCAAAGCCCAATTCAAGTGGGAACATATACCATCACCGTCGAAGGCGCAGCAAAACCTACACTCGGCGGACTTAACCCCACAACTGTAACCCTTGTGCAAACAGTCACAGTAAAGAGCCTTTAAGAGTTAAGAGTTAGGAGTTAGGAGTTAAGAGTTAGGAGTTAAGAGTTAGGAGTTAAGAGTTAGGAGTTAAGAGTTAAGAGTTAAGAGTTAAGAGTTAAGAGTTAAGAGTTAAGAGTTAAGAGTTAAGAGTTAGGAGTGAATGAACATAAAGTCGCGGCCCCACACATAAGCGCAAGGAGGACAAATCACAGCTTGCTGTGCGCCCGCCGGCGTGAGGTAGTCCAGCCTTTATACAACCGAAGGCCAAAAAACATAGCCTCTGAAATTACAATATCAATCGTTGGAGTTTATTTGCTATTTGGACCTTTGCAGTATTGAGTCTTGACATACGTTGGATGATTGCCATTTGCTCCTCTTCGCTGACCCCTTCGACTGAGAGTTGGGCTTGTTGCTCCTTAATCATTGACTCTAGGACCTTTGATTTATAGAGCATTACAGCTTTGGGGAGTCCTACGGACATTATCTCTGCGTCGGTTCCTGTGCGCATCTGTTTACTCTCCCATATTTGGCTTGGGATATAGTTGTCGTCGGAGGTGAGGATCTCGACTGTGCGGTTACACACATCGGGGTTTGAGCTCTCCAGAAATATTGATGTTGGTACTTCGGCCCCTTCACCTCTCACCAACCACTCGGAGCGATATGTAGAGAGTATAGCGTTGAATGTGGGGTCGCGAAACTCCATCCCCCCTTCGTCGAGCTCCGAGAAGATGAGGCTAGCTATATTGTAGTTTAGCACCTGCGCGCCATCGCGTATCTCGACACTCTCGTGGCCCGACTTAAGCAGGTACTTTGTTAGCTCGCGTTCGAGGATTGTCATTGTACTTCCAGCCTCAATTTTGTGGCTTAGGTCTAGCTTTTGGACATTATTCTCGCGTCGTTGGATCTCGGCCTGACGACGTATGAAGTCGACAGTCTCGCGATCGTTGGGCGAGACGGAACATTTGCGTGCCACCTCCGAGATCAAGATCGTCTCGTCGATATCCATGATCGTCGAACACTCCTTGATGAATATCGACCTTTTGATCGGTTCGCTGATCTGGGCTATAGACTCCACCATCTCGGCCACCATCTCGGCCCGTTTCACGGGGTCGTGGTTGCTCTCATTGGCTAGGAGATGAGCCTTGTAGCTCAGGAAGTTCTCCTCGTGGTCGAGGATATATTGCCTCACCTCGTCCGAGGTGTGTGCACGCGCGAAAGAGTCTGGGTCGTGCTCCACGGGGAGCGACACAACGCGGACATTCATCCCCTCTTTGAGCACAAGGTCTATACCTCGGATTGCCGCCTTGACTCCTGCCGCATCGCCATCATAGATGATTGTTATATTCTTTGTGAATCGGCTCAGCAGACGTATCTGATCTACGGTGAGGGATGTGCCTGACGAGCTGACGACATTCTCTATACCTGCTTGGTGCATCGAGATAACATCGGTGTACCCCTCGACCATTATCACTTGGTCGAGCTGTTGGATTGTTTTCTTTGCGAAGAAGAGTCCATAGAGCTCTCGTTTTTTGCTATAGATCTCGCTCTCGGGTGAGTTTTGGTACTTCGCGACCTTCTTGTCTGTGCGGAGCGTACGTCCACCAAAGGCCACTATGCGGCCCGATATATTGTGTACGGGGAAGATCACGCGATCCCTAAACCTATCGAATAGCGATCCATCCGACTCTCTCTGCAAAGAGAGACCTGTGGAGAGCAAAAACTCTTTTTTGTACCCCTTAGCGAGCGCCTCGCGCGACATGGTGTCACCCTTGGATGGGCAGAATCCCAGACCAAACTTAATGATTGTAGCGTCGCTAAAGCCACGCTTCTGCCTAAAGTACGACCCTCCGACACTTCGCCCCTCGGAGCTATCTTTGAGGTAGGTGGCAAAGTAATCCGAGGCCCACGAATTGAGGGTAAACATACTCTCGCGGTTGTCGTTACGCTGTGACTCCTCGGGGGTAAGTTCGCGCTCCTTGACCTCGATGCCATACCGCTTAGCGACTATTTTGAGCGCTTCGGGATAGTTCACACCCTCGTGCTCCATAATAAAGGTCACGGCATTTCCACCCTTACCACAGCCGAAGCAGCGGTAGAGCCCCTTGGATGGAGAGACGACAAAGGATGGGGTCTTTTCGTTGTGAAAAGGGCAGCACGCTTGATAGTTGACACCCTTACGTTTGAGTGTAACATAGTCACCGATAATATCTACGATATTGGCGGCAGCATATATTCTATCTATGGTATCTCTATCAATCATGTGCTTTTACTTACTAAGGAACGCACAAAGTTAAGAATATTTTAATAACTTTGCGGTATGGAGTTCAAATTATCCTCAGATTATAAACCTACGGGGGATCAGCCCGAGGCTATAGCGAAACTTTTGGAGCAGGTGTCGCAATACTCGAGATACAGTACGCTTGTGGGTGTTACTGGATCGGGTAAGACATTTACGGTGGCCAATGTCATCGCGCAACTCAATCGTCCCACGCTTGTGCTGAGCCACAATAAAACCCTCGCGGCACAGCTATATGGTGAGTTCAAGAACTTCTTTCCCGACAATGCGGTGGAGTATTTTGTGTCGTACTACGACTACTACCAGCCCGAGGCCTACCTCCCATCCAAAGATGTATATATCGAAAAGGATCTCTCCATAAACGAGGATATTGAGAAGATGCGACTCAGCACCACCACGACCCTCCTTTCGGGGCGTAGGGATGTGATTGTTGTGTCAAGCGTATCGTGTATATATGGTCTGGGAAACCCCGAGGATTTTGAGGCTACATCCATCAAGTTGAAGGTGGGCGATGTGATTGTACAGCGTAGGTTGTTGTATGCTCTGGCCGAGGCTCTGTATACCCGTACGGAGCGCGATCTCACCCCTGCGACCTTTAGGGTGAGTGGCGACAATGTAGATATAATGACTGCCTATGGAGGTGGGTGCTATAGGGTGATGTTTTACGACGACGAGATCGAGGCTATACAAATTATAGACCCCATTGTCGGGCAGCGTATATCGTCGGTCGACGAGGTGAAGATCACACCAGCCAATATCTTCGTCACAACGAAGGAGAGGATCGGGGCTGCTGTGAGCCAGATATATGTCGACATGGGACACCAAGTCGCGGAGTTCGAACGCAATGGTCGGATGGTCGAGGCTCAACGTCTCAAGCAACGCGTGGAGTATGATCTGGAGATGATTAAGGAGCTGGGCTACTGCTCTGGAATAGAGAACTACTCACGCTATTTCGATAATCGTAAACCCGGACAGGCACCCTTCTGCCTCTTGAACTACTTCCCCGACGACTTTATTACGGTGATAGATGAGAGCCACGTTATGATCCCACAGATCAGAGGAATGTATGGAGGCGATCGCGCCCGAAAGGAGAACCTCGTGAACTACGGCTTCCGCTTGGAGGCGGCACGCGACAATAGACCTCTTAAATTAGAGGAGTTTGAGCAGGTCACCGACACAACAATCTTTGTGAGCGCTACACCTGCCGACTACGAGGTTAACTGTAGCGAGGGGGTGATCGTCGAACAACTCATACGCCCTACAGGACTTATCGACCCTCCGCTATCGGTCCACATAACAATACAGATGGTCGACCACCTAATGGAGGAGATCGACAAGGAGATAAAGTCAAAGAATAAGATATTGGTCACAACTATTACCAAGCGTATGGCCGAGGAGCTATCGAAATATTTGGATCGTGCAGGTGTTCGCAATAGATATATACACTCAGATGTCGACACCCTAGAGAGAGTTGAAATTTTAGAGGATCTACGTCGCGATATGTATGATGTACTCATTGGTGTAAATCTCTTGCGCGAAGGACTTGACCTGCCCGAGGTAGGGTTGGTGGCGATCACCGATGCCGACAAGGAGGGATTTTTGCGAAACGTGCGCTCCATAACTCAGATCGCTGGACGTGCCGCACGACACCCCAATGGGCGTGTGATAATGTATGGCGACAAGATAACCGACTCAATGAAGGTGGCCATAGAGCAGAGTAACCGTCGACGCATGAAGCAGATAGCCTACAATGTCGAGAATATGCAACTTCCGCGCAAAGCACAAAAGAGCGGCAGCGGTGCCAATGCCCTTATAGGTGAGCGACCCAGTGAGGAGACAATGACTGTATACCCAATCTATGAGCAACACTACCAGAAGGTTGCCGACAAAGGGGCTACATATAGCGCTGAGCCATCGGTTTCATCTACATCTACATCGTCTTCAAAATCGAAAGCGAAATCAACTCTTGCATCAGGTGGAGAGACCATATATGAACTAATAGAGAAAGCCAAAAGCGCAATGGAGCAGGCCGCCAGAGATTTAGACTTCATGGCCGCCGCCGCCCACCGCGATAAAATGTACGAACTAATAAAAATCCGCGACAAAAAAGTGAATATCTATAAGTAATGTGTGTGTTTCCGAGGACTTTTCCGAGGACTGCCTCACGCCTCAAAGCGGGGTGGCGTCACTCACAACTTAACATTCCGTTGCCATCTCTTCTCAGGTTGTCTCAGTCCTACTCAGCATTACTCAGTTCATTCACCATTTAACATTGACCATTGATTCCGTCATTGCGGCCTCCGAGCCGCAATCTCTGCCTCAGTCGTTTAATGTAGCGTTAGGGATTGCGGCTCGGAGGCCGCAATGACGTATTTGCAGATTGCCATTTACCATTTATCATTCACCATTATTTTCACTCGTTCACCAGAGGTGAACTTCCGCGCGCGCAACAGTGCAACGCAAACCGCAAGGAATACAAATCACAGCTTGCTGTGCGGCCGCCCGCTGTTAGGGCAGCCCAGCCTCTTAAAAAGCCTCTTAAAAAAGCCTCTAACCAAAGGCCTATAAAAACTAATAAGCCTTAACCTTAAATACTAGTTTGCGTACGTTTGTTTTAGCGCCGAAGCCGTAGTTTGTAGTGTGTGTTTCGTCGGGGAAGAAGATTGTGAACTCTCCAGCCTTGACAAGGTAGAATGGCGCATGTTCAACTGTGTAGTGCATTATGTCGTCTTTCTCCGAGTATGGGTTTACGATAGGGAAGTCGCCCACCTTCATCTTGCTGTGTAGCTCCTCGCCTGTTATGATGCACTGCACGTCAATATATTTATCGTGTCTTTCGTACCACACTGGGTTCTCGGGACCTATAGGTCGAGTCTCGTACTCTTGAACGTTAACCTTCACATTTTCGCTCAGTTCGACAAGTCCAAGGGGTAGGTTTTTGAGGTCCTGAGTTGCTAGGTACTCAAATACTGTTTTCCAGCGGTTGGGATACTTAGCATAGTGCTCCGCGAACTCGTCGATGTCGATTGATGCGGTGATTGGCTGCAAGGGGCCGTTGTTGAGCCATGTTTTGGTGTTGTACCAAGAGTGAGCTACTTTTGATTGAGCAGAGAGTTGAGTGGCGGTCGCAACTAGACACACAACAACCATTGCGATAACAATTTGAATTTTTTTCATCTTATTTGGTATTAGTAGATTTTTCGGTTAGACCCTACCTCTCCCATCTCTTCCACCTCCACTGTCGGGTTAACAAATGTAGATAAATAGAGGGTTATATCCAAATAAAATGGTTGAAAATTATCGTTGTCGCTTCAAAAATATTGAGTTGGTTATTGATTCGGGTAACTCATTTTTGTAGTGAGTAACAAGTATCAAACTCTTCGATTTGCGACGACAGAAGGTCTCTATGACATCCAAAGCCAATCGCCTATTGCGCATATCGAGTCCATGGAGCGGTTCATCGAGGATCAGCAGCTCGGGGTCCTTAACAAAGGCGCGCGCCAAGAGCACAAGCCTCTGCTCACCGCTCGAGATCTGCATAAAGTTACGATCCCTAAGAGCCAATATACCAAATATATCCATCCAAAATTCGCACACCTTGGCATCCTCGGGTTTCATCTTTTTGTAGAGCCCCACGGTGTCATGCAGGCCGCTCGCCACGATCTCGATACATGGTGTGGCTACGGAGTAGGCGCGGTGCATCTCGGGGCTCACATATCCGATATGGCGCTTGATGTCCCATATACTCTCGCCTGTACCTCTCTTGCGCCCAAAGAGTGTTATGTCGCAGGCGTAGCTTTGGGGGTTGTCGGCACATATAAGGCTCAGAAGGGTCGATTTCCCAGCTCCATTCTCACCGCTCAGAGCCCACATCTCACCCTGTCGAACGCTCCATGTCAACTCTTTGAGGATCGTGCGCTCGCCATATTTAATAGATACTTTGTTGAGGTCAATAACCGTAGGCGAAGTGTGTAAGCTCGGGGTAGAGGGTAGATCCAAAATCTTCTGCTCCGCCTCCGTCGACAGCACCCTTTTGAGGTCCGCAGGGCGGCTCGCGCGATACTCCGCAAGGGTGAGTTTGGGGAGCACCTCGCCACCCTCCACGGGGAGCACATGGCTCACAAAATCGGGTATATCGTCGCTCTTGGACAACACCAAAACAATCTGCATCGAGGTGCGACGCGTAAGCTCACCGAGCAACATATGGAGCTGGTCGCGCGTGGCGGCATCGAGACCGATAAATGGATTCTCCATAATCAACATTCGGGGGCTGCTCAAGAGTGCGCGCGTGAGTTGGAACTTACGCAACTCGCCCGAACTGAGCAGGATCATCTCCTTGTGCAACATCGACTCAATCCCAAAGAGGTTGAAGAGTATATCGCGCAGCTCGGCACCTTCGCTCTCGGGAAGCAGATCGCCCACGATGGGTTGATCCTCCCTATCGAAGCTATTCCAGCGCTGTTGGTAGTAGTACCCAGCGTCGGCATCGCCATATGAATCCTTGAAGGCTATATATTTGATATTGTCCGAGACCTTGCTTGATCCCCCCTCGGGGAAAGAGTACTCCACACCTGTTCCGCGCAATGGGTGAAGACCAATCATCACCCCCACAATCACACTCTTGCCTGCTCCATTGGGCCCCACGATTGCCACCTGCTCGTTGGGAGCAATAGCTATATTTATCGGTTTGGGGAGGTGGTATTGTGGCTGGCGAGTGACACCATCTTTGATCTCTATTATGTTTTTCATGATTATATGCGAATTAAGGTTTGGACTTTTTTTCGGCTTTTTTATATTTATTATACTTTACCCCTCCCTTAAGAGGAGCGAATCAAGGTTTGAATTCTCAAACCTTAATTCGCATGATTATTCTATTTCGATCCTATATACAACAAAATCATACCTATCAATATAAATACTAAATCCAACGCCTTGCTGCGCAGATTCTTCTCGCGGAGCAACAGCGCCCCACACATAAACGACACAATCACCGAACTGCGTCTGACCATCGAGACCACCGAGATCATAGCCTCCTGATCGCTTAGGGCTGCGAAGTACGCAAAGTCGGCTATGGAGATAAATATCGAGATGAGGGGAATAGCCCAACTCCACCTAAAAGGGGTTGCCTTTTTGCGAGTCGGAAGCCATATGCAAGCGACGATTGCCAACATCATAAATACCTGATAGACATTGTACCACCCCTGCACAAAGACTGGGTGGAGCGTCTTCATTATATGTTTGTCATAGAGTCCACTCACCGCCCCCAACACAGCGGCGGCAAAAAGCAGAAGGATCCATCCATTGCTCTCGAACTTGATCCCCTCCTTACGTCCCGAACGGCTCAGAAGGTAGATCGAAAAGATTGAGAGCAGGACTCCTGCCCATTGCCACCCATTGAGCCTCTCACCAAATATCAACATTGCACCCACGAGTGTCATCACTGGGCGCGTGGCATTGACTGGACCGACGATCGTGAGCGGCAGGTGTTTGATGGCGTAGTACCCCGTGATCCACGACGAGAGGACAATCACCGATTTGATGATTATTTTGACGTGTGCATCCCACCCCAAACTCGGAGCTTCGTACACACTACCCTCGAACCACCCCAGCCCCAACTCCGCACTGAGGAGCGTAGGCAAAAAAATCAACATCGAAAAGAGGGCATTTAATAGCAAAACAGGCAGGACGGCATTATCCGTCACAGCCTGTTTTTTAGCTACATCATATAGTCCCAATAGTGCTGCCGATGTAAAAGCTAGCAGTAACCACATAACCTATGTTTTGAATGATGGGAATTTATTGTTTCCCCATCAGTTTTGAATATCGAATTTTTTATTTAACCTCGTCGCTATAGACTGCACCCGGCAATGAGTGGAGGTTGTAGCGGCTTGCCATCGACATTCCGTAGGCACCAGCCGATTTGAGTGTTATGAGGTCTCCGCGCTTTGTGGGGCGAAGGGTCAAGTTCTCTTGGAAAACATCCGTAGACTCGCACGCCGTACCAACGATTGTATATTTGCTGCGTTGGTCCGAGTTAGATGATACATTCTCGATATTGTGGTACGATCCATACAACGCTGGGCGGATAAGCTCCGTCATCGAAGCGTCGACAATCACCAAACGACGACCTGTAGCTGTTGTCTTATTGAACAACACCTGCGTGATAAGCTCTCCACATTGAGCGACTATAGAGCGTCCAAACTCAAAGTGAACCTCGCGCGAACCCACTGCCAAGTGGTTGTGAACAATCGAGAAGAGAGAGGCAAAGTTAGGGATCGGCTCATTCTCGGGCACATCATAGTTGATACCCAAACCACCACCAACATCTACAAAGCTAAACTCAAAGCCCAAAGCCACGAGGTTCTCGACAATCACATTTGCCTTGTTACACATGTTCTCGAACACATGAAGCTCCCTGATTTGTGATCCGATGTGGATGTGTATACCATTGATACTAACGTTCTTGAAGGATTTGATAAGCTCCGCATTCTCCATTACCTCCTCATACGAGATACCAAACTTACTATCCGCCTGACCTGTGTCGATACAAGCGTTTGTTTTGGGGTCAATATCTGGGTTGATACGCAAAGCAACATCTGTGACAACACCTTTGCGTCCCGACATCTCGTCGATGATCTCTAACTCTTGGATCGACTCACAGTTGATAGCCAAGATCTTTGAGTCGATAGCATACTCCAACTCCTTATCTTTTTTACCCACACCTGCATAAACGATTCCTTTGGGGTCGAACCCAGCCTCTATAGCTTTGCGAAGTTCGTTTCCGCTGGCACAATCAATACCCAAGCCATACTCTTTAATCACAGCAAGGACGCGATCGTCGTAGTTCGCTTTGATTGCATAGTGAACATGGTAGCCATATTTTTTCGACTCATATACAACACTCTCAAGTGTTTGGCGTAGGAGCCCCATATCGTAGAGGTAGAAAGGAGTTTCATACCCGTGCAGTTTATCTGCAATTTGTCTGCTTAACATAAGAATCTGTTTAAACTGATAATTTGGTAAAATCAAAAGTGTGCAAATATAATAAATAATGTGTAATTATTTATGTTTTTTTATTAAAATTAAAAATATATTCGCTTTAGACCTCCTCATTAGTTATGATTTATTGGTAAGAGCGTTGCTAATTCGCAATTATATCGTTACTTTTGTAGCCAAACAGATGAACACAAAACCAAAGATGAAACAATACAAATACATACTATTTGCACTCTTAGCAGCTCTGCCACTCAATGTAGCGGCCCAGCAACTCTTCACCGCGCAATTTGCCCCCTTCGAAATCCGTAACGAGGCCGAAAGCGGAGAGCGTAAACTCAAAGAGTACTTTGCCGACTATACCCCCCAACCTGTGGCGGCTGATGACACAACTATCACCGTGAGACAAATCTTCACCCTCCCCCCCAAATGGTCGGATAGGGTGATAACTCTCCACACCGAAAATATAGCTCTCTCTTATGACTTGATTATCAACAATAAAAAAGTCATGAGCAATGAGGATCCGATAACTCCAACAGATATAAATATCACCAAATATCTAACTCAGGGGGCAAACCGTATCGACCTCGCTCTGCGCGATTCACGCTACGTTACGCTCCAAGAGGGGGTGGCCGATAATATGCCTCAGCGCCAAAGATACGAGGGGTGTTACCTCTCGGCTCAACCTCGCGCTCGTATTAACGACTTCGAGATCTCGCTTACTCCCGACCCTACGGCCCAATTCGCAACGCTCAACATAGAGATCATGCTGCGCAATGACTCAAATGGCGAGGAGAGCATAGATGTGGGCTACGACATTTATGACCCTGCGGGAAAGCTGTTGGAGTTCTCGGTTAATAACTTTACGGTGGCGGCCCAGACAACCGACACTATCAAATTTTCGCCCTATATCTATGGGGTCAACAACTACAAGTGGAGTCCCCAATCACCCAAACTATATAGGGTGATGTTGTACGTCAAGCGCAATGGTGTAATCACCGAATATATACCCCACAAGGTGTGTTTTGTGGATGTCAAATATGTTGGCAATCAGCTCTCTAACTTTGGCGAAAGGCTAACCCTCAAGGCCGAAAACTACAACGCTGTGGGGAGCAAGGCTCAGTGCCGCAAGGAGCTTTTGGCCATAAAGAGCAAGGGGCACAACACCATCGCTCCATCCTATCCTCAGCCCTTGTGGTTCTATGAGTTGTGCGACGAGTTAGGGTTGTGGGTCATCGACCAAGTGAGTATCAACGCCACGGCATCGCCCAAAGATAAAAGCGTGGGTGGTACACCATCCAATAACCCAGCGCTCTTGGCGGAGTATCTACGTCGTGTGGAGGCATGCTATAGTCGTAGCCGCAACTTCGGCTCCGTGGTGGCCTATTCGTTGGGTGGCAAAGAGTCTGGAAATGGATACAATATGTATCGTGTGTATGAGTGGATGAAGCTCCGCGAAAAGAGTTTACCTATATTATATATAGGGGCTGAAGGCGAGTGGAATAGTGATGTAATTGATTAGAGGGCCACATGAATATTGAACTTATAGTGATCGGCAAGACCGACTCTTCGGAGGTGGGGTCGCTCTTTGAGCTCTACGCCAAACGAGTGAACCACTACGCGAAATTTTCGCTCACTACACTCCCCGACATTAAAAATACACGCAACCTCTCGGTCAAACAGCAACGTACGGCCGAGGGAGAGACGATCCTCAAACAGCTCAGCGACAGCGACTATGTGGTCCTTCTCGATGAACGTGGGTCGGAGTATAGATCGCTGGAGTTTGCTCAATGGCTCCAAAAGAGGATGAATAGCGGTGTGCGGCGATTGGTCTTGGTGATCGGAGGGCCCTATGGTTTTTCGGAGGAGGTGTACAAGCGCGCCAACTCCAAACTATCGCTCTCGAAGATGACATTCTCGCACCAAATTATCCGCGCTATATTTGCAGAGCAGATCTATAGAGCCTTTACGATCCTACATAACGAACCCTACCACCATGAATAGAACAGTGCCCGTAATTGTGATCCTCACACCCAACACCCTAATGAGCATGGGGCTCAGGTCGATGTTGGAGGGGATGTTACCCTTTGGGGTCTATAAGGTGTGTTCCGAGTTTGAGGAGATAAGCGATAGCGAGCCCGAAGATTTTTTTCACCTCTTTGTCTCGGCCAATATCGTTGTCGAGCATGGGCCATTCTTCGAGGCGCGTCGCCACAAGACGATTATTTTGACACAAGGGGGTGTGAACTCTAATGTGTTGCAGGGGTTCCACCAAATCAATATCATGGCCTCGCAGGGGGAGATCGAGACGGCAATCAAGAAGATGCACCACTCCGCGCACGGATCTCATGGATCTCATGGGTCACATGGACCGCATGGATCAGCTCCTCACCATCCCCACCATATGCACGCAGCCCCCGAGGGCGAAAAGGATGTCTTGTCGCCACGCGAGATCGAGGTGACCAAGCTGCTTGTCGAGGGGCTTATCAACAAGGAGATCGCATCGCGACTTTCTATTAGCCTAACGACAGTTATTACCCACAGAAAAAACATTTTCGAAAAACTCGGCATAAAATCTGTAGCAGGTTTAACCATATATGCCGTGATGAAAGGGTATCTAGAGATATAAAAGTGTACTAAAGTGCTTCATTTAGAGCATTTTTTGTGAGTGCTAATTTTTTTATTAGCAAAATAATCCATACCTTTGTTACGGTGCTATTAATTTTCGGTAGAGCGGAAAGATTTTTTTTTGATGAGAAACATTATTAAATTTCTATTTTTACTACCCTTATTACTTGCTAGTTGCGAAAGTTCTGAGGAGTCTAACAACACTGATAACCTGCCCGACCAGATGGTCGAGGTGAGTATTGGTGGAACATCTATAACTACTAAAACAGCTATCGGAGACGACTTAGCTTCGACAAAATGGAGCATAGATGACCAGATAGCCGTGTGGGCCAAGAGCAACACCAGCGGAAGCTATACACTCAACGCACTCCCTTTTGTGTTGAGAAACTACGGAACATCATACTCGTCGGCAGTCTTTACAACCTCCATCACAGAGATGGCGGCCGATACTTACACCTACTACGGAGTCTACCCAACCCCTCTTTCGGTCTCGAACAACACAACCGTGAGCTATAATATAGCGTCGACGCAGAGCGGCGTGTATGATGGGTTGAACGACATCATGGTTGCGGCCCCTTTTGAATCGAGCGAGCTGACAAGTGTTGCAAATACTTCGCAGAGCCTTAGCTTTAGCCACCTTATGCATATGATCCGTATCGAGATTCCCGATGGACGCAACTACTTTGGGTTGGACCTCACGGGGTTAGATGTCACCTTTCCGCAAGAGGTGGTTGGCAATATCTCGTTCGATGCTACGAGTGATAATATCACGACCTCTATAAATAGTTCGGGAAGTAAAGTTGTATCGGTGAAGTTCGACGAACCTTTTGTCACGGGGGATGGGAACTATATCTGGATGTTTGTGAACCCTACAACCATATCAGGGTCGATTGAGTTTTTGGCATATGGAGCCGATGGTGCGGCATCGGACGTAATATCTACCTATATGTACAAGAGCTTGGAGGCTGGTAATGTTACCCCCATCAAGTTGTCCATCTCATTGCCCAAGGTTCTTACTGCGTTCAATGTCGAGATCTCGGCAGCAGATGTTTTGGCGCGTATCGGAGAGCCTTTGAAGTCGGTGACACTCACACTTCCTTCGGGAGTATACTTCGAAGATGGAACATCCTCTGTCACCATTGACGCACAGAGTGATAGTGATATATATGGAGCATACCTTTATAATGTCTCGGACGCATATGCAACCGCACTTAAGAGTGGATCGTTGGGTATTAAGATCGAGACTGCAAGTGTCGAAAAAACACTCACAAGCAAATCGCTAAGTGGCACGACTATGGATACATCCAATTACTTGGGTGCGGTCGATGTGCCATATTTCTTCTATACGAATATGAGCGACGTGACGGATAGTTACGGCGATTCTTGGACTGATACCGACATTAGCGGTACAAAAGCAATCGGAGGCCTTACTGATTGGTATGCTGGAAAAAGGTGTGAGTGGTCAGCAGGGTCATATATTGCCCTTAGGCACTATTCAAACGCAGGAGGACCATACCCGAGTCGTGTTAATGGAGCAACATTGAGCTACTGGGGGCTAAAGACAGGAGTCACAGTTAAACTAAAGGTTGTGACCAAAATGAAATGGACAGAGAATAAATGTAGTTATATGGATATAATGATAGGAAAGACTTCGGGCACTGATTTTGATGATGCAATTACTAATGATACTGGAAATCCTTCCCTTACATCAGGCCAAACGTCGTACAAGACGGTTGAAGTTTCGGGAGTGACAAACTCATTACGTTTGGCGTGGAAAACAGATAGTGAAAATGGAACAATATTTAATTATGACACAACATACATATACGAAGTAACAGTAACAATAATAACAGAATAAACAACTTAAAAATAAAACCTGAATTCAACTTGTAAATGCAACTGAGGAATTGGGAAGTTGCAAGGGAAAGAAGCCATCCCAGTAGCAAAGGTAACGGCTTGGGCACTACGCAAAGTGAAGAGACTAATACATACTATTACGGCTGATAATGGAAAAG
>JBCQUO010000047.1:0-14613 GCA_047173955.1 Rikenellaceae bacterium
TCTGCAAGTTTTACACCATAAAGATACAAAAACTTGCAGATATTTCCAAACCTAAACCAGTCGTAATTCATTATAAATCAAGATGGTAATTTATATATAAGGGTCGACTAAATAGTGGTTTCATGTGAGGTGTATGTTTTGAATGAGTATATAACAAAAAGGTATCTCTGAGCTCAGAAATACCTTTTAGTTTGCTGTGTAATATTCGTAAATTATTTACGAACGATACGACGCTCTTTGATACGTGCTTTTTTACCTGTAAGCTCACGGAAGTAGTAGATACGAGCACGACGAACAACACCATACTTGTTGATCTCGATCTTCTCGATGTGAGGAGAGTAAAGTGGGAAGATACGCTCAACACCCACACCATTAGACATCTTACGGATAGTAAACATCTTTGTTCTGTCAGTTCCTTTGATCTGGATAACCACACCACGGAATGACTGAAGACGCTCTTTGCTACCCTCAACGATTTTGTAAGTTACGGTGATAGTATCACCAGCTTGGAATGATGGGATGTCTGCATCTGTCTTAGTCCACATCTGCTCGTTCACGAGCTTAATCAATGCATCTTTGCTCATTGCTGCAATAAATTGTAAAAGTTTTAAACGCACAACATTATCGCTGCATTGGTGGCTACCATAATGGGGGACACCCCATCAATCTTGGACGCGCCCGAAGAGCCCAATCCTAATGCCCCAACACCCAAATATAAGAGGTTGTTTCGCTATCCTAAGCGAGTTAGGACGTGCAAAGATACAAAAAAAATTTATATGAGCTACGTTTTTGCAATTATTTTTTCGAGGGTATCTACCTTTTCATCTGCGACATATCAGTTTTTCGCATCTCAAAATATAGTTATTTCCTAAATCCAAAAAAAATATGTAATTTTGTAATGTGCGACGATTTTATGTGTGGCACCTCGATTGACAATGTTTTTTATAGGTGAGCTACGCAAACCGTATCTCGCCCCAATTTAGATAAGAAGATGGAATCTCAAAGATTAATATTAGTGACCAACGATGATGGTTTCGATGCACGTGGAATAGCTGTGCTAGTAGATATAGCGCGCAAGTTCGGCCGTGTGGTTGCGGTGGCCCCCAAAACCGCTCAGAGTGGTATGAGTCAAGCTATTACATCATACTCGCCCCTATTCTTTGAGACCATAAAAAAGGAGGAGGGGGTCGAGATCTATTCGCTCAGCGGCACACCTGTCGACTGCGTGAAGTTCGCCACCGACCATCTGCTTGCTGACCAAAGGGTCGACCTCGTGTTGTCGGGCATCAACCACGGAACCAACGCTGGCCCCAACGTCTTGTATTCGGGAACTATGGGAGCCGCTATCGAGGGGCACTTCTACGCCCCCTCGATCGGATTTTCGTTGGACAACCACTCGTGTGAAGCGTGTTTCGACGCGGCCAAGATATATGTCAAGAAGATTATAGCGGCAGTTTTGGATAGCGAGCTCCAAGAGCCATTGTGCCTAAATGTTAATATCCCCGACCTCCCGCTCGCGCAGATCAAGGGGATCAAGGTGTGTCGCCAAAATCGCGGCTACTGGCGTGAGGAGTTCTACGAGCGCACAGATCCGCGAGGTCGCGAATATTATTGGCTCACGGGAAAGTTTATAAACACCGAGCCGCAGGCCGCGGATAGCGATATAGCGGCCATGGAGAGTGGTTATGTGGCGGTTGTGCCCATCAAGGTCGATATGACTGATTATCAAATGATTCAAAATGTGTCACAGATTTTAAAATAGGGAGGTTTTATTATGACATACATAAAAATATTTCTTATCATCGCCATCATCCTCCAGACGTTGGCCACCGTTCTAGCACTACGACTCGTACGTGCTACCAAATACAACGGTATCTGGATACTCTTTATCTTGGGATTCTCGGTCCTCTCGGTCGAGAGATATCTGCAAGTGATGGAGATCAATGGTATATTTGTCTCACCTAGGATCTATCTGTGGAGTGGAATTGTAGCCTCCATAGGTCTGTCGATCGGAGTGATGTATGCCCACAAATTATTTACGTATATAGACCGCCTAAATCGTCAGTGCCAAATGGTTTCGCGCCGTATACTCTCGGCTGTGCTGAGGGCCGAGGAGAGGTCTCGTTCGCGATACTCCAAAGAGCTGCACGATGGTTTGGGTCCTCTATTGTCGAGTGCCAAAATGTCGCTCTCGGCACTCAGCGACGACACTTCGCCCCAAGAGAAAAGCGAGATAGTTGAGAATACAACATATGTGATCGACGAGGCGATACGCACCCTGCGCGAGATCTCCAACAACCTATCGCCCCATGTGTTGACCGATTTTGGACTCAAACGTGCGGTGCAAAACTTCATCAAACGAAGCACCGCGTCGTCACACAATGTGGATATAAACTTTAGCTCAAACCTTAACCAAACGCGCTACGACACCGACATAGAGGTGATCTTCTATCGCGTCATCTGCGAGCTGATAAACAACTCGCTCAAACACTCCAAATGTGCGCACATTAAGGTCTCTTTGCAGAAGAGCAACACAGGGCTAAAACTCGAATATTCGGATGATGGAGAGGGATTTAATCCCTCGGCCGTTATGGACTTCGGCATGGGATTATCCAATATATCGTCGCGCATAAACTCTCTGGGCGGATCGCTCAATATCACAAGCTCCAAAGGCAATGGAATGGTTGCGCTAATCAAACTTAAACTCATTGGTGGAGACGATACAACATCGACCCCCACCCCCAAAAAACGCTCTCGACATGGCAAAATTAAGAGTTATATTGGTCGATGACCATACACTTTTTCGCGGAGGGCTCAAAGGTCTCCTCGAAAGGAGTGGCGATGTGGAGGTTGTGGGCGAAGCCTCCGATGGCGAGGAGTTCCTACGAGTTATAGCCTCGACACCTGCCGATGTTGTCTTTATGGACTTCGCGATGGAGCCCATGTCGGGTGACGAGGCTACTCAACGTGCTATAGAGATATACCCCGATCTAAAGATCATAACCCTCTCGATGTTTGGAGACGAGAGCTACTACACACGCATGGTCACCGCTGGAGCCAAAGGGTTCTTGCTCAAAAATTCGGAGATCAAAGAGGTGCTCTATGCCCTGCGATGCGTAGCCGAGGGGGGAGAGTATTTTAGTGCCGAGCTCCTAGACTCGCTCACCGAGACAATGTACTCCACACGCCGAGCAGACATGGTCGAAGATACCCTCTCCGCGCGCGAAACCGAGATCCTGATAGGTGTGTGCCGCGGACAAAGTAACCAAGAGATAGCCGATGAACTATATATCTCTAAACGAACTGTAGATAAACATCGCGCAAATATCATGGAAAAAACAGGGTGCCGCAACACCGCCAGCCTCGTGATATATGCCATCAAAAATCAGCTGGTCGATTTTTAGAGGCTTTTTAGAGGCTCTAAGAGGCTTTTAGAGGCTCAACTGCCTCACGCCGGCGGGCGCACAGCAAGCTGTGCGCCCGCCCGCTGTTAGGGCAGTCCTCGGAATTAAGCCTCGGAATCTTTAGGATAGTTGCGACTGAATAGCAAGGCTTCGGGCTTCGACATCGGTGCAGAGTGCTTCGAGGTCATGACCTTGGAGTTTGCCATCGCGCACTAGGATCTCGCCTGCAACCATTGTCAACACAACATCCGAGGCTTTGGCACAAAAGACGAGTGATGAGACAAGGTTGTGGTTGGGACGGTGATGTACTTTGTGGGTGTCGACAACTATTATATCGGCCAATGCCCCTTCGCTGATAACTCCCAATTCGCCCTCCATGCCGATCGCTTTGGCTCCGTTCACCGTTGCCATTTTAAGGATCTCGAATGTCGATATCGCTGTCGGGTCGAGGGTCGCCACACGTTGTAGGAGTGCGGCGCTACGCATCTCGCCCCACATATCGAGGTCGTTGTTGGAGCATACACCATCTGTTCCGATCGTGCAGTTCACCCCAGCGCGGTGCATCGCCACCAAGGGGGCTATGCCGCTAGCTAGCTTCATATTACTTTCGGGGCAGTGCGCCACAGAGCAGCCACGTTCGCGAAGAAGTTGGATCGACTCCTCGTCGAGGTGTACGCAGTGAGCAAGGATCGTGGAGTCGCTCAAAAAACCACAATTCTCGAAGTATGTGGTTGGCGTAACCCCATATGCCTCGCGGATAATCGACTCCTCGGATGGAGCCTCCCAGAGGTGGGTGTTTATAGCCATGTCGTATTTTTGCGCCTCCGCCACAGCTATTTGGGCTGTAGCAGGGGGGACAGTGTATGGTGCATGTGGAGCAACTCCACCCTTCACGAGCGACGAGCCTTCGACCTCGAAAGCGAGCCTGCGGAGGTTCTCCACAAATAGATCTTCACGCCCCACAATGATCGTCTCGGTCAAGAGTGCACGTATACCCATCTCTTTGGCCACCTTCGCTACCCTATCCATCGAGAAGTACATGTCGACAAATGAGGTTGTGCCGCCGAGCAACATCTCCGCGATCGAGAGACGTGTCCCCGACTCAATATCGTCGTCACACTGCAAAGCCTCGAACTTCCACACATAATCATTGAGCCACGTCATCAGATCCATATCTTCGTAGAGGTTACGCATAAGGGTCATCGAGGCGTGGGTGTGGGTGTTGATAAGTCCGGGCATCACAACTCGCCCCTCGCAGTCAATCTGTTCGCAGTCGCCCCCCATAGAGGCCACGAACTCCTCGATCTTGTCGGCTTGGTTGGTCACGAGGGCTATACGATCCCCAACGATACCGACCGCTCCACCGCAGATAATATTTGTCTCCTCCATAGTGAGGATCTGGCAGTTATATAGTAATTTGCTTTTCATGCGAATAAATGTTTAAAAAATTCGTCATTGCGGCCTCCGAGCCGCAATGACGGTATAGGGTAATGCATTATTCATTCACCTCTATTCGTCGACCGACACACCATGTATGGTCAGCACTTGACACCCCCCATCGACACTGTTGGATAGGAGTTTTATTATTTTGTGAAACGGCCCTTCGTCCTTGCGTCTCACCTCATATTTAACCTCTATTTGGGCCTCCCCCTCGGGGGCTATAGGGCGCTTAGGATATTTGACCTTTAGGCAGGTGCATGTTGTCGCAGCTTCGGTGATGAGGAGTGGGTAGTTACCCACATTGCGTGCGGTGAAGGTGTGGACTACATCTCCCCCCTTGCGCGATACACGGCCAAAATCATGAGCCACGGTATCCATCTTAATCAAAGCGACTTTGGGCTGCGCCCCTACACGACACATAGTCATGGGGAGCAACAGAAGCACTATAAGCACTATTTTTTTCATCGTTTAGTTCATTTTGAAGATGTAGGTTATGGTTCCACCCTGCACAAAACTCTCACTCTCCGAAAAACGCGCTTTGAGCGCTGCCGAACGTGCTGCCTCGATCAATGTCGAGTTGTTGGTCGTTGACCCTTGGGCGCGATATGTAGCATTGGTCACTCGCCCCTTCTCGTCGACAACAACATCTATAATCACCTTTCCAGCGCTATTTTCGTTATAGTCGGGTTTGGGCAACTCTCCCACCAACGACCTTCCCGAAAGGTTATAGGCCACGCCTGTCATCCCTTGCCCCGTACCTCCCGAAGCTCCTTCGGGCTCTCCACTCTCGTCGCCTTGATTCCCCGACTCTGGGGTCGCGGAATCACCCTGAGAGGTAGATGTGCTACCCTCGGTACGCCCGGGGAACAGAGCGCGTTGGTTGACCGTACGTGGCTGCTCCTGAACCTCCTCCTCCAACGGTTTAGGCTCCTCTTTGGGTTCGGGCTTCGATATTTCGACCTCGCCTTGAGGGTCCGTAAGGCTCTCCTCGGGGGTGGTGTCGACAACTTTGGGGGTTGGGGGCTGTGGGGCTACAACATCTGTAGCTGCCAAATCTCTGACCCCAGAGCCCGTGTCACTAACTCCAAAATTGATTAAGATACCCTCGTCATCTTGAGAGTCCACATCGAAATCAAAACTCACAAACAGCAGTGCACACACGATCACCAAAAAGTAGAGCAACGCAGCTAGCGCCCCCCATTTTTTGGTGGCATTATCATCTTGTTTGTAGTAGTTCATGCGAATTAAGATTTGAACTATTTTTGTTCTTATTCATATTTATTATACTTTACCCCACCCCTTTGGTCCCCTCCCAAGGGAGGGGACTTAGTCGCAAAACCAAGGTTTTGCTCCCTTAAGTGGCGCGAATCAAGGTTTGAATTCTCAAACCTTAATTCGCATAGTTCATAGCTTAGCTATTTAGTTGGGCGAAGTGGCCAAGATCAACTTATAGTTGTTCTCCTTCGAAATATTCATAATCTGCACAGCCTCGTCGATAGCCACTGTGCGGTCGCAGTGCAACGACACGGTGGGCTCCTGCTCTCCTGCCAACCTCTCCTTTAGTGCCCTCTCGACACCTTTGGGGCCATCGACAACATCTCCCTCGACATAGTAGCGATACGAACCTCCCAGATCCTCGATCGAGATTGTCGTAACGGCTTTGTCTTTGAGCTGGTTGGAGCTGCGCGGCAACATTAGCTTGAGCGCATTGGGGTTGATAAGGGTTGTCGCCATCAACAAGAACAGCAACAACAGAAACATCAGATCGGTCATCGCCGACGACGAAAATGTCTTATCTACTTTTGATCCTCTCTTTATAGCCATATCCCTTACGATTGTTTGTTTGTTGGTTGAACAGGTTGGTTCAAAATGTCGATAAAGGCGATTGAGTTAGCCTCCATCCTAAACACCAACTTCTCGATACGAGCAACCAAATAGTTGTAGCCAAAGAATGCAGGGATTCCGACGATCAGACCCGCCACAGTTGTCACCATAGCGACATACATACCACCTGCCAAAAGCGACATATCGACCGTAGAGCCAGCCGACGACATATCCATAAAGGTGCGAACCATACCCAGCACCGTACCCAAGAATCCGATCATCGGCGCTCCACCAGCGATTGTAGCCAACGCTGGGAGGTTGTTCTCCAACTTCGAGACCTCCAAATTTGCGACATTCTCGATCGCATTTTGGATGTCACTCATCGGGCGACCAACGCGCACAATACCCTTCTCGACCATTCGCGCGATGGGGGTGTCGTTGCTTCTACATAGATCTATAGCCGCCTTAACCTTTCCTTCGTAGATATAGTCTCGGATACGATTCATAAAGTCCGAATCAATTTTCGACGCTTTGCGAATGGCCATAAACCTCTCGACAAAGATAAAAATTGTAACACCGCCGAGTGCTACGAGTGGCCACATCAACCATCCTCCCTTAGTAAAAAGCTCCCAAAGTCCCATTTGTTGACTCTGCTCCACTACCGCAGCACCTTCGGCTGCCACCTGCATAAAATTAACCATTTGATTTAAGTTTTTTATTGTTATTTATTTAATTATTCTTTTTCCTGCTCCTCATCTTCCTCCTCCTCAGTGTCGTTTTTCCTATCCCTCACCAATATATTCATGCGGCTAAATCGCGCTTTGACCCTCTCTTTAAGATCTTTGAAGTTATCGAAGCTCTCCTTATAATATATACCAATTCCAGTCTCTTGGAGTCCTTGGTTCTCGTCGAAGCGGTCTATGGTCTGGGTGAAGCCCTTAAGTTTAAGCGCCCCCGAACGATCTATGAGCCATGTGATATATGCCTCGCCCGTGAAGTTCGAGGCCGTGGCATCCTCATCGCCCGAGTCATTGGTGTAGTTTCCCTCGACCTCAACCAACAGTCGGTTATTGATAAGCGAACGTGAGATTCCAAAATCCAACTCATCACCCGACAGATCTGATTCGGGGCGGTAGCGGATCACCACATTGTAGTTGCTCGACGACAGCCAGTTGCTTAGCTGGTTGGTCAGAAGCTCAAATCCTGTGGCCGCAGTTGTCGAGACTCCAAAGTCCGAGCCCGAACTTCCCGACCCCTCCGACACAAAGCTATTGGCCAACATCAGGTAGAAGAATTGACGCGAGATAGCCTCTTGGTCGTTCAACAGATTGGCAACCACCGCTTGTTGTTCGGGGTCGGCCGTGGGGAGCGATATGTCGAACGACACTTCGGGTTGCATGAGTCGATCCTTGAGTTCGATGATACAATCCACCGGCACCGAGCGCGACGATTCATCCGAGATAAGGGGCTGCAACGAGGTTTTGAGTTTATATATAGCCTCGATGTCGAGTATCGCATCCAGAGGGTCTCCTGTCCATTGGATCGTAGATCCGGGGTTGATAATAAAGCGCTTGTTGATGATATTACGCAACGTGAAGAGGTAGTTTCCCTCCGAGATTGTGTAATCGCCATACATATCAAAAATATTGGCGGTGGGGTTGACCCTAATATTCATTCGACCCTCTCCTCGACCCCTGATAACATCGCCCACCGTAGGGTCAATCACCAATTGGAAACTAGCCGCAGGAGTGACATTGAGCGACATATTGATATTGAGGTTACCCCCTCCAACCCCTCGCGAACGTCTCTCGCTCTCGAACGAAAGTTTTTTGAGTGCCACCAAATCCGTAGAGTCGATCTTATCTTTGGGGCTAACGAACTTAATAAACTCTGCGGTCGAGATATTTGATTTGCTCGATAGGGGCATGAAGAACTCCGAGTTGTCGTTTGTCGTGGCGGTGATATCCATATTGACCCCCACCTTATTACCAACGATATCGACCACGCCCGTAGTATACATCGTTCCATAAAATAGATCGTTGTCGGAGAGTGTGGTGTTGAGCGCCAAAATGTCGTCGACATTAAGGCGCACTTTGTATGTTATGTTGGAGAGATGTTGCAGATCGACACTAAGGTTCATGACTCCGCTATTGCCCTGCATGTCATAAATCCGTGCATTTTGGCTCACCAATTCATTGCCTTTTACATCTATTCGCGCATTGGGGACTCTATATGTCACATTCGTATAGTCGATTTTGGTCTCCATCCCCTTGACATCTAAATACCCCTCAACCACCGCATCGCGTCTCTGTCCGCTCACCGTCAAAAAAGCATCGACATACCCTGTAGAGTTAGATATGATCCCACCCAAAGGGGCATCCAGCAGACCTATATTGAGGCTATCAACACTCAGCGTAGCAAAGTATCTCACCTCCGAGGGGATATAATATCCCGTCACCAAAGTATCCCCCTTGGTGCGGTTAGTGAGCGAGATCTCTGCGCGGTTGAGCTTTGAATCCCAGTCGGCCAAAAGCTGCATGGGGGGAGCTGGGAGGGTGTTGACACTCACCGAGTCCATCAACACATCTGCCTCGACGCGCATATTGTAGAGCGCCGAGCTGATAACCACATCTCCATTGGTCACACCTTCGAACCTATATCCAACAGCCTCGGTCAGTGACGAGAGTATCGAGAGGTCGAAGTTGTGCATATCCATACGAAGGGTGTCGGCGGTGGAGCGCGAAGCTAGACCCTCGACCAAAAACTCCTGCTCATCGTTCTGAATTTGGAAGCGGTCTATCAAAACTCCATATTTATCTATCTCTATATTTCGAGCCTTGACATTCCACATCTGCTTCCCTTGGGTCAAATAGGATGGTAACAACTTCACCGAGGCCATTTTGCCGCGCATGGGGTCATTGGAGATATTGGCCATCGCAAACAAAGAGGCTGAACCCTCGTTTTGAAGGTCGCTATATCCACCTTTGACCTTAACCTGATTTTTGTTGGCTCCAGCCATGATCGCGACATCATCTAGTTGACGAGTACCCATAAGCAGCTCTTTGATAGATCCATACATCGCCAATGAGTCCATATTGTTTCTCGCATCTATATTGATGTCGATCGCCAACATCGAATTTAGCTCTATGTATGGCGATTTGAGCGACATCGACAGATCGCGCGAGGTGGGGTTATACATCACATCCACGCTACTTCCATCTGCTATGTCGATCCCTCCGTTCGAGACAGCATCGGTGATCGGGTTGAGATCCTTCACCCTCACCGACAGCGACGAGAATTTGCGCAGGTTTTCCAACCCGAACTTTAGTGTGTCGATCTGCACATCCTCCTCGCTTAGTCCATAGAGGGCTGGGAGGTAGTTGCGCAGAGAGTTGCTAAGGTAGTCGAACGATACTTTGTAGCTATCGTACGAACGATAGGTCACATCGGCAAATTGAGAGGTTAGCTCAAAGGATTTGCGCGTCTCATCGTTCGAGGCATGGATATATACTTTATCTAGCCCCAGCAACTTCTCGTTATATTTATACTCAAAATCGAGGATCGACAAATCGCCCGAAAGGTTCTCGATATTGTCGCCCACACCCACAATATGTACCAGAGTCGAGAGGTCGGCCACCGAGTCACGCTTGTTGACCCCCAGACTCTTTAGATCTAGGTTGTTTATTGTCGCATTGATATCGTAATGACATCCATCTTGCTCAAAGAGCATGGATGTGAAGATGTCAAAGTCCATCGCTGTGTTTCGCGAACGAAGCTGCCCCGTGAAGCTCCTATCGGCCATCCATCCGCCATATGTGATGTTGTAGTATGTGTTGCCCCTGAGCTCCATGCTCTCGATTTGACCATTGGCCGAGGCCATACGCATAGGGTCCGACACATCCCCTCGCAGCTCTGTTTTGAGTGTAACAGCACCTATGTCGGCCACATCTATCAGAGCACCGACATTGAGATCCTCCGCCTCGATATACCCCTCCATATTTCGCCCCTCGCTCATCGTGACAGAGGAGTGGACCATACCAATAGAGGAGCTAGCATCTAGGTTGGCCGCAAAGTTGGCAAAGGTACCCTCGAAATCGGCGCTATACCTCAAGTCATCTAGCTTGTAGATCTTCTGTAGCACAGCCTCCGAGAATTCGCGCCCAACGATCGAGGTGTATATATTCTCTATATCTGTGGGGTTGGCCATGCACTCCTTCACTTTGGCCGTGATGTAGCTGTTTTTTATGTCGGGGAGCTTGGTGATGTGAATATCTGCCGCCAGCGCGCTCCCCTCCTCAAATATAGAGTTGGCGATGTCGATATTCATATCGTCGACCGTGCCATCGACCGCTAAATCGAGATCATAGATCGTCAATCCCCAGTCGCGCAGTCGAGGTGCGAAGTATGCCACATCGTCGCTCGAGAGGATCGAGTTTTGGACCCTAACATCCATATCCACATCTTCGATAAAGTTTTTGTAGTCGGGCCACGAAGTTCCCACAACCATAACGTGGGGGAGGTTGATCTGGCTATATCGGCTCTCCATAGATGCCCCCTCGATGCTGATAACTCCATTCGAGAGGTACAAACTTCCCGACATGTCGATAAGCTCAAAGCCGCTCCTCTCCCTAAAGGCGAAGCTCTTGATGGTGGTATAGATCGTTGGGCCATCTATTGTGAGGTTACCCACCTCGGCCACCAACCCCTCCATCGCCATATCTCCATAGTCGACTCCATACTCGGGGTTGCGGTGGGTGAGCATGTCGAGGCTCACATCAAAATCCTCGACCGATAGGTTGTCGAACGACAAGACCAATGTTTTGGCCGCTGGGGTTTCGGGGGTTAGACGCTCGATTATCTGTTTGAGGTTAAGCACCGAGTCCTGCATTTGGCGCAAGTTAAGCTGCCCCCCCTTGACCGATCCCGAACCGATATTGATCTGCTTCGATGAGATGCTTACCTTGGAGACGAAAAGCTCAACGTCGCTGAGGTATAGAAGTGTATCTGGCTGGTAATCCTCGACATAAATATCTCTGAATTTAATCTTACCAAACGCCCCCACATTCACACGTCCTATATCTACCTTTGTGCCCAAATATCCACTCGCCCAAGTTGTCGCAGCCGAAAGTATACGATTCTGTACAATTGGCATAGTGAGCAGAATCGAAAGCAACAAAGGGATAATAATCAACAACAATATGGTTGCAGATATGAGCTTTAATAATATTTTTGTAACTTTGCGCACAGAATAACGTTTAGTAAAAAAAGGTAGTTTTCGCAAGATAACTCACCAAACTACAAATGTAACGATTTTATTGTAAAAAACTAGATATAGAACCCCAAAATTTCACCTATGGATATCACCATTCTCGGAATAGAGTCATCATGTGACGACACGTCGGCTGCCGTAATCCGCAATTCGACACTCCTCTCCAATGTCATAGCTTCTCAGGCTGTGCACGTTAAGTATGGAGGTGTGATCCCCGAATTGGCATCGCGCGCACATCAACAAAACATAATCCCTGTGGTGGATACCGCCCTCAAAGAGGCTGGTATCACACCCGACAAACTCGATGCCATAGCTTTCACTCGCGGCCCCGGACTTGTCGGATCTTTGTTGGTGGGGGTCTCATTCACCAAAGGATTATCGTTGGCACACGACATCCCGATGGTCGAGGTGAACCACCTCCAAGGACATATCTTGTCGCACTTCCTCGACCTCCCCGATCGCGAGATCCCACACCCCGACTTCCCATTCTTGGCGCTGTTAGTGAGCGGTGGACATAGCCAAATTGTGAGGGTTGACTCTCCGCTCGAGATGGAGATCATCGGCTCGACCATAGACGATGCGGCAGGTGAGGCGTTTGATAAGTGCGCTAAGGTGATGGGGTTGCCCTACCCCGGAGGACCTGTGATCGACCGATTGGCCAAAGAGGGAGACCCCAAGGCATTTAAGTTCGCGAAGCCTCAAGTTGCGGATCTCGACTACTCATTCTCGGGACTCAAGACTTCGTTCCTCTACACCCTGCGCGACCAGATGGCTATAGATCCCGAATTTATAGAGAAGAACAAGGCTGACCTATGTGCGTCGCTCCAATCCACGGTGGTCGACATTTTGCTCAATAAACTCATCAAAGCGGCCAAATTGACAGGCATCAAAGATATAGCAATCGCAGGAGGTGTGTCGGCAAACTCGGGTCTGAGAGGGGCGATCGAGGCGGAGGGTAAGAAGCGCGGATGGAGGACCTTTATCCCCGAACTTAAATTCACCACCGACAACGCTGCGATGATCGCCATCACGGGATACTTCCGCTACAAGGAGGGGTTGATCTCGTCGTTGGATGTAGCACCCGTAGCGCGAATAGAGGCTCTTAAATAAATATTTTTACTAATAAACACCCATTTTGGAAGGTGTCATTTCGGACAAATGTGGTTTAAATGTAACTAGAAGTGGGTATTTATTAAAAAATGTTGGCTTTTTTGTATATAAAAGTGGCAATTTAGTCAAATAATTATTTACCTTTGCCCCATGCAGGTCACAAATGGCCTGTGTGGGGCATTTTGTTTTGAGCGCCCCAAACTAAAGTTATAATCCAAATATATTAGAAAATGAAATCTTTTAAGATCGGAAGTCTCGAGATCAATCTCCCTATCGTTCAGGGAGGTATGGGTGTCGGAATCTCACTCTCTAAACTCGCCTCAGCGGTGGCAAACCAAGGCGGTGTAGGTGTAATTTCGGCCGCAGGACTAGGAGTGATTTACAATAACTACTCTAAAGACTACAACGAGGCAAGCATCTTTGGACTCAAAGAGGAGCTTCGCAAAGCTCGCGAGACAACCAAGGGGGTGATAGGTGTAAATGTGATGGTCGTGATGTCTAACTTTGCCGATATGGTCAAAACAGCAATCGCTGAGAAGGCGGATGTTATATTCTCGGGAGCTGGACTTCCACTCTCTCTTCCATCGTTTTTGAGCGCCGACAGCGTTACCAAATTGGTACCTATTGTCTCATCGGCTCGCGCGGCAAAGGTGTTGTGCGAAAAGTGGTTGGCTAACTACAAATATATCCCCGATGCAATCGTTGTCGAGGGGCCAAAGGCTGGAGGTCACCTAGGTTATCAGGCCGATCAACTCGACGAGAAAGAGTATTCGTTGGAGAGCGTCCTCTCGGAGGTTGTCGAGACGGTGCGCGACTTCGAGCAGGAGCACAACTGCAATATTCCAATTATCGCAGGCGGTGGTGTATATACAGGTGCCGACATCAACAATATCCTCTCTTTGGGGGCCGATGCCGTACAGATGGGTACGCGATTTGTTGCCACCGAGGAGTGCGATGCAGACGACGCTTTTAAGCAGAGTTATGTAGATGCCCAAAAGGAGGATGTAGAGATTATATTGAGCCCTGTGGGTATGCCCGGACGAGCTATACACAACGGATTCCTCGAAAAGGTGAAGTCGGGACTCACCCAGCCCAAAACATGCCCATTCAACTGCATCAAAAGTTGCAAGGTAGAGAAGAGCCCATACTGCATCATGCTCGCCCTCTACAACGCATTCAAAGGTAAGCTCAACAATGGATATGCATTTGCAGGGGCCAATGCATGGCGCGTCGAGAAGATCGAGACGGTCAAGGAGCTGATCTCATCGCTCAAAAAAGAGTATGACGAAGCTATAGCATCGCTCAAATAGATCTGCGTTTTTCGTATTATAATTAGTCCACGCCTCCAATCGAGAGTCGTGGGCTAATTTTTTTTTGAGGGGTAAAGCCATAGGGGCTAGGTGATTGTAGAGGTTGGGGGTGTTGACCAATAAAAATAATCATGTTAATATTTGGTTATATGATATTTTTGCACTACTTTTGTCATACAATATCGCGGGATAGAGCAGTTGGCAGCTCGTCGGGCTCATAACCCGGAGGTCGGAGGTTCGAGTCCTTCTCCCGCTA
>JBCQUO010000048.1:0-14427 GCA_047173955.1 Rikenellaceae bacterium
ATTTTACCCCTGATCGGTATATACAAATTTTACTAATGTGCTATGTTGCAAAGCTATACAGAATACCCTTCTGTATATATCAAAAAAGTGGCTGTCTATTATTTAAACACTCAACAATCTCAATCTTTCAGCTCACTATACTGCCTGGCAATCTTCATTCTATAATAATAGCTATTAGTGTATATAATACTACCCCAAATTAGGACAGCAAGTTAAGATAGAAATAATTCGTATTTTTGTGTCATAACAACAGGGACAAATGAGAAAACGACACACAGCCGAGTTTAAGGCAAAGGTAGCCATTGAGGCAGTTAAAGGATTAAAGACCATCAATGAAATTGCAGCACACTTTGAGGTTGCGCCAACACGCTATGAGGAGATTAAATCCCGACAACACCTGCGCAAATCCTACGACAGCTTGAAAAGAAGTGCAGCAGATCATTTTTGCCACGACTTAATCAACACAGACATCTACGACTTCGCAAAGTATGCCAAGCAGTTTGATATTGACTCGACCGACGTGCGATTAGTAAACATCTTCGTCTGTGGCGGCGAGTACGAGAAACTATACCGACAACCCCACCCCAACTACCCAGATGGCACCCACTATATGGACTCCCACCACGACTTAGGCGAGCTATACATCACCGAGAACGACATTTATCCCTACAACCCCGATGCAGGGCGCACATATCGCTACTGGGGTTGCGATGCAAAAACTAAAACCGATGAGCGACACACCCACATCACAAAATGGGATCGAGAACGAGCCACAAACAGAAAATAATGAGTTGCTCGTATGAAATTTAACCTCCTTAATCCGAATATATTGAATGATTAAATATACAGTTAAGTTCGGAAAAGTATAATATTTCTTGATTTTTCCGAACTTAACTATTATATTTGCAAAAACGATCTCTTATATGAAAAGGAAAATAATGAGCCATCTTGTGGCGTGGAAAGATAAAAGTGATAGGAAACCATTAATTGTTAATGGTGCTCGTCAGGTTGGAAAATCATATGTGATAGAGGAGTTTGGTCGAACAAATTTTAAGAATGTAGTCACTATCAACTTTGAAATAGATAGTGCAGTGTGTGCTTTTATTGATGGAGATATTACCCCAAAAGGGATTATTCAATATCTTGAGATACACACTGGCGAACAAATCATCGCTGGTGAAACTCTCATCTTCTTTGACGAGATACAAGCGTGTGGAAGAGCACTCACATCATTAAAATATTTTTGCGAGCAAGCTCCTCAATACCATATAATTGCTGCTGGTTCACTCTTGGGTGTTGCAATCAACCGTGAGAAATTCTCATTTCCAGTTGGCAAGGTCGATGAGATAACGCTCTATCCTATGGATTTCGAGGAGTTTCTCTGGGCTATGAAAAAAGATAAATTCGTAGAGATTATAAAAGAGCACTACTCTAACGACATAGCGATCGATGAATCGTATCACGAGATGGGGTTAAAACTATTTGCCTCTTACTTTATCGTGGGAGGAATGCCAGAAGCAATAACCAAATTTATAGAGACGGATAGTTACCTTGTAGTTCAAAAGATTCAGAATAACATAACAAATGAGTATATTGCCGACATGGCCAAGTATTCTCAACCTGCTATGAGTGTTAAGATTAGAGCTTGCTACGACTCAATACCTGCTCAACTTGCAAAGAATAATAAAAAATTCCAATATAAGGTGGTGCAAAAAGGTGGTTCAGCATCAATATTTGGCGAGGCTATTGAGTGGTTATTATATGCTGGAGTAGTATTAAAGTGCCACTCCTTAGAGCAAGGTTACATTCCCCTAAAGGCTTATACAGATTTGAGCAACTTCAAGCTATATATGAGCGATATTGGAATGCTAACAATGCGTTCAGGCATGCCCTTGCAGACGATACTTGCACCTACCAACAGTGAAAACACATTTTTAGGTGGTATGACAGAAAATTATGTTGCACAGGTTCTTGCAACTGCATCTATACCTTTAGTCTATTGGTATAGCGAAGGAAAAGCTGAGGTTGATTTTGTTATGCAGAAAGAGGATAATGTAATTCCAATCGAAGTTAAGAGCGGTATTAATGTACGTTCTCGCAGCCTTGATCTATTTATGAAAAGATATAATTGTCCTTATGGAATAAGGATCTCGAAGAAGAATTTTGGATTTGAAAATAGTATCAAATCTGTGCCTTTATACGCTGCTTTTTGTATTGGATATATAGGTTAGTTCTCGATGGCAAAATCCCCCGAAACCTTGCAAACAATTTACAAACAATATACAAACAACTACCCAAATTAGGTGCAAAAACGAGCAAAACGGTAAAAAGTACCAAAGCAAAGAAAATAGGTTAAAGCAATAAAAATCAAACAATTAACAAAGAAATAGAACATCGTAGAAATAGGTAAAAAAGCCCCAAGACGGTTTCATAATCATGAGGTCCCGAGTTCAAGTCTCGGACCCGCTACAAGGGACAGAAAAAAATCACAACTCATAAGGTTGTGATTTTTTTTCTGTGGTATACAAAGCTAACCATCTTACAATCAGTAATATATAATATATATTTTTACAACTCCGTGACTTAAGGGATTAACTTTTTAAGGTACTCTTCTAGCTCTTCGGCCGTAAAATCAACAGCCACGATTTTGCCATTGCGGTCTATGAGGATAACCTTACCCCCAGCATTTCCAGCCCCATATTTAGACCACCTGACTTCGTCATTGCATACCCCAGAAATCATCATCAAATAATCGTTCGATTCTCTTGTGGCGTTGCATCACCATCGTTCTTGATATGACCTCGCCACTTAAGTGGAGTTTTATCTTTAGTGTGGTGATATAGATCTTCGAACATCTCTTTTTTCGCTGAGTTAGCTCGGAGGTTACGACCCATCATATAATACAGCATAGCCAACGAAGCCTCATTGGGATTACCCTTTATGGCTTCAACCCTTTGATCTTCGATCTTTTGGGCTATCTTCTCCAACTGCTCATTTTTCTCATTACCCTCCCTACTATATTGCCTATTCTGAGATCTTAGCTGATCCATGCGACGATATATTTTGCTCTTTTCATCTTGGATCAGCTCCTTAATAGAGATCGAGTCTATACAATTTCTATATTCATCGGAGTAGCTATCCACACCCAAATCATTCAACTGACTAAGTAGCTGGTCGATTTGCGGTGTGTATTGTGCTGCTAACTCTTGGCTGAGATATAAGAACTGATCGTTTAGCTCTCCTCCCGCGATCTTATTATCTTCGAACCTCTCCATTGGATGAAGCTCAAACTCGATGATGCGGTTCTCTAACATGAAGTTTATAGGTCGCCAACCACCCTTCAAGACCTCATCCTTAAACGTAATTGAGTAGAGCTCACTCACCCCAAAATCGATCACACTGCTAAATGAACCATCTTGATCTATAGCTACTTGGATTGGTTTAACCACTCTAAAATCGCTATTGATGGGGTGAATCCAGAGCACTTTTGAGAGGGGACGATCTATGACCTTTCCTTTTATGAGACATCTGTTTTGTGACATAACAGCGTTTGAGGCCAAAAGTAGAGCCGCGAAGAGTAGAAGTTTTTTCACTGTAGTAGCTGTTCGTTATAAGTCCTGTGGGTTAGCCCACACAAAAAAAAAGCATAGACAAAACTATAAAAATAATTTCACATTCACAACTGTCTAACTATTTTTGTTTGTCATAGCTACAATGAAGAGCATTATTCTTCATAAGAATATCGCAAAATCTGCGAAAATAACTTAATTTATTGGTCACATATAATACAAATATAACAAAAAAATATTATCTTTGTGGTTATGTGACATCCACATGAATATCTACTTGGAGTTAAAACAATAAAACTAAAACTAATAAACTTAATATTTTATGCGATTTATCGGGAAGCTATTTATGTCTCTCATGTTGGTTGCGATGATTATGCCGCTGACTGCTCAGACAAAGGGTGCCAAAACATGGCAGGATGCTGTGGTGGAGTTGCGCCAAAACATCGAAAAAGGCAAGATCAAAGGTGTGAAACCTTTTTACAGCGAAGTAAAAAAACACAAGACGGATGCCGAGAAGGTTACCTTTGACCTCACGGGGGTTGACAAATTTATAATCACAGCAAGTGATGCGCGCGATGGAAATGTCGGTGACTTCGCGGCGGTAGGAGATCCTATCCTTATCGACTCAGAGGGCAATAGAGTCAACCTCACGGACCTCACCCCGATCTTCGAGATCGGATATGACTATTCGCCTGTATACAATATTAATAGAGGTCACAATCGCGATATTGCAATCAACGGCAAGTCATACAAAAAAGGTATCTGCGTACAGGCCGAGGGTAAGATCATCTATAAGCTAGATGGTAAGTACACGAGCTTCGAGGCGGAGATCGGTGCCGAGGATGGCGGTCGCGCGGTGACAAGTGTTATCATTTCGCTTCGCGACGAGCGCTTCGACGAGAAGTATCTGCTCGAGACCATGAAGCCAGAGCACCGCGAGGAGATGAAGAAATTCTTGTACCAATCGTGCACACTCTTCGACGAGTATGTATTCCCAAATGAGGGGGTGAATGTGGAGAAGAGTATAGCAGAGAGAGTCGTAGAGTTCGCAGCTACGGTAAACAAGGATTACTATCGCGCAAAGATCGCGGAGTATAGCTCTTTGGCAGCCAAGGCGCAAGCTGTAGCATATATTGATCTCACCAAAGAGATGTTGGCGTTGGGTGAGCTCAACGAGAAGCTAAAGTGGGTGAACGTAGAGGCTTTGGGGCTCTACCTCGAGGATATGAAATCAAACACTTCGTTTGACTACGTAGCAAACAAATCTATATATGATGAGTTGACAGGTAGCCTTGTGGAGGTTAAGGCGGCTATCTCGAAGGGTGATGTTGCATACATTGCCAAAGCTGAAGCTACTCTTGCTCTTCGCGACAAGCTGGTGTTTGCAAATCCACTTCTCGATAGCGACATCTTGATGGCCCGCTACAAGATGGGTAGCTCAGCGCGCAAGATCATGTCTCCATCGCTCGGAACGCAGATCAGTAACTATAGCAACCAAGAGTCAGCTATACGTGCCGATTATGATGCCTCTTTGGCAATTATTTCGGGACTTAAGAGCGGTGATCCTCAGTTGCGCACAGTATATCAGCCAAGTGGCGACACCCCAATCTCGGATTTGAGTCTTCACTGGGATGGATCCAGAGCGATGTTCACAGGAATACAAGAGGATGGACGTTGGAATATCTTCGAGGCGGACCTTAAGAATGGAGGGGCAGAGAAGCTCATGGAGATCCCCGAGACAGATATCGAGTTCTATGATGGATCGTACCTACCCGATGGACGTATTATTATCACCTCAAACATTGGTTACCAAGCGGTACCATGTGTGAATGGACTCGACCCAGTGGGAAATATGATCCTCTACACACCCGAGAGTAAGGATTTCCGCCGTCTTACATTTGACCAAGATGCAAACTGGAATCCAACAATCACAAACGATGGTAAGGTGATGTATACACGTTGGGAGTACACCGACCTCACGCACTACTACTCACGTATCGTGATGACGATGAACCCCGATGGATCTGAGCAACGTGCACTCTATGGAAGTGGACATATGTTCCCTAACTCGGTATTCGACATGGAGTCGATCCCCGACCACTCATCTGCATTTATAGGTATTGTGTCGGGACACCACGGTGTAGCTCGTTCGGGACGTTTGGTATTGTTTGACCCCAAGAAGTCGCGCAAGGGTGCAGCAGGTATGTTGCAGGAGATCCCATATCGCGGACGCGAGATCGAGGAGGTTCATGTAGATAGATTGGTGGATGGTGTGTGGCCTCAATTTATCAAGCCTATGCCGCTCGACGACAAGTACTTCCTTGTAGCTGCTAAGCTCACAGAGGAGTCTTTGTGGGGAGTATATTTGGTCGACGTATTCGACAATGTGACTTGTATATATGAGGCTGAGGGCGAGGGTGTTATCTCTCCATTTGCAGTTCGCGAGACCAAGACTCCTCCATCTATTCCAGATCGAGTTGTTATTGGCGACAAGGAGTCTACGATCTTTATCCAAGACATTTACGAGGGCGAGGGTCTACCGGGTGTACCTCGCGGAACAGTTAAGGAGCTACGTATCTTCGCGTATGAGTATGCCTACCTAGAGACTGTTTCGGACCACAACTGGCACGGAATACAGTCGGGATGGGATATCAAACGATTGTTGGGTACAGTCCCAGTCGAGGAGGATGGTTCGGCTATCTTTAAGGTGCCGTCTAACACCCCTATCGCAATCCAACCTGTGGGCGAAGATGGTGCTGCGATGCAGTGGATGCGTAGCTGGTTCACGGCTATGCCCGGAGAGGTTGTGTCGTGCGTAGGATGTCACGAGGATTTGAACCAGATAGCCATGCCTAAGCGTGTTATGGCATCTACAATGCAACCCCACAAACTCACACCTCCAGAGGGGGGGACTCGTCCTATGACGTTCGATCTACAGATCCAACCAATCTTGGATAGAGCTTGTGTGGCTTGTCACAATGGAGAGAAGGCGTTTGACCTATCGGACACAAGCAAAGATAAGTTCGGATTTGGAAAATCTTATTTGAACTTCCACCCATACATCCACCGTCAAGGTGGTGAGGGAGATCAACCCGTGTTGAGCCCATATGAGTACCACCCCAACACAAGTGAGCTTGTTCGTATCCTCAAGAAGGGTCACCACAATGTTCAATTGACAGACAAGGAGTGGCGTGCGCTATATAACTGGATCGACTTCAACGCTCCAGACAAGGGTTACTTCAACGACAACACCCCTAAGAAGGTCCCTGTTTGCGGTCAAGATCAATACGAGAGACGTATCTATTTGACCGATACATATGCAAATGGAGCAAGCGTGGATTGGAGAAAAGAGATCTCGGACTATGCGGAGCTACTCAAGAGCAAGGGCGAGATCAAAGCAGAGATGCCTGAGGCTGTGAAGGAGCAAAAATACAAGGATGTGAAGGTTAAGAATTGGCCATTCGAGGCTACTGCCGATGCCAACAAAAAGACAATCGAGATAGGTAATGGCGTGAAGATGAACTTCGTGCGCATCCCTGCTGGAGAGTTTGTTATGGGAAGCAACACAGGTGAGAGCGATGCTAAACCTGCGGGTAAAGTCTCTATCAACAAGGCGTTCTGGATGGGAGAGATCGAGGTTTCGAACGAGCAATACAATGTACTCTACCCCGACCACTCGAGTCGCTACATGGATCAACAATGGAAGGATCATATCAATCCGGGCTACCCTGCATTCCTCCCCGAGCAACCTGTTATACGCGTCAGCTGGAACGAGGCAATGGCATTCTGCGAGGAGCTCAGCAAGCAGACTGGCTTTAAGATTACTTTGCCTTCGGAGGCACAATGGGAGTGGGCTTGTAGAGCTGGAACCGACACCGACTTCTGGTATGGTGGTGTAGATTCAGACTTTGGCAAGAAGGAGAATTTGGCCGACAAAACAACACTTCTCTTTGCCGTTGCAGGTATGGACCCCAAACCAATGCAGCCTAACAATGCGATGTATAAGCACTATACGTTCCTACCTAAGGAGGAGAGTGTAGATGATGGAAATCTAATCCAAACGAAGGGAGCTAGCTACGAAGCTAACCCATTCGGACTTTACGATATGCACGGAAACGTTGCCGAGTGGACAAGCTCAGATTACCTACCCTACCCTTATGGAAAGAGCAAGGAGGAGGCTGAGTACAAGGTTGCACGCGGAGGTTCATCACTGGATCGCCCAAAGAGATCTACCTCACACTCACGTCGTGGATACTTCCCATACCAAAGGGTATACAACGTAGGTTTCCGCGTGATTATCGAGGAGTAGTATTGAGGTTAGTGCATGAGACTGCCTCACGCCGGCGGGCGCACAGCAAGCTGTGATTTGTTTTCCTTGCGGTTGTGTTACTGTCGCGCGCGCGGAAGTTCACCTCTGGTGAACGTATAATATAAATATAGTGTCACGGACCATGAAAGTAAACTTTCGGTCCGTTACACTATATTTATATTACCCCCTCTCGGGGGCCTCCGCGCGCGCAACAGCAACACAACCGAGTGGCAGCATGCGAAGGTTACATCTCGCAATCGCTCTGCGCCAATTCACCATTCATCATTGACCATTAAAATTTATGGATGGTGGGAACTGAGGATGCCCTGCGCGGGCAGCGGCGGAGAGATCTCCGCTGATCCATGAAAAACTACGTTTTTCGATTTATAATCGGGGTTGCGATGACGAAACTAATGGTGAATGGTCAATGTTTAATGACATGGCAAGATCAGATTTAATTAAAAATGGTGAATGGTCAATGGACGAAAACCTTCGCATGTAGCCACCTCGCTTTGAGAAGGCCGCGACTTTATCTCCCCCAACGGGGGAATAATATGAAATGAGGGTCACAGACCGAAAGCTTGCTTTCAAGGTCTGTGACCCTCATTTTATATTAAACGTTCACCGAAGGTGAACAAAAAGTCGCGGCATAATCAAAAGCGCAAGGCAAAAAGGAAACGAAGTTTCCAAGCCCGTGCGGCTCGCACCGCCTGCCCGGCGTGAGGGCAGTTGTAACCATTAAACCACGGCCCGCCGTGAGGGCAGTCCTCGAAACTAAACCGCGGCACCAATATTAAAAGCCTAAGCTAGAGCCTCCTCCAACGATATACCCAGCGCCATTGCGACACCTTTGCCATAGGCTTCGTCGGCACGGTGGCAGTTACGCACATGTCGCTGTTTGACAAAGAGCTCACTGTCACCCATCGCGCGCGCTGTGTTTTCGCACAGGACTTGTTGCTGCTCGCGAGACATCAAGCGGAAAAGATCTCCCGGCTGGGTGTAGTAATCATCGTCATACTCACGCTCGTTGTAGTTGTATGCGTCACCCATGATCTTCAACGGTGGCTCCTTGAGTTCGGGCGAATCACTCCACTCACCATAGCTGTTGGGCTCATATCCTATTGTCGAACCGTAGTTACCATCAACACGCATTTGACCATCGCGATGGTAGGCGTGCATCGGACATCGAGGCTTGTTCACGGGAATCTGGTTGTGGTTAACACCCAACCTGTAGCGCTGTGCATCGCCATAGGAGAAGAGTCGCCCCTGCAACATTTTGTCGGGAGAGAAACCAACTCCATCGACTATATTTATGGGGTTGAAGGCGGCCTGCTCGACATCAGCAAAGTAGTTTTCGGGATTACGATTAAGCTCCATAACACCTACGTCGTGGAGAGGGAAATCTTTGTGGGGCCACACCTTTGTCATGTCGAATGGATTTATACGATACACATCCGCCTCGTCTTCGCTCATGAGCTGAACCTTCATCTCCCAGCGCGGAAAATTGCCCTCCTCGATGGCCATATATAGGTCTCGCTGGTTGGAGTCGCGATCCATGCCGATGATCTTGGCAGCCTCCTCGTCGGTGATGGTCTCAATACCCTGCATGCAGACCATATGGAATTTAACCCAAGTTCGCACGTTGTCTTTGTTGATGAAGCTATATGTGTGGCTACCAAAGCCGTGCATATGTCTAAATGATTTTGGGATTCCTCGATCGCTCATTGTGATTGTCACTTGGTGCAGAGATTCGGGCAGGAGGGTCCAGAAATCCCAGTTACTATTGGCGCTGTGCATATTGGTACGTGGATCACGCTTGACAACATGGTTCAGGTCAGGGAATTTGAGTGGATCGCGCAGGAAGAACACAGGGGTATTGTTTCCGACCAGATCCCAGTTCCCTTCGTCGGTATAGAACCGCATGGCAAACCCTCGTATATCGCGTTCGGCATCGGCCGCACCTCGTTCGCCAGCCACGGTCGAGAAGCGCACGAAACATTCGGTCTGTTTGCCCACCTCGGCAAAGATCGAGGCTTTGGTGTAGGGGGTTATATCATGCGTCACGGTGAAGGTTCCAAAGGCCCCCGACCCTTTGGCGTGCATGCGACGTTCGGGGATAAGTTCGCGATCGAAGTGACCCAGTTTTTCGAGGAACCATGGATCTTGAACCAAAAGAGGACCTCGCACACCTGCTGTCTGAACATTTTCATTATCTGCAACTTTGCGTCCAGATACGGTAGTTAATTTTTTGTTTTTTTTCATCATACTTAATGTTTAATATTTTATTAGGTTTATCAAATAGTGTACCAAATTTTTTATCGTTATTTTTATAACAACTATTGGTAATCTCAGAATTGTTAACTATCTTTGCGGTCTAAAAACATTAAAATAATTTCTTAAAAGCATGACTAAAATATCAAATCGCTTAGCAGCGTTAACGCCATCTCAGACGTTGGCGATGTCTCAAAAGAGCAATGAGTTGAAGGCTCAAGGTGTAGATGTAATCAACCTTAGTGTAGGTGAGCCAGATTTTAACACCCCAGACCACATCAAAGAGGCAGCGAAAAAGGCTATCGACGATAACTTTTCGTTCTACTCTCCAGTTCCGGGATACCTCGATTTGCGCAAGGCGATTTGTGAGAAACTTCTAAGAGAGAACAACTTGGAGTATACTCCAGCTCAAATCGTTGTTTCGGGCGGTGCTAAGCAATCTCTTTGTAACACTATCTTGGCGATGATTAACCCCGGAGACGAGGTGATCGTACCTGCTCCATACTGGGTTAGCTACGTAGATATGGTGAAACTCGCTGAGGGTGAGAACATCATCATCGAGACTGGAATCGAGGATAACTTCAAGATGACTGCTGCTCAATTGGAGGCTGCAATCACACCAAAGACCAAAATGCTTGTTTTGTGTTCACCATCGAACCCAACAGGTAGCGTATATAGCCAACAAGAGCTTAGCGAGATCGCTGAGGTTTTGAAGCGTCACGAGCAAGTTTATGTTATCGCAGATGAGATCTACGAGCACATCAACTACGTGGGTGCACACCAAAGTATCGCTCAGTTCGAGGAGATCCGCGACCGCGTGATTATCGTTAATGGTGTATCTAAGGGATATGCGATGACAGGATGGCGTATCGGATTTATCGCTGCTCCACTTTGGATCGCTAAGGCTTGCGATAACCTTCAAGGTCAATACACTTCGGGTGCATCATCTATCGCTCAAAAGGCTTCTGTTGCTGCATTTGCTGGTGACCAATCATGTGTTGAGACAATGCGCACAGCGTTCCTTCGCAGAAAGAACCTTGTTGTGGAGTTGGCTAGCAAGATCGAGGGATTTAAGGTTAACAACCCAGAGGGCGCATTCTACTTGTTCCCAGAGGTTAGCTACTACTTCGGCAAAAAGGCTGGTGATCGTGTGATTAACACATCGACTGACTTGGCTCTATATATCCTCGAGGAGGGTCACGTTGCAACTGTTGCTGGTGACGCTTTCGGATCTCCTGAGTACTTGCGTTTCTCTTACGCTACATCAGACGAGAACCTTGTGGAGGCTATGAAGAGAATCTCTGACGTATTGGCTAAGTTGCAATAGTCTGGGGCGGGCCAGAGAGGTAGAGGTGATAGATACGATAACGTGAGCTTCTACTCTTTTCCAACTCATATTAAAATAGAGTAAATATATTGGAGTGCGATGGGGAATTTCCTCGTCGCACTTTTTATTTTGCATATTAATCACTACCTTTGAGACGGTTCACAATGGCCTATACTATGAACAAAAAAATACTATATATAGCCTTTGGGGTCATGGCAATCGTGGCCTTGGGTTTCGGGGTCTCCGACTCTTTAAGTGTCGCGCGAGCAGCTAAGTTTGTGCGGACGGGAGAGTACGAGCGCGCCATAGCTATATATAGCCGAGCTATTGATAGAGGCTACAAAATCCCCGAACATTACTTCAATCGTGCGACAACATATATCTATATGAAGGAGTATGACAAAGCTATTGCCGACCTCGATGCTGCGATAGATTTCTATCCACATATGGGTATCGCCTACTTGAACCGAGGGGCCGCCTACTCCGACATGAAGATCTACGACAAGGCTCTGGAGGATTACACCAAAAGCATAGAGCTTAACCCAAAAAATCCATTGGGATATCACAATCGCGCGCGTCTATTGGTGAGGCTGGAGAGGCCACAAGAGGCGTTGGAGGATTATGACAAAAGCATAGAACTCGACCCCAAGAACACAGAGAGTTATCTATATAGAGCCATGCTCTACAACGATGAGGGGAGGGTCAACGAGGCTCTGGAGGATTACAACGCAGCGATCGGGTGTTCGCCCGATGATAGCCGACTATATGCTATGAGGGGAGGTGTCTACTTCAACAGCGCGAAGTATGAACTCTCGCTTGCCGATTTCAACAAAGCAATCGAGCTGAACCCCACGTATGGATATATATATGCGACAAGGGGCGCAACGCACTCTCTTTTGAGGAACTACAAAGGGGCAATCGAGGATTACACCAAGGTCATCGAGATGGGAGTTAAGGATATTAATGTCTATGGAGTCCGAGCAAAAGCCTATGCCGATCTTCTCGGGCAGACTACCGACCCAAAGGATATTGCGAGGTACAGGGAGTTGATACGCAGGGACAGCATAAAGAGTTGTGAATATGAATTAAAAAATAATAACTAAACAATAATACTTATGAGAAGAAGAGTTTTCACCTTGATTATAAGCGCTATAGTTGCGCTTTTTGTAGGGTGTCAGAGCAACACGGAGCGTACGATTGTGATTTTGTCGACCAACGACATACATGCACAGATTGATGGTTTCCCAGCTTTGGCCACAGCTATACAGATGTGTCGCGATACCGCTGAGGTGATCTTGGTCGATGGAGGTGATAAGTTCACGGGCAACGCCTTTGTTGATTTGGTGGAGCACCACACACCTATTTTTGAGCTAATGAATAAGGTTCGCTACGACGTAGGTGTTTTGGGAAATCATGAGTTCGATTGGGGGCACGAATATCTGGTCGAGGCCAATAAGCAGGCTGAGTTCGAGAATATTTTGGCCAATGTCATTAGCTCAACTGAGTCGTTCCCACAGCCACAACCATACGCGATCGTGGAGCGCAATGGGGTGAAGGTTGCATTTGTGGGTGTTGTGATAAACGACACCAATGGCCACCCTTCGGGCAAGGACTCTTCATTTGAGGGGATCACCTTTATTGACCCCGACAAATCGGCTGCCCAATACAAACACCTCCGCGAGAGTGGCGAGTGTGATGTATTGATATTGTTGTCGCACTCGGGCATAGATCGCGAGAGAGAGTATGCAGCGTCGGAGAACCTCAAAGGTTATGACATGATTATCGGCGCACACAGCCACAGCGTTGTCGACGAGGTGATAAATGGCATTCAAGTGGCCCAAACAGGAAGTCGCCTAAAGAGCATTGGAGCGACTGTCATAACCACAAAAAAGGGTGGGGAGCCTCAAATTTCGTACAGCAACATCCCCCTCGACACATATGCCCCCGACGTTGAGGTGGCGCAGATGGTCGAGGTCTATTTGAATAATCCCGAGTTGACCTCTAGCATTGGAACCGCATCGGCTAAATTTACCAAAAATGGCCTCAAAAACCTATTCACCTCGACAATCAAGAATGGCACCTCATCCGACATTGGTTTCTACCACAGCGGAGGTGTTCGCCTGTCGACAATCGAGGAGGGTGATATATCTATGGCAACGATTCTCAACATGGAGCCATTCGGCTCTACGGTGGTGAACTTCGAGATGACACCCGAGCAGATGAAGGGTATGGTGATGGCCAAGTTCAACGACGCAGAGAATGTTGGTGAGTCACACTACATAGACCTAAGTTGCACGGAGCCATACGAGATCATCACCAACGACAAAGGCGATGCTATAGATGTCATATTCCCAACCCTCCGCAAGGGCAAGAGCTATAAGGTTGCTATAGGGGATTATATCGTGCTGACCTACAAGGGGCTGGAGTACAAAAACAAAAACCTCACAGGCATCCTAATCACCGACTTACTCAAGGAGTATGTAAGCTCAAAGGGTTCAATCGCTCCCGATAACAATGTATATCAGTCGATAAAATAGATGGGCTTGCTTGTGTCAGAGTCTTTTTAAGAGGCTATGCCTCACGCCGGCGGGCTCACAGCAAGCTGTGATTTATTATCCTTGCGCTTTGTGTTATGGCCGCGATGAATTTTCGCGCTAAAGCGTGAAATTTAAAATATTTAATGGTGGACTCAGATCTCGAAAGTAAACTTTCGGCTCCGAGTTCACCATTAAACATTTATTCCCCCTATGGGGAAACTCCCTCGCGGCCCCACACATAAGCGAGGGGATCACACACAGAAATAATGGTCAATGGTCAATGATAAATGGTTAATGATGGATTGGCACACACCCGTCATGCGGATTACCATCATTCATCATTCACCATTAATCTCGTCATTGCGGACTCCGATCCGCAATCCCTAGCGAAACATTGCACGGCCGATGTAGAGA
>JBCQUO010000049.1:0-14041 GCA_047173955.1 Rikenellaceae bacterium
ATAAAGATACAAAAACTTGCAGATATTTCCAAACCTAAACCAGTCGTAATTCATTATAAATCAAGATGGTAATTTATATATAAGGGTCGACTAATTAAAGGGGCGATTGCGTTCGAGGTTGTCCGCTTTTGTACCCGAGGGATTCGAGCCACTCTTCGGCGTGAGGGGCCACCAGATCGCCGCGATCCATCCATATTCGGTCACGTGTTAGGTTTTCGATATCTATCATCAGATTTGTGGCTATTGGGTATTGAGGTAGTTCGAGCGCCTCCTTTTGGCTGCGTACGGACTCTCTACGTTGGCGATCCGAGAAGTCGGAACGTTTGGGACGAATATTTCCTCTCCACCTAAATCCCTCGAGTCTCAAAGATTGGCTCTCGGGGATCAGCTCCACGGGATAGAATATATACTCTGGTTTGGCACGATAGGTTATACCCATCAACTCGCTAGCTTCGAAATAGAACGATGCTGAACCGCTCTCCACATATACCATCGTTGTCACCTCCTCGGTTTGGTTGTCTTGGGCGAAGTATATGGTCTGCACATTTCCCTCCACGTCGTTACGCATAAGTTCGTTGTTGACGAAATAGGATGTCATCACGCGCCCAGTTACTTGGTTGTAGTAGGCGGTGTCGATCATCGAAGCGGTTATTGGACGACCCGTAAATATAGCGTGTGTGAGCTCCCCATTTTGGGTATATATATCCATATATTCGGATGACACTTGGCTATTTCCATTCCATATGTATGGATCCTTGTAGAGGTGCAGGGTTGTATCTCTGGAGTCACCCGAGAGTGAGTCGCTAACACTCTGCATAGAGGGTTTGTAGGTGCGAGCATTTCTGTAGGCCACCAAAATACGATATATGCTATCACGATCAATCAAAGTGACGCTATCTATCGCTAATGAGTCAGTCAAAAGAGAGTCCAGAGCGAGTGAATCCAGAGTATCTTTTGGGGCCACTATGTCTAATGAGTCGCTGCTCTTTAGGTACCCTAACCTCTCTATTATCTCCTCCTCGCTGCGCCCCTGCTTACGCATTCGGGACTCCATTTTGTCTCTGCGCTGCTGGGCCAAACGAGCCGCGCGCACCTTCTGTGCATCGAGTTTTTCGTTGCGCGCCTTTATTCGGGCCAAGGATGCACGCTCGGCTACGAGTCTCTTCTCCTCAGCCTTTTGCATACGGATCGAGTCTTTAGCTAGAGCCTTCAACTCCTTAGGTATTAGAATCTTAACGCTATCTTGAATAAGGGAGTCAACACCTCCACCCATCAAGCTATCTGGCAAAATAGCGGCACCCTCTTCACCCTCCATATTGTGATTGTGATCATAATCATGATCGTGATTGTGGTCGTGGTCACCTCCATTGCGGTTGTTATCTCTGCGGCTAGGACGACTTCCACCCCTATCACCACCCCCAAGAAGCCCTCCATGTTGATGGTCGTCGTGCGAACCCTCCTCGAGGCCCTCGCTTTGTTGCTGAGCCAAATTCAGAGAGTCGAGAGTAGCTCTTTCAGCTGCCCTTAGTGCCTCTAATTCAGTAGAACGGCGGTCATCTTCGCGGTTGTGTGTAGTGACTATGATTGTGTCGGCACGCATAAAGGTTGTATCTCCTTGCTCGGGGTCGTAGTTCACAACAGATGGGTTGCGCGTGAGGAAGATCTTATCTATCTTGCCCCAGTAGTGAGCAAAATCACTATAGATAAGCACCTTTTGCGCGGTGTCATCCATCTGTATATTACCCCTTAGGATCGCCTCCTCCAAGTTGGGGAAATACTCCAATGAGTCGCTCCACACCTCCTGTTCTGTAGTGAGGATATATCCGTCGCGCGTCACGAAGAACCTCGCAAGCTCGCGGTCATAGTTTCCCTCATTGGCGTATAGATATTCGCCCTTAGAGTTCCAGATATTGGTATTTTGGTAAAACTCCGCATAGTCGTTCTCCATATTGTACTTCACCGAATCACCACGCAGGTCATACTCCTTGGTATAGATCTCGACATCCTCGACACCCACCACATCCTTTGTGTCGGCGTAGTAATATCCGCGAATAGACTCTAGGCGGCTACTATCGCCATTTATAGCGATACCTCCCCCGTAGTACTCACCGATATTGTCCAACGTGTTGAACTTGAAGTTGTAGGTATAGAGCGTAACATCCTCATCTATAACCTTTATGATGTGGGAGTAGAGTGTGATTTGATTTATCGTACCATCGTAATCGGCACGATCAGCATAGGCATATGTAGTGTTTTTGTTAATCAACACATTGCCAAAGCACGCTATTCGTTCATCTCCATATCTCACTGCACTATCAGCCGTAATCACCGCACCATTGTGTTGCGCTGCGAAATTACCCACAAGGCACAACACCGAAGAGTCTGCATTGACCTTGTAGGGGTATGCGACATCGGCTTTGATGTCGATAAGCTCCTTTTGGGGTGCCGGCTCACTCTGTGTTTGACGCTTTCCTCCCTGTGCAAATATAGATCCGAGGATCAAGAGCGTGAGTATGAATGAAAATATTTTACGCATCTAATCTTACTTCACCCACTCCTTATTTCTAAACTCTCCATCCCTAAACTCGGGAGAGATATAGACATACATTGTCTTTATGTGTTTGACCAACCAATCGTTATAGACCTTCATCTTCTTGTCCTCGAGGGCCAAAGCCTCCAACTGAAGGTAGTCTTGTTCGAGCGAAGCAGCGTGAGATGGGATCACCTCCAACAACTTCACAAACTTTGCCAATTGGTTACCCAACATATCCTCCGACAAAAACGCAGGCGAGATCTCACCCTCTTTTAGTTTGCTGAGGGCCGTAAAGTCATTTATACTTTTGTATCCGCGCGAACCGAAATCCTCTTTGAGGAACTTGGTAACTGTGAGTTTGGGGTCATTACGGCTTGTTCTTTCGAGAAGGTCGTAGTTCGAAACCAAACCGCCATTCATCTTCGAGCTTGCATCGTCCGAATACAACATCGCTGCGGCATCCATTGTCAATGAGTCGCGACGTATCTCGGTTGCTATGCTATCGAGGAAACGAACAGGCTCCAAGAGCTCGTCGTTGGTGAATGAAGGGCGCAAAAGGATATGACGACAATGGTACATATCGCCCTGCTTATCAATTAGTTCAATGATATGGAAACCAAACTCTGTCTCCACGATCTCCGATACTTGACCCACACGCAACCCCTCCAATGCCTCGGCAAACTCGGTTACGAATCCCGACGAAGGCTGAGGGTCCATCTCTCCACCTCTGTATGCCGAACTGGGGTCAGCAGAGTACATCTGCGCCAACACCGAGAATTTGGTCTGCCCTGTGACAACACGCTCACGCATATCCAACAGGCGCTCCTTAACACGTCGCTTAGCCTCCTCTATGGAGCTTGGGAAGCGCGTGATTTGGGCATATACATATTGGTCTCCGATTAGCGGAATATCCTCTTTATCCATGCTCTTGTAGAATGCTTCAACCTCTCCGGGGACAATTTTCACCTTGCTGATAATCTCATATTGCATATTTTGGTACAAAGACTGCTCCTCGTATTGAGAGTGGATATTCTCGCGTATGATAAAGAGCTTCAAACCCTGCTCCTTCTCGAGCTGAGCGATACCTCCTGCTTCGCTAATCATCTGATCTATATAGCTTGATGTCATAGAGTTAATAGCTACCAGATTGATCTCCACAGAGTCTATTCGTGCCTGATTGGCCAACAATCTCACCTCCATGATCGACTCCAAAGCCTCTACCATCGGGTCCACATCCGAAGTGTACCCCATCTGGCGACGTTGTTGAGTAAGTTCATCGGCGCTAACCTTCACTTCGGAGTGTAAGATCGACGAGTTACCTACAACAGCGACCACCTTATCCAAAATGACTCTCTGTTGTGACTGCGCCCCAAAAATCGTTAGGAGCGAGAATAACGGAATAATTATCTTTTTTAACATCTTAAAAATATATTTTCTTTACTTATTTAATCGTTTGTGCGGTGCGATCTTTAACTCTCCATATCCTCTTTGGTCGGTTCCACCTCTTCGGATATGTAGTTGCGTATAAATCCACGTTTTTGTTGAGCGTTTTTGAGTAGTTCAGCTTCGTAGAGCTGCAAAAATTCAGCTTGGTTTTTGTTGCTGAGGATATAGCGAATTGTCTCTTCGATCCTCTCTAGGGGCTCTATTTCGCCCACCTCTTTGACCTCAGTGATTTGGAAATAGTATTTATTATCCTCATCTTCGAGCTGTTGCACTCCGCTCTTCGATATAAAGTTAGCGTAGTGCGCGCCATCCCTCACAATCGGGAGTCGATCCAAAAAGTCCGCGTACTCGATCCATCCGCTCGTGAGCTCCGTATAGCTAAACCCTCTCTTTTCGCATGTCGAACGGAAATCTTCGACACCTTTGGGTGTGAGTTCCGACATTGATTTAAGGAGTGCCGCGCCATCCTTGGTCTCTTTGGGGAAGCTCAATATACGCCCTTTGACCAACTCTTTGGTGAGCAAAAATTTATCGCTATTGTCTCGGTAGTATGCCTTGATATCCTCCGCCGACTCTGTGATATTGTAATCTTGGTTAATTTTGTATTTTTCCAATCTTTTTATCATAAGCGAGTTGCGATACTCCTCGACCATTTTGTCTATATCGGGGGCCGACGATGCAAACACCTGCTCTGCTTCGACTAGTTTCACGCTACTTAGGATCCACCGTTGAGCATACCGCGCAACAAAAGAGATGCTATCCTCGGGCGACAATCCGCTCGGAACAACACCGCTTAAATCACTCATTCTAAGCTCTCTATCACCTACCGATGCAACTATCTTGTCACCTCCCATAATGCGAGGTAACTCATGGCACGACACCACCCCCACAAGGAGTAGCAGCACAGATATATTCCTAAGTAGATTCATACGTCTGACAAAAATAACGTTTTTTATTGGTTTTATTGCATACAAACGCAGATTATTTCTCTTTATTGGCTATCTCCTCGTCGCTCTGAGCTTCGTTTTGAGTATCGTTAGCACTCTCTTTTAGTGCTTCATTCTGCTCGGCTTGGAGGCGTAAGAGTGACAGTTGGCGGATTATCTGGATGAAAGAGCCGATTAACATAACGAGCCCCACTCCATAAATAATCGCATATATTGTTTTGTTGCCAACCATCTCCCACAGAGTGAGATTTTCGTAGCCCAGCCACACGAGCAAAAAGGCTAGTGCATTGTTGAATGCGTGGAGCATGATGGGTGCAAAGAGCGAGTTTGTGCGGATATATATGTAACCCAAAACGATTCCGATAATCACGGCATTGATAGCTACCGTGGGGTGCATATGTAGAACTCCGAAAAAGAGCGCTGAGACGATACATGCCACCCAAGCCCCTCTCTTTGCGCGCACCGCCTCCAGCACCAATCCACGACATAGGAACTCCTCGGCAAAGGGGGCTATGACAACCAATGTCAAGACCATCGACCATCCGCGCCCATAGATCGGAGGAGGGGAGGGGAGGTATCTCATCAAGGGGTCCATAACCACCGAGATCGAGAGGAGCAATATAATGCCCCACAACAAGATCGAGGGGTTGAAACCAACGGCCGAAAATTTAGCAATGGGGGCCTTACCGCCCCTGAGTCGGCGAAGTATGAGTGCACCAACGATCGTTAGCGACATTGTGGCACAGTAGCTCACAAGCGAAAACTTGCCAGCTTGGTCTTGGGCCGCGACTCTGACCAGAGGGTCAGCACTTTCGTATGTCGACCAATCGAAACCAAACCCCAACAGATAGGTGATCGCCAAAGCTGCTATCTGCGACAAAAGAAAGATTCCCAATATGGCCAAAAGGTCGATCACGGATGGGAACTCCCCACCCCACAAAAAACTTAGTTTAGGCTGAGGTGACTCCTGAGGTTTTTGAGGGTCAACATTTGCCTCTTCGACATGCGGTATTTCGTTATTCATTTTCAATGTTGTTAAAATTTAACACTCCAAAGATAACTATTTTTTTTGTAGGTAATGGTGTATATTCATATAATTTGACTAATTTTGCACAATACGAAACTTGAAGTTGAATTTTTATGTCCAAAGTAATCGCTCTAGCAAATCAAAAAGGTGGCGTGGGTAAGACCACTACCGCCATTAACCTCGCTGCATCTCTTGCCATTTTGGGCAAAAAGGTCCTTATCCTCGATGCCGATCCCCAAGCAAATGCAACTTCGGGGTTGGGTTTTGATATCAATTCGGAGGGAATCTACGAAGCTATAGTTGGCGAATGTGCCCCCAAAGATACTATTTTGAAGTGTCCATACGTTAAAAAACTATGGCTTATGCCATCGAGTATCGACCTTGTGGCGGCAGATACGGAGCTAGCTAAGATGGAGAACGCACACTTCAAGATCAAGGAGATCGTCGACGAGGTGAGGGATGGTTACGACTATATCTTTATCGACTGCTCACCCTCGTTGGGCTACACGACGGTCAATGTACTCACCGCAGCGGACGAGGTGTTGATCCCCGTGCAGTGCGAGTATTTGGCACTCGAGGGGCTTAGTAAGTTGCTCAACACCATAAAGATAGTTAAGGGAGGACTCAACCCCCAGTTGGAGATTAATGGCTTTGTGTTGACTATGTATATGCGCAATAGGCTCAATAACCAAGTTGTCGAAGAGGTGAGGGAGCACTTCACCGATTTGGCCTACGAAACGGTCATTCAGCGCAATATCCGCCTTGGCGAGGCCCCCTCGCATGGCAAACCTGTGATCCTTTACGACGCAGCCGCCGTGGGGTCGAACAACTACCTGAGCCTAGCCAAAGAGTTTTTGAAGCGTGAGCGCATTAAGGCTCGCAACAGCGTAAAGAAATGAAGTATAATTAACAGATGATAAAACAGAAAAAAGGTCTCGGTCGTGGTCTAAATGCGATATTTACCTCGTCCGACACTGTAGCAGAACCAAAGACACACGTCGCATCGAACGATATGGCGCAGGTCTCTATACTCAATATCAAACCTAACCCCAACCAGCCACGTCGCGATTTTGACGACGAAAAATTGGGGGAGCTCACCGACTCTATCCGTTCGTTGGGGGTGATCCAACCCATCACTATTGTCCGCGAGGGGGAGGGATACACGATCATCAGCGGTGAGAGACGTTGGCGCGCAGCCCAAAAGGCAGGGTTGAGAACTATCCCAGCCTATATCCGCGAGGTCGATGATCTTAAACTTCACGCTATGGCGCTTGTCGAAAATCTTCAACGTGAGGATCTTAACCCTATGGAGATTGCGTTTGGTATGCAACGCCTTATCGAGGAGTGTGGACTCACCCAAGAGTCATTGGCTCAATTGGTGGGTATGAAGCGCCCCACGGTTGCTAACTACCTTCGACTCTTGAAGCTCTCGGAGAGGGTGCAAGCGGCACTTAAGGGGGGGCTTATCTCTATGGGTCACGCCAAAGCGTTGGCCTCGGTCGAGGATCTCGACAAGCAGGTTGTTGTGCTGGACAAAATCATCGAACTTTCTCTCACCGTTCGCCAAAGCGAAGAGTTGGCACGAGCTATGCAACAAGGAGATGTTGAGCTTCCAGCCGCAGATGAGGAGCCCACCGAGGGCCAAAACGACGATGAGACGATGGATTATCCCGAAAGTTATGCACGTTTGGCCGAGAGTTTGGAGAGACTATTTTCGGAGAATATATCTATTAAGCGAGGCAAAAAGGGTGGCGGACGCATTGTTATCGAGTTTGGTAGCGATGACGAGATCGAGAGCTTTATAGGTCGACTAGGTGATCTTAAGTAGGTAACATGACAAAAAGAAAAAATGCCCTTCGATGGCTTAATATCTTGGCTGTAGTAGCTTTTGTTTTTTGTGGGAGTGTCGTTGAGGCCTCTGCACAGAGCGGACCGAAGCGCTCACAAAAGAGTGTGATTAGTGGTGGTGTGATTGTGAGTGGACGAACAGCCTCGTCCTCAAACGCAGAGGCGGACTCTTTGGGTGTCAAGTCACTTGTGGAGTTGACTGACTCATTGGGGGTAGCCGAGGCTATGGACTCTTTGACTCTATTCAAGTCGGTGGAGGCAGTGGAGGCGGTAGACTCATTGGCTACCGAGAGAGGGGTTGGCGTGGACTCAATAGCGCTTAGCAATATCACGAGCGATGGGGGTGCGCCATTGCGTCCCCACGAACATCGTGTGCAGGCGGACACAACAGCAAAAAAAGGTTTTATCTCGAGATTCATTAACGACTCAACATCACTATCCAAAATGTGTTGGACAGCGGCTGTGCTGCCCGGCTATGGTCAAGTCTACAATAAACAATATTGGAAACTGCCGATTTTCTATGGAACTCTCGGCGCTTCTCTTGCTCTGTTTGCCAACGAGAATAAGACCTACAAACCCCTAAAGGCGACATACGACGAATTGACATATTCGACCCTCAACCGCACGGACGAAATAGATGCTGTGCAGGCGAGCATGATACGTAGCAACACGCGCAGACAGCTATACATGGGAGTTGCTATATCTTCATATATATACTTCCTCGGCGACGCGGCGGTGAACTACTCTACCAACGATATCTCGACCGTGAAGAAGGCTACGACATTGGCTATGATATGTCCCGGTGCAGGTCAGATCTATAACGGAAGTTACTGGAAAGTCCCCTTTGTGGTGGGAGGTTTCGCCTCGATGATCTATGTAATCGACTGGAACACACGCGGCTACACGCGCTTCAAAAAGGCATACTCCCTACGTTACGACTATGACATAAACCCCGATGACTACCCCGATGGATCGCAAGATGAGTTTGGAGGTAGCTACTCGTCGTCGTACCTCAAGAGCATTAGAGATAGCTATAGGCGCAATCGCGATTTGAGTTATATCCTCCTCGCAGGGCTATATATCCTACAAATCATCGACGCTCATGTCGATGCCCACCTTCGCGACTACGACATCTCGGACGACCTAACGATGAATATCGAGCCACTCATAAAGACTACATATTCACCAGCGTCGAGAAGCGAGTGCGCAACATATGGATTCAATATCAATATGACATTTTAACCCAGCAAATGAGAAAACTGAATATACTAGCAATGGCGGTCCTGTCACTCGCCATCATTAACTCTGCCACAGCGAGCAGCGAAAAACTATCATGGAAAGAGCGACGTGCGCTGGCGCGAACAGAGCGCGACGAGGTGAACAAAACGATTCACGAAACTGCGCCCCGAGAGACACAACCCCGAGAGGTCGTAGAGGATGTTGACCCCAACACCTCCAAAAAAACTGTCGTCGATGACGAGGCCTACAACAGCGCACTGACCATCGACTACTCCGTTTTCCAGATCGACTCACTCCTCTCGGAGTGGAGAGAGAGGGCCGCGGCAGATCAGTTTAGCACCTTCTTCGAAAACTTTATCGAGGTCAGCGACGACGATGTTGAGGTCGATATAGTCTCGATCCCCGACTCTGTGCTATCGCGTAGGCTTATGGATTTGGCATCGCCCATCAATTTGCCCTATAATCCAATTGTAAAGAGCTATATCTCGAGATACATAAACACCAAATACGGAACCATCAACCGCATTATGTCCCTCTCGCAATACTACTTCCCAGCTATCGAAGAGGAGCTAATCAAGCACGACCTCCCCATAGAGCTTCGCGCCATGCCGATCATCGAATCAGCACTGGCCTCGACAGCTATATCGCGCGCTGGAGCTATGGGACTGTGGCAATTTATGCCCACAACAGGCAAGAGCTATGGGTTGGAGATCAACTCCTTAGTCGACGAGAGATGTGACCCCGAAGCTGCGACAATAGCCGCTTGTAAGTTCCTCAAGGATCTATACAATATCTACAACGACTGGAGCTTAGCAATAGCCGCCTACAACTGCGGCCCGGGAAATGTCAATAAAGCACTTGCACGCGCAGGACTCAAAGAGGGTACCTTTTGGGATATATACTACTACCTACCTCGCGAGACTCGCGGATATGTACCTGCATTTATTGGCGCTACATATGCCTACGCATACCACAAACTACATGGTATAGAGTTCAGCGAATCACCCCTCCCACTAGCGACCGACACCATCCGTGTAAATAAAATTATGCACCTCGGTCAAGTGGCAGAGACATTGGAACTTCCCATCGAAGTTTTGCGCGACCTAAATCCCCAATATCGTAAGGATATAATCCCAGCCACAACAAAAGAGTATACTCTGCGACTGCCTCAACGATATATAGTTAAGTACATCGAGAACGAGGAGGCTATATATGCCAAAGACTCCGCCTACCTAAAGACATACATCAACCCCACGGTGGTCAAGAAGGCCCAGAGCACAGTTGGCGGATCGGTGCACGTCGTAAGGAGCGGAGATACACTCGGTGCTATAGCGCGCAAATATAACGTCTCAGTGAAACAGATCATGTCGTGGAACGGCCTCCGCAACGCCGATAAACTATCCATCGGCCAACGTATCAGAATCCAAAAGTAACTTACAAGGCTGCATTGTGTGGTTGCGCTGTGTGTTTAGAGGCTTCTCCGAAGTCAGAGGCTGGACTGCCTAACGCCTCCGAAGTCAGAGGCTAGACTGCCTAACGCCGGCGGGCGCACAGCAAGCTGTGATTTGTTTTCCTTGCGGTTTGTGCGTTGTTGCGCGCGCGGAAGTTCACCTTGCGGTGAACGTATAATATAAAAATAGTGGGTCCTGTCCTCGAAAGCGAGCTTTCGGTTCAGTATCCACTATTTTCATATTACCCCCTCTCGGGGTCTCCGCGCGCACAACACCCCACCCAACCGAAAATAATGGTTAATGATCAATGGTCATTAACCATTCACCATTCACCATTCATCATTATTTTTCCCCTCGCTTTGAGTTTTGAGGCCGCGAGGTGGTTCCCCCATAGGGGGTATAAATGTTTAATGGTGGACACGGAGCCGAAAGTTTACTTTCGAGATCTGGGTCCACCATTAAATATTTTAAATTTCACGCTTTAGTGCGAAAACGGCTCGTGGTCTCAGCACACAAAAGCGCAAGAAAACACAAATCACAGCTTGCTGTGCGCCCGCCGGCGTTAGGCAGTCTAGCCTCTGACCAAAGGCCTCTTAAAAAAAGCTAAACCTCAACATTTAACCCGACAAAAATTATTTTGTGAGGTTAAATCCGACCATTACACCATCGTAGTTCGACAAAAGCGAGTTGATGGTTGAGAGTGAGTCAGACACAGATGATAGTGCGCTAACTACAGTAAGGAGTTTATCGGCATTGAACAGCAACGACAGCTCACTTCCTGAGATTGAGGTGGTTACGGTTATTGAGCCAAGGTTGATAGATCCAACAGCGCTAAATGTCAATTTGATTTGGTCGTCGCTCTCGACTGAGTATGTACCGCTCAATGTTTTGCTTTTTGTGGAGCAAGAGAAAGACATATCTGAGTTGAAGGTGAACGAGAAGCTCGACGCTGTGATACCAGCAGTTGAGTATACGGAGCTCAACTTACTCTCGATCTGAGATGTTGCGAGTGTACCAGCTACTTCGGTGAGGGCGTTATCACTTTCGAGCTTAACGGCAGGGCTAGAGTAGCTCCATGTGCCAGCTAGGGTCGAAGCTGATACTGTTGTGCCACCTGTGATTGCTGAGGCAACGGTCGATACGATACTGCTCACGGTTGATGATGAACTTGAGCTTGAACTGCTTGTAGTTGAGCTAACTGCTGTAGCTACATCCGAAAGTGAGAAGGCGCTTGCGCTGCTGCAAAGAAGCACAAGAGCTGCAAGAGACATGAATTTTTTAATCATTATTTTTTTATTTTAAGGATTTCTGTGTGCAGCAAAAGTAATATATGTTTTCTTAACTAACAAAGAAAATATACGTTTTATTGCCTTTAGGGGTGGATTATTGTAAATTCAACACTCTAACAACTGCAAAAAGCCCTCCATAGTAGCTACTACGGAGGGCTTAGGGGTCTACGGTGTGGGCAATAATTTATTGCATACACACTTTAGTATCTCTATTTTTTCCAGACGAACTTGTCGGGTTGAGTCTCGAAAGGTCCGGGAACTGGGTTCTCTTTGTTGCGAGGGAGTCCATAGTAGTCGCTATCGAAGATGAAGGGTGTGAGGTCGCGGTTCTCGAAGATCTGGTCCGAAATAAATGTCTGCCCCAACATCTCGGTGTTGATCTCGATACTCTTTAGACCTTTAAGTGCACCTACATCGACGCTCGACGATAGGTAGTAGTTGTCATTCTCATCCTTCATGAGCTCGATCTGGGGAGCCTCCGTGCTGAGGATATTGGGCTCAACCTCCTTATTGAATGGCGTAGCTCCCTTGTAGTATACATTTCCATATGTGTAGACTGGGAATCTGTAGTTAAGACTCTTCTCCACCTCGACAAAAGTACCTGAGTTATCGACATCGGCAGGGAACTCATTGTACCCCTCCAAGCCATTATTCTTGACATTTCCATCCTTGTCGGCAACTTTACCTTGACCCATAAAGAGGTTGTTGTAGAATCTCACATCACCACCGCCATTGTTGTAGAATCCGCGAAGTTGCGTCGAGTGAGGCATATGGTATGGGGTGTAACGATATGTCGAACGGCGCACATTGACCTTTCCGTAGATAAGGTTGTTGGCAAACAAAATACCCTGTGCATCGGCATAGATTCCCACCTCAGAGAGCATGATGTTGTTGTATACGAGAGTTGGTCCGTGCGACACCTCGATAAAGAAATCCTCCTCGATGCTCTTGTCGAAGGTGTTGTTCATTACGTGCATACCCTGAGCTTGCCAGTCAGCCCATATCGCACGACGACAATTAACAATGATATTGCCATCTATGATAACGTCGATTCCTGCGTGGAGTTTGATACCTGCGGTCTCGAAACCACCAAAGTCATCGAGGTAGTTGATGTTGTAGATCTCGTTGTTGAGAATGGTCGAGAATGCGCAACCCAAGTGTCCTACGATACCAGCCTGTCCGCACTCATAGATCTTGTTGTTCTCTATTAGGTGTGAACCGATATTCTCTTGGCACCAACCTCTGTTGATAGCGCTGATGATTGACTCCACCTCGCGCGAGAAGCCCACCTTGTTGAATTTGGCTGTTGGACGATATTGAAGGCTCATATTTTGACCCGTAGATCTCTCCTTGCCGATACTCACACCCACACACTTAGAGTGCGAGATGTCGCAGTTCTTGATGATCCATCCCTTGCTCCAATTGGGGCCGATGATACCGATCTGCTCTCCTGTTGGAGGTGCCCACTGTGTGGCAGCCTGCGATATATGTAGTCCATCGACGGTGATGTAATCCACGCCATTGGTGTTGGGGTAGAAACATGTTGGGCGCACGTTGATCTCGGTTAAGGACTTTGTGGGGTTAGCCCCATCGAAGTTGGCGTAGATTGTTGTGTTATCATCATCAACTGTAGCGTGCCATTTGCTGCTCTCCAAACCCTTCACATCGTCGATCGTTGGAGTCTCGCGAAAAGCTACTCCATCGACATACAACGCTCCCAAATGGTGGTCGTGACCCGAACGCAACCAATCACCATAGACATTGAGCTCGAAGGGGTTGAAGTCTCCGAAAAGGGTGTTGGGTACAACCACTTTCCAAATGTTTCCACTCTCCTTTTTCCACTCAGTGACAATCTCCGACCCTTTGATCTCTACCTTTTCACCCGGAGCTGCTATATAGGTGATACGCGATGCGGTGTTGATTCCGCCATTGGCTGGCGATACTCTTTCGCGGTATACACCTTCGCTGATTATGACGCTATCCCCAGCGATAGCGAAGTATGCCGCTTTGGAGATTGTGCGATATGGAGCATCAATTGAGCCATCGTTGGTGTTCGATCCACTCGGCGAAACGTAGATGTTTCGCGCTTGCGAGCTAGCTCCCACAGCTAGTAGTAGCGCAGCAAAAGATAGTTTCCGGATTTTGTTTTTCATTGTTGGGTTTTATTGCTGAATTCAACCTGCAAATGCAACTGAATTCATAGTTAATATTTGTTTAAATTTTTCATTTGGTGTGAGGTAGCCGAGCCTTTTACGAGGGCG